>JBIOYC010000117.1:0-16019 GCA_044869955.1 Thermoanaerobaculia bacterium | reverse complement strand
GAGCCCTCCTTGGAGTCTCTCTCTGGGCCTGCGGCCACGATAGCACCGTCAGCCCTGACGACTCGAGGTCTATACTCCCCTTTATGCCCCCCGCACTCCTGGAAGAGCTGCCCCTCGCCGCCACGGCCGAGCTGGGGCCGTTTCGGAGGAAGGACTACAGGGCTCTCCCCGACGAGCCCCGCTGTGAGCTGATCTACGGGAGCTTCTACATGAGCCCCAGCCCTTCCCCCCTCCATCAGCTGGTGATCACGCTTCTCGGACGACTCCTCGACGAGCTGGCCGACAGCACTGGCGGCACGGTGTTCGTCGCCCCCCTCGACGTGCATCTCGCAGAACACTCCGTGGTGCAGCCTGACTTGGTCTACGTCTCTCGCGAGCGCCGCGAAATCCTCCGGGAGCGCATCGAGGGGGCGCCGGACCTGCTCGTTGAAGTTCGCTCCCCCGGCACCGCCCGTCGGGACCGCGTCCAGAAGCTCAAGCTCTATGCCGAAAGCGGCGTCGGCGAGTACTGGATCGTGGACCCGGAAGAGAAGGAGATCGACTTCCTGGTCAACGAGGCCGGGCGCTTCGTGGTGGTGATCCCCGAGGGGGAGATCTACCGCTCCGCGGTCACCCCCGGCGTCGAGCTCGACATTCCTGGCTTCTGGGGGCGGATCGAGCAGAAGCTACGAGCCTGAGAACCAACCATGATCGAGAAGATCAATCTCGCCGGCAAGTTCGGCCGCTTCACCGACCACTGGAGCCCGAAGGTGGTGGCCGACGTGGGGGACAGCCAAGTCAAGCTGGCCAAGGTGCAGGGCGAGTTCGTCTGGCACCACCATGAGCACGAGGATGAGCTCTTCTGGGTGGTGAAAGGGGAGCTGACCATCGAGTTGCGCGACGGCGCCGTGACCCTGGGCCCGGGGGAGCTGGTGGTCATCCCCAAGGGCGTCGAGCACCGGCCGATCGCGCCGGAGGAGGTGCACCTGGTGCTGATCGAGCCCCGCTCCACCTTCCACACCGGCAACGTGATCGACGAGCGCACGGTCTTCGAGCCGGAGCGGATCTGAGCCCCATGCCGGTCCGCGCCGCTGGCGATCCATCCGCCTCCTCGCCCGCCACCCACGACGAAACCGCCTTCGAGCACGCCAGCCTCCAGGTCCCCGTGGTCTCCCCCTCGGCCTCGGCCCGGGAGATCCACACCTCGCTCGCCGGGAAGACCTTCGACTGCGTCTCCCACCTCGCGGTGTGCGAAGGGGGGCGCTTCGTCGGCCTCCTGCGGATCGAGGACCTGCTCGCCGCGCCCGAGGAGGCCACCGCCCGGGACCTGATGGACGCCGATCCACCCCTGGTCGCCCCGGGGCTGGATCAGGAGTTGGCGGCCTGGAAGGCGGTGCAGCACCGGGAAAGCGCCCTGGCGGTGGTGGACGAGGAGGGGCGGTTCCATGGCCTGATCCCGCCTCACCGGCTGCTCGCGGTGCTGCTCGCCGAGCACGAGGAGGACCTCAGCCGGCTGGGCGGCTTCCTGAAGAGCACGGAGGAGGCTCGCGTCGCCAGCACGGAGCCGGTACCGCGGCGCTTCCGCCACCGCCTGCCCTGGCTGCTGGTGGGCCTGGGTGGCGCTTTGCTGGCCGCGGACCTCGTGGGCTCCTTCGAGCGCCAGCTGGCCGAGCAGGTGATGCTGGCCTTCTTCATCCCCGGCATCGTCTACCTGGCCGACGCCGTGGGCACTCAGACGGAGACGGTGGTGGTGCGGGGGCTTTCCGTCGGAGTGAGCGTGCGGCGGATCCTGCGGCGCGAGCTCTTGACCGGCCTCGCCATCGGCCTGGCCCTGGCAGCGGCCGCCTTCCCCCTGCTGCTCTGGCGCTGGGGCGAGGCGGACCTGGCATTCGGGGTCTCCCTCGCCCTGTTCGCCGCCTGTTCCACTGCCACTATCGCCGCCATGGCCCTCCCCGCCCTCCTCGACGCCCTCCACCTCGACCCAGCCTTCGGCGCTGGCCCTCTCGCCACGGTGATTCAGGACCTGCTGTCGATCCTGATCTACTTCGCGATCGTGACGGCGGTGGTCAGGTAGGGGGGGACGAATCAAGAAGCCCGACTCCCGTCCCCGAGCGGGTTCACCCACCTCAGCCCACGGAAGCCGGCGAAGTCGCCATCGGTGCTCGCCAAGGTGAGACCGTGCTCGATGGCGAGAGCGGCGAGGTGAGCGTCGGAGACGAGGTCGGACTTGTGGACAGACTCCCGCAGCAGTCGGCCGAGGATGGTCGGGTGGGTCGCCTTGGGCTGAGGGATCCAGACGTTGTCCAGAGAGAGCCATTCCTCCACTTGACTCCAGGAGTCCTCGATCGTCGAGGGGTGGTCATACATCCGCGGATTGGTGGTCAGCCGCACGAAGGCGAGAAGACTGGCCCAGGGCAGCCCGACTCGTGGGGAGTCGGAAAGCACCGTCTCAAGCCAGCGCCGCGCGGCGAGGTGCGGGACCGAGGACTTGACGAAAGCGTAAACGAGGAGGTTGGCATCGACCAGGATCACCGGTAGCCCTCGCCTTCGGCGAAGGCCAGCGCTCCTGCCACGTCGTCAACGTTGGGTAGGCGACACTTACCAAGATCCCTCGGCCTGATCGTGTAGGGCTTCTTCTGCGTGGCCGGGCGCTCCATCTGATCGAGCCCCAGCCGAAGTGCCGTGTTGACCGCCTCCTTGAAGCTGCGGCCTCGATCGCCCTCCAGAAGGTGCTTGATACGGCATTCGACATCCGGTTCGAGAGTCAGCGTAGTTCGCATGAGAGCCAGCATAAGGCAGTTGATGCCTTGATGCCAGCGCCGGTCCCCCTACCTCCCCCTCGCCACCAACCCCACCACTCGCACCGGCCCGCCCGAGCCGCCGGCGATCTTGATCGGTAGGGCGATCACCCAGGCACCGGTGGCGGGGAGCTGGCCCAGGTTGGCGACGTTCTCGAGGCCGGGGACGTTGGCGGCGGCGGCCACGCGGTGGACGAGGAGGTCCTTCGAGGGGCCGTGGTCGATCGAGGGAGTGTCGACTCCGAGCACGGCCACCTTGCGCTCCTCCACCAGGTAGCTAGCCGCTTCCACCCCGTAGGAGGGGAAGTGGAGGTTCGAGGCGTCGTTCGGGGTGTCGTCGCCGAAGTAGCGCTTGCGGTCCGGGTAGCGCTCGCCCCAGCCGGTGTGGAGCATCACGATCGAACCGGCCGGGACGGCGCCGTGGTTCGCCTCCCAGGCAGTCATGTCCTCGCGCGTCAGCCGGTAATCCGGGTCCGCCGCGGCCTTGGCGGCCACGTCGATCACCACTGCGGCGGCGATGAGCTGCTCGAGGGGCACCTGGTCCGCCGTCCGTTTGCCTTCGGCGAAGTGGATCGGCGCATCGAGGTGGGTGCCGCCGTGCTCGGGGGCGCAGAAGGAGTTCGAGGCATAGAAGAAGCCCCCGGGAGTGGGGCCGTAGGCGAGTTGCTGGAGCTGGAACCCCGAGGGCGACGTGGGCCAGTAGAGGGTCTTGTCGTCGAAGGCGTAGGTGAGGTCGACCAGCCGGTAGGCGGAGAGGTCGAAGGGCATCGGGGCGTGCGCACCGCATCCGAGAACGAAGACCGAAAGGCCGAGAATCCCACCGATGCGACTCCTCATGGAGCAACCTCCTCTCGCCTTAGAAGGTGGCAAGATGGATCCCCGCTTTCGCGGGGATGACCAATCCGGGCCGTTGTCGACCCCTTGATGCTTCCCTCAGAAGCTCAACCGCACCCCCCACCCGCACCGTCGTCGGGGGTGTTCTTATCACCGGCTCCTTGTACTCGGGGTTGACCGGCGTGGGGGAGCTGTTGTCCGCCTCCTGGAAGCCCCAGCGCTGGTCGAGCAGGATGGCGCGTTGGGCGTTCAGCAGGTTGAAGACGTCCAGCAGCACGTTGACCCTCACCGGCCCGACCTCCACGGGGTAGCCGAGGTGGAGGTCGGCCTCGTAGGTCGCCGGGGTGCGGCCCTCGGCGCCGCGTTCGGTCAAAAAGAACTCGTAGCGGCCGTAGGCGTCTGAGAAGCCGTAGCGGGTGACCGGCGTGCCCGTGCGGTAGTAGGCCGCGGTACCGATCGAGAGCTTCCAGGGTGTCTGATACACGCCCGAGACCTTGAACTGATGCCGGCGGTCGTTCGACAGCGGCCCGGTGTTGGTGATGCGGGTCAGGTCCTGGCCGTCGGTGAAGAAGTCGAAGTAGTCGTAGGCGGCGGTGATGTTGGGGTCCGCGCCGACGTTGGTGAAGGGGGCGTAGAGGCCGTCGAAATTGCCCTCGAGCTTCGAGTAGAGGTACGAGGCCAGGGCTTGCCAGCCGTTCGAAAACCGCTTGGTGGCGGTGACCTCCACGCCCTTGAACTCACGCTTCGGCTTCGGGGCCGGCAGGGTGCGCGAGTAGTCGAGGGTGAAGACCCGCTGCATGATCCCTTCTCCCGGGTTGCCGATGCAGTACGTGCCGTCGTCGGCGCAGAGGAAGTCTTCGATCACCTGGCCGTACTCGCGATAGATCCCCTTCACACCCACCGCCACGTCCGGCAGCAGCTGCCGCTCGTAGCCGAGCAGGTACTCGGTGATGTATTGGTTTTCGAGGTTCGGATCGGAAGGCTCGGTGAAGCCACCCAGGATGGCCGAATCGGTTCCGAAGTCCGCCTCCGCTTGCGCGTCGGGGAGGTTGCTCGTGGGGCTGTAGTTGATGATGCGGGGCTGGCGCTCGTAGGAGAACGAGCGGATCACCAGGTCCATGGGTAGCTGCTCGTAAAAGCGGCCGTAGGAGCCGTAGACCCGCGAGCGACCGTCCCGCCCCGGGTCCCAGATGAAGCCGAAGCGCGGGGCGTAGTCGTCCTTGAGATCGATCTGCTTGGCCCCCGAGGCGTCGAAGATCTCCTGGCGGTCCCAGCGCACGCCGAAAGAGAGGGTCAGGTTGCCGAGCAGGGTCCAGCGATCCTGCAGGTAGACCGTGGTGTTCTCGTGCGAAGGCGAGGCCACGAGCTGCGAGATCGGTGCGTTGGCCACGGTGGCGTCCGGCGTCGTCCAGTAGAAGTGGCGATAGATCGGCCGGCTGGGATTCACCCGGTTGGGGAAGACGTCGACTTGCTGGCCTCCGGACATGCGCCGGACCACGGTGGCGTCCTGCTTCTCGTACTCGATGCCGAGCTTGGGCTCGTGCCTGCCGAGGAAGGCGCCGAGCGAGGCACCGTAGAAGTCCCGCTGGAACTCCTTGGTCTGGACCAACCCGAAGCCGCCGGTCTGGAAGAAGTCGCGCGAGACGTCGCGGAACTGCACCTCGGCGCCGGCCGCCGTGGCCGGCCCCACCGAGTTCTCCTCTTCGTGGCGGGCCACCTGAGCCGAGACCACCCAGTTCGCCGAGAGAATCCCCTGGTAGCGCACGGCGAAGTCCCGGCCCCCCGTCTCGAGGGTCCCCAGGTAGGTGGAAGGCTCACCGTTCAGGCTGTGCCCGGAATCCGAAATGGCGCCGGAGTCGTCGCGGGGATCCTGGAAAAAAGAGCCGATCACCGAGTGACCATCGGCCAGGTTGTAGGTGAGCTTGGCGGCAGCCAGGTCCCGATCGCTCTCGGTGTCCGACAGCAGGGTCGCATTGCTGCCGCTCAGGATCAGCAGGTTCTCCGTGCTATTCGAAACCTGATCGTAGGCGGCGAAGAACCACAGCTTGTCCTTGAGGAGGTAGCCGCCCAGGTCGAAGCCGTAGTCCTCCCGCGATAGGCCGTTGATCGAGCCGTTGGTGGCGACCGTGGTGTCGGCGTCACTGCGCAAGGAATTGTCGTTGTAGTAGCCGAAGACGTCGCCGTGGAAATCGTTGCCACCACTCTTGGTGATGACGTTGACGATGCCGCCCGTGGATTTCCCGAACTCCGCCTCGTAGCCGCCGGTCTTGACGTCGACCGCCTCGATGAACTCGAAGTTCAGCTCCTTGCCCTGGAAGCCGTACTCGACACCGGTGGTGTTGACGCCATCGATGAAGTAGACGTTCTCGGCGCCGGTCGAGCCGTAGACGGTGATCGATTCCTGGCTGCGGTTCTCGGGGTGGGCGTCGGAGGAGACGCCGGGGGCGATCTGCACCACCGAGGCGTAGTTGCGCCCGGAGGGCAGGGTCTCGATCGAGCGTTGATCGAGGCTCACGCCGGAGGCAGTCGAGGTGGTGTCGATCACGGGAGCCTGGCCGGTGACGGTGATCTCCTCGGCCGCGCTGGGGGCGAGGGTGACGTTGAGGGTGGTCTCACGGTCGAGGCCGACCGCGATTCCCTCCTGCCGTTCCTTGCCGAAGCCCTCGAGAGCCACCGTCACGCTGTAGGTGCCCGGCGGGAGCAGCGTGAGGTGATAGGTACCGGTCTCGTCCGTCACCGCGACCCGCGTGCCCTGGAGCGAGGGGCTGCGGGCCTCGACGGTCACCCCGGGGAGCACCCCGCCCTGCTCGTCGGTGACGCGACCGAGGATGCCGCCGGTGGTCTGGGCGAGAAGGGGCGAGGTCAGGGCGGCCAGGGCCGCGAGGAGCAGGCAGAGAAACCGAGCTCGTTGCACGGCGAACCTCCTTCGGCCCAGGGGCCTTGGACGGTGCTGCGTGACGGATCTGTGACGTGAGATTACTACGGGCAGAACCCTCTCCGCCCCCGGGCGACGCATGCGTCGCCCCTACGGGTTGGCGGCGAGGAACCGTTCGATCTCGGGCTGATCCGGGTTCAGCTCCAACGAACGCCGGAAGGCCCGGCGGGCTCCGGCGCTGTCGCCCAGGCAGGCTCGGGCCAGCCCGATCGAGGCATGGGCGAGGGGGTCCTGGGGCAGGCCGTCCACGACCTGCTCGAAGTCCGCGAGGGCGCCGCGGCAGTCCTGCCCTTCGAGCCGGAAGCGGCCCCGCCAGAGCCGCAGCGCCGGATCGGTGATCCCGGCGGCGAGGGCGCTGTCGAGCAGGCGGAGGCTGGGGCCCGCGTCCCCCTTCTCTCGCCAGGCGCGGGCCCTCGCCACCACGCGCTCGACGCCCAGGGGCAGCCCGGCCTTCGCCGCCTGGACCAGCAGCTCGTCGCTCCGCCCGGTCTCGCGTCCTGCCGCCCACAGCAGCTCGCTCAGGTTCCAGGCCGCCGAGGGATAGCCCGGGGCGAGGGAGAGGGCCCGTTCGAAGGCCCCCTGGGCGCCCACCCCGTCCCCCTGCCCGCGGCGGATCAGCCCTTCGTTGTTGAACGAGGCCGGCGTGCGCGTAGCCTCGCCGCTCGCCGCCGGCAGAGGTGCCACCTCGCGGCTGCCGAGGTAGCCGAGGGCGGTCAACCGGGACAGGGCTTCGGGGTCGCTCACCCCACTCGGATCCGGCGCCACGGGCCGCCAGCCGGCCCGGTAGTCGACCGGCGGCGCAGGGCTCGGGGCGAAGCCGGGCAGCGGTGGTCCGGCGAGACCCCGGCCCGGCGGCAGGCCGAGCAGGGCCAGGAGCGTCGCCGCCACACGGTCCACGCCGGCCGCCTCGCGGGGCGCGGGCACGATCCCCGGTCCCCAGGCGAGCCAGATCCCCTCCCGCCGATGCCACAGGCCGGCGGTGGCCGCCTCGCCACTCGCCACCACGCGGGGACGCTCGGCCCCCCAGTGGAAGCCGTGATCCGAAGCCAGCAGCAGGATCGCTCCCCGCTTCTCGGCCACTCGGCGATAGTCGCCCAGCAGCCGGTCGACCTCGCGGAAGTAGCGCTCGGGGACCTGGGAGTAGCGGGCGAAGTCCGCCTCGGCGATCCACGGCAGCCGGGGCGGCGCGTAAGGGGCGAAGAGGTGGCCGACCAGGTCCGTGCCCTCGAAGTAGACCAGAGCCAGGTCAGAGGGCTCGTCCTCGAGCCATTCCAGGGCCAAGGCGTGGGTGAGGCGGGTCTCGACCAGGATGCGCTCGAGGCCGGAGATCGGGTCGGAGAGAGGCTCGGCCAGGGCCTTCGCTCGCCGGTAGTCGGCCTCGCTGAGCCCGGGCAGGTAGGCGGCGAGCTGCTCCCGGGTCACTCCCGCCTCGACCTCCCGCCGCTTCGCCTCGGCCCAGGCCGCGCGCTCGGGGGGATGTACCGACGCCGGTGGCGCCGGCCGGCGGCTGCCCGCCGCGAAGAAGCGATCGGCGATCAGCAGCCCCTCGACCGGCTCTGCCGGCCAGGTGGCCCACAGGCCGATCACCGCCACCCGCCGCTTTGCCACCGAGGCGAGGTTCCAAATTGCCGGCACCTTGCGGTCCCCGCTGCCGATCGGCTCGGGCGCACCGGTGGCGGGGTTGCGGCGGGCGAAGTCCAGGATGCCGTGCTCGAGAGGGCTCACCCCGGTCATCATGGTGGTCCAGACGAGAGGAGACAGGGGCGGATCGAGGGTGGCGAGCGGGCCGCCGCGACCCTCGGCCACCAGCCGGGCGAGGTTGGGCATGGCTCCGGCGGCGATCAGGGGGTCGAGGTGCTGCCAATCGGCGCCGTCGAGCCCGAGGAAGATCACCGGCGGGCGGTTAGGTGCCTTCGAGGTCTCGGGCGGGCTACACGCGAGCGCCAGCCAGCCCAGCCCTGCCAGGCTCCAGACGGCGATCGGCCGGGGGGACACGGCCGGCTTATAGCACGGCACCAGCCCGCCTAGGCCACGCCCAGCAGCCCCCTCGCCGTCAGGAAGGTCTCCAGCTCCTCGGCCGGCAGGGGGTGGCCCAAGAAGAACCCCTGGAGCTGCGGGCAGCCGAGGCGCCTCAAGATGGCGAGCTGCTGCTCAGTCTCGACCCCCTCGGCCGTCACCTCCAGCTGGAGCTCCTTGCCGAGAGAGAGGATCGCGCGCACGATCGCTTCGGAGCCGGGATCGCTGTGGACGGTCTTGACGAAGGAGGCGTCGATCTTGAGACCGTCGATCGGCAGGCTCTGGAGATGGGCGAGGGAGGAGTAACCGGTGCCGAAGTCGTCGAGGGCCACGGTCACCCCCAGCTCCCGCAGCCGGGCGAGCACCGAGCCGACCAGCGCGGCATCCTGCATGGCCACCGACTCGGTGATCTCCACCTGGAGCGCCGAGCCCGGCAGGCCACTGTCGGCCAGCGAGCGCGCCAGCTGTTGGACGAGCTCCGCGGCGCTCAGCTGGCGGGCGGAGAGGTTGATCGCCATGGTCAGCGCCGCCCCTCCCTGGCGCCAGCGCGCCGCCTGGCGACAGGCCTCCTCGATGACCCAGCGGCCCAGCGGCACGATCAGCCCATTGGTCTCGGCCAGTGGCACGAAGTCCGTCGGCAGGCGCAGCTGGCCGCCCGGCTGCCGCCAGCGCAGCAGGGCCTCGACACCGACCACGGCGCCGTTGCCCGCGGCGAACAGAGGCTGGTAGTAGAGCTGCAGCTGGTCCCCCGCATCGAGGGCTCGCCGCAGGCCCAGCTCCAGGGCGAGACGCACGGCATGGTCGTCCTCGACGCCGCCCTCGAAGAAGCGCAAGACGTCTTTGCCCTCCTGCTTGGCGCGGTAGAGGGCGAGGTCGGCGTGACGCAGCAGGTGCTCGGCCACCGTTGGCTGACCGACGGTGATCGCCACGCCGGCGCTGGCCGTGACGATCAGCTCCCGGCCCTGGACCAGGAAGGGCTGGCGCAGCGACTCCAGCACGCGCGAGAGCACCTTCTCGGCGTCGGCCCGCTCCTGAACCTCGAGCAGCAGGGTGAACTCGTCGCCGCCCATCCGCGCCACCGTGTCACCGGCCCGCAGGGCGTTGCGCAGGCGCTGCGCCACGCCCCGCATCATCTCGTCGCCCACGGCGTGGCCGAGGGAATCGTTGATGCGCTTGAACAGGTCGAGGTCGAGAAAGGCCACGGCGACCTCGCGACCGTGGCGGGGGGCGCTCGCCAGCACGGAGCGCAGCCGGTCGAGGAAGAGGCTGCGATTGGGCAGGCCGGTCAGCGGGTCGTGGTAGGCGAGGTGCTCGATCTGCTGGGCAGCCTGGATGGCGCTGCGCCGCTCCTCCTCGAGCAGCACGATCACCATACCGGCCGCGATGCCCATCTGGGGCAGGATCTCGATGAAGCCGAGGTAGAGCTGGTAGGGGTGGACCTCTCGGTCGAGGTAGCTGTAGGCGGTCAGGGCCAGGACGTGGAAGCCATAGACACCGTAGCCGACCATCGACCCGCCGAGCAGGCGATAGCCGATGCCGCTGCGACCCGCCAGGGCCCGCCAGACCATCACCCCGGCGGGGACGAAGGCCAGGCCGTAGAACAGGCCCCGCCCGCCCGAACGGGCCAGGATCCGCTCGTGGACGAGAGCGGAGTCCCAGGAGAAGAGGGCGACCAGGAAGAGCCCCATGCAGACCGCCGCGAGCGACCAGATGCGCAGCCAGCGGCGACCCAAAGCACGCCCATTGCGCAGCTCCCACGCTCCGGCGAGGAGGTAGACCGCGTGGAGGCAGGAGGCTGTGTGGACGAGCGAGCTGGCGAGCAGCCGGACGGCGAGGGGCGTCGCCGCACCGGAGAGGTTCAGCTGCAACGAGACCGGCGCGCCGAGGTGGTAGACGGCGAGCCACAACCAGGAGCGCTCCCAGCGTTGGAGGTAGCTGCGACGGTAGTGTCGATAGAGGAAGAAGAGGATCGAGAAGGTCAGGAGCGAGGCGACCGCCAGGAAGACCAGCGACACCCGCATCAGGTCGGTCTCAGACGTCAAGACCGATCCCCGATCGAGGCGCGGAAGCGATGATCCATAGGTAGCACGAGGGCGGGAGAATCCTAACATCCTTCAACACGGACAATGACGACCTCGAAGGAGGGTTGGGTTCCCCGGCCGAAAGGGTCGTGTCGCCACGTTTGAGATCACGTTCTGTGATCTCAAACGGGAGGATGGCGGCTGGCTATTCGCAGGCGGTCGTGCGCAACCGCTTGTAGTCACCGATCAGCCCGTTGGTCGAGGCGTCGTGGCCGGTGACCTCCTCCGGGCCGGCGAGCTCGGGCAGGATCACCTTGGCGAGCTGTTTGCCCAGCTCCACGCCCCACTGGTCGAACGAGTTGACGTTCCAGACCGCCCCCATGACGAAGACCTTGTGCTCGTAGAGGGCGAGCAGGAGGCCGAGGGTGTGGGGGTCGAGACGCCGGAAGAGGAAGCTGGTCGAGGGGCGGTTGCCGGGCATCACCTTGTGCGGGGCCAGGCGCTCGACCGCCCCGGCGTCGAGCCCCTGGGCGGCCAGCTCGGCACGCACCTCGTCGAGCGTCCTGCCGCGCATCAGGGCCTCGGGCTGGGCGAAGAAGTTGGCCAGCAGCAGCTCCTGGTGCCGGCCGAGGGGATGCCCGGGCTCGGCGGCGGCCAGGAAGTCGCAGGGGACCAGACGAGTGCCCTGGTGCAGCAGCTGGTAGAAGGCGTGCTGGCCGTTGGTGCCCGGCTCGCCGAAGACGATCGGCCCGGTGGGCACCCTCACCGGCCGGCCCTCGCGGTCCACCGACTTGCCGTTCGACTCCATGTCCAGCTGCTGCAGGAAGGCCGGCAGCCGGTGGAGGTTCTGGTCGTAGGGTAGGACTGCATGGGCCTCGGCGCCCAGGAAGTCGGTGTACCAGACACCCAGGAGGCCGAGGAGCGTGGGCAGGTTCTCGGCGAGGGGCGCCGTGCGGAAGTGCTCGTCGGCGACGAACGCTCCTTTGAGCAACTCCTCGAAGCGGGAGAAGCCCACGGCGAGGGCGATCGACAGCCCGATCGACGACCACAGCGAGTAGCGACCTCCCACCCAGTCCCAGAAGACGAACATGTTCTCGGGTGCGATGCCGAAGCGAGCCACCTCGGCGGTGTGGGTCGACATGGCCACGAAGTGGCGCGCCACGTGGGCTGGATCGCCGGCCCGCGCCAGCAGCCACTCTCGGGCCGAGAGGGCGTTGGCGAGAGTCTCCTGGGTGGTGAAGGTCTTCGAGGCCACCAGGAAGAGGGTGGTCTCCGGGTCGAGCCCGACCAGGGCATGGTGCAGGTGGGCGCCGTCGACGTTCGAGACGAAGTGGGGCCGGGGCCCGTCCCAGTAGGGCTTCAATGCCTCGGCGACCATCAACGGCCCGAGGTCCGAGCCGCCGATGCCGACGTTGACCACGTCGGTGATCGCCCGGCCGGTGAAGCCCTTCCACTCCCCCGAGCGCACCGCCTCCGAAAAGCTGCGGAGGTGCTCGAGGGCGGCCCGGACGTCCAGCATCACATCCCGTCCCTCGACCTCGATCGACCGGCCCGAGCGGTCGCGCAGGGCAACGTGGAGCACCGGCCGGCCCTCGGTCGAGTTGATCGCCTCGCCGGCGAACATGCGGTCCCGCAGAGCGGCGACCCCTCGCTCCTCCGCCAGCGCGACCAGCAACCCCAGGGTCTCCTCGGTGATCAGGTTCTTCGAGAGGTCCACCAGGAGGTCCCCGAGCCGGAAGGAGAAGCGCTCGAAGCGACCAGGGTCCACCGCGAAGGCAGCGCGCAGCGAGAAGCCGTGCAGCGCCTCGGCATGACGGGCGAGGGCCCTCCAGGCGGGAGTGGCGGAAGCTTCAGAGTGGGCGGTGTGGGAGGCGGTCATGAGTTCTCGTATCCTATGCCGCCATGAGCCGCCCCCCTCTGGCCTATCGCCGGGTCACCAGCGCCGAGGAGGTGCTCACGGCCTTGAACCTGCTCGACAACGCCGTGCGCCACCTCGCCGACGAGGTCGACCAGGGGGCCTTCGACTGGCGGCCGGACGGGGGGCGGGCCTGGAGTATCGGCCAGTGCCTGGACCACCTGACCAAGACCAATGAGGTCTACGGTGGCGCGATCCTCACCTCGCTCGAGGCGGCCCGGGGGGACGGCAGCCCTCGAGCCGGGTCGGTGCCCTTCCAGCTGGGGTTCTTCGCGCACTGGTTCCTGGGCCAGATCGAGCCGCCGCCGAAGCGCAAGCTGCCCGTCGCCCGGTTGGCCCTGCCCGGCCCCGTGCGCCCCAAGGACGAGCTGGTGGCGGCCTTCCTGGCTGCCCACGAACGGCTGCGCAGGGGGCTCGCCGAGGCCCGGGGGTTCGACTTCAACGCCGTGCGCTTCAAGAACCCCTTCGCGCCCCTCCGCTTCACCGCCGCCACCGGGGTCAGCCTGATCGTGGCCCACGACCATCGCCATCTGGGTCAGGCCGAGCGGGTGCGCCGCTCGCCCGGCTTCCCGGGCCCCGCGACCCCCTGAGACGGCCTCCTTGGCTCGCCTGACGACCTTCCAGCGGGGCGCCCTCTACATGGTCGCCTCGGCCTGCTGTTTCGCCGCCATGGGCGCTGCGGTCAAGACCGCCTCGGCGACCCTCGGCAACAGCCAGATCGTCTTCTGCCGCAACCTGCTGTCGCTGCTGTTGTTGCTGCCCTGGTGCGCGCGCGGCGGCGTCTCCGGGCTCGCCACCGAGCACCTCGGCGAGCACCTGGTCCGGGGACTCTTCGGACTCTCGGCAATGTACGGCTTCTTCTACGCCATCGCCCACGTGCGGCTGGCGGACGCGCTGCTGCTCAATTACACCCTGCCCCTGTTCATGCCCCCGATCGAGCGCCTTTGGCTCGGCGAGCGGATGTCGCCCCGGCTGCTGCTGCCGCTGGGGCTCGGCTTCCTGGGCATTTTGGTCATCCTGCGGCCGGGCACCGGGGTGTTCCAGCCCGTGGCCCTGTGGGCTCTGGTCTCGGCCCTGCTGGGCTCGGTGGCGCAGGTGGGAGTGCGCCGCCTCACGGCCACGGAGCCGGTGGCGCGCATCGTGTTCTACTTCGCGGCGATCGCCACCCTGGTCTCGGCGGGCCCTGCCCTCTTCACCTGGCAGACGCCGACGGCTGGCGCGACCCTGGCCCTGCTGTTCTGTGGGGTAGCGGCCACGCTCGGACAGCTCCTGCTCACCCGCGCCTACGCCTCGGCCCCGGCCGCCTGGGTGGGACCCTTCCTGTATTCGAGCGTGGTTTTCGCCGGCCTCTTCGACGCCCTGATCTGGGGCCGGTCGGCGGACGCCCTCTTCGTCCTGGGCGCCCTCCTGGTCATCGCCGCGGGGGTGCTCACCCTCCGCCTACGCCGGGAGCCGGCCCTGCCGGAACCGATCGCGCCCGACGTCGCTCCCGGCTGAGGCGACGGTGGACCGCCCCGAGGCTACCTTCCCGCCTCGAAGCAGAGGGAGGGATCCGACTTCGCCTGCTCGAGGAAGGTCGCGACCCGGCGGATCAGGTCGTCGGTGACCCGCTGGGCGAAGGCGGCTTCGCGGAAGAGCAGGAGGGCCGCCAACACCTCACGATGGACGCTCTGCGCCTCGAACAGGGCCGCCGCCTCGGCGGCGACCCGCTTGACGTCGTCGAACCGGCCGAGCCGGAAGTAAAGCAGGGCGAGGTCGAGGGCGACGTGGGCCAAGTCGAGAGGCCGCCCCGCGACCAGGCGCTGCACCTCGAGAAACCGAGCTTCGGCAGACTCGTCCGCAAGCTCGGCACCGAGCTTGGCCTCCAGCCAGACCCGATGGACTTGAAGGAAGGAATCGCTGAGCTCCTCGAACTCGTCCTCGTCGAATACGAGGTGGTCCAAGGCATCCTCGAAGCGGCCCAGCGAGTACAGGTTGTAGGCGAGGTCGTAGCGGGCATAGAGGTAGAGCAGACGATCCTCCGAGTGCTGGAAGGACCCGAGAGCTCGGTAGACCGCATCGAGAGCCGCGGCGAGGTCTCCCTGCATGCGGTAGGCATCGGAGAGAGAGAGCAAGGCTCGAGCTGTCCCCAGGGAATCGTCCGCCACCCGATAGAGCAGAGCGCTGCGCGAGAGGAGCTCCTCGGCCTCGGGCAAGCGTCGTTGCCTTTTGCGCAGCGCGCCTTCCAGCCAGTCGACGTCCGCGCAGGCGAGAGCGTCTTTGACCCCACACCGTTCGATCCGGCGCCGCGCCTCCTGGAGCTCGCGCTCGGCCGCTGGGAGATCTCCCTGGATGCGCAGGTAGTTGCCCAATAGGGCGAGGACCTGGGCCGCCTGAGACTCGCTCCGGATCTCGGGGGGAGCCTTCTCGATCGCAGCGCGAGCTGCCTCGGCGAAGCTCCTGGATCCCTCGTGGTCCCCAGGAAGGCAGCCCTTGGCCGCTCGCAGCAGGAGGTCAGTGAAGAACGTGCCGTAGAAACGGCTCCTCGCACGAGCCACGGCGCCTCTCCGCTTCTCGGGATGCAGCAGCCTCAGCTCTTCGACCCACCGCCTGGCGCGATCCTGTTCCGGGCGGTGGGGTCGGCGAGGTGCGGCATGCTGCAGAACTGAGCTGACGGCATCCAGATGCTGGGGCCCACCCCGGGGTACCGTCCGATGACCCGTCATCGCCGCGTTGCACACAGGGCAAAGCTCCATCAAATGCCGTACAAGGATTTCGACGAGGACTCGGGGCGGGATTGCGCTGCGTGCGACTGCATCCAGCAGCTCACGGCTTATGTGCATTTCTGTGCCCTCGATTTACCATACATATAACTTCATCTGAAGGTCCGGTGCGACAGAGGGTCGTTCTCGTGACAAGGAAGTCCAGCGCCGAGGGCGATGACCCTCGGCGCATGAGACCACTCAATCATCGGCTCTCCAGGAACAGACCTTCCCGAAAGCGGTCTGCCCGGATGGATCGATGTAGCCGCCTTCCTGCTCGGGAGCCACGGGCCTGGTCCACCAGCCTTCCAGGTCCAGCCATACCAGAAGCACCCAGCGCAACATGTGTCGCTCCTTCCGGCCGGCCTTGGCCCCGGCTCCATGCCGGCACGAAGGCCGGCCCAATCCGCCGGACGGATTTAAGTAGCGTACACATAGATAGAGCGTGCGGCGTATTCACATCCTAACAATGGCTGGAAATACGATGAATAAACCTGAACACTATCCTGGCCAGCTCAAGGTCTATCCCGCTCCTTACACGGCCTCCAGCTCAGATGGCGATGTCGTCCTCGACCACTTCCTCGGGCGCCATGCCGAAGTGCTGGCGGATCAGCTCACGGACGATCGATGCCTCGCTGCGACGCTCCTCGAAAGCGGCGCGTCGCAGGGCCTCGGCCTCGTCGACACCGATCAGGAAGGCTTTGCGGACCAGTCGGCCGTCCTTGGACACCGTGGTGGTGCCTCCCCGAGGGCCAGCTTCCCGTTTCACGGATCGCATCA
>JBIOYC010000116.1:0-5484 GCA_044869955.1 Thermoanaerobaculia bacterium | reverse complement strand
CCGGAGGCTCAGCGGCAGCCGGATCTCCATCGTCAACCCTCCCCCCTCGCGGTTCCTCGCCCGGAGGGCGCCGCCGTGGAGCTCCACGGCCCGGCGGGCGATGGCCAGGCCGAGTCCGGTGCCGCCGGCTCCAGGGCCGTTGTCGCCGCGATAGAACGGTTCGAAGATGCGCTCGAGGTCGGCCTCGGGCACCCCGGGGCCGCGGTCCGCCACGGTCACCAGGAAGGAGCTCCCGTCGGGCGCCACGGCCGTCTCGACCTCCACCGCCGTGCCCTCGGCGGTGAACTTCACGGCGTTGCGCAGGACGTTCTCGAAGGCTCGGTGCAGGGGCTCGGCCTGGACCTCGGCGATCACCTCGCCGGCGCCCGAGAAGCGCACCTCGCGGCCGGCGGCCTCGGCCTCGAAGCGGGCGTCGTCGGCGATCGAGGCCACCAGCTCCATCAAGTCGAGGGGCTGGCGAGGGCCACCGCCGGTGGCGGCTTCGAGGTGGGAGAGGGTCAGCAGCTCGCCGACCAGGGCGTCGAGCCGCACCGCCTCGCGCTCGATGCGGTCGAGGGAGGAGTCGAGCTTCGCCGGGCTCTGGCGGACCAGGCCGATCGCCGCCTGGAGCCGGGCCAACGGCGAGCGCAGCTCGTGAGACACGTCGTGCAGCAGTCGGCGCTGGCCGTCGATCAGCACCTCGAGCTGCGCGGTCATGCGATCGAAGCCCAGCCCGAGGTCGGCGATCTCGTCGCGGCGCCGGCCCATGCGGGGCGCCACCCGGGTGTCGAGGCGGCCTCGCGCCACCGAGTCGAAGGCCCACGAGAGGGAGCGGATCGGCTTCGAGAGGTACCAGGCGAGCAGGGCGCTCGAGGCCAGGCTGACCACCACCGCGATCGACAGCGGCCACCACGGCGCGGGCGGGCCGTGGCGCAACCGGTGGCGGGCAAGGGGCCCGGGAGGGTGGTGCGGCAGGGCCGTCTCCGGCGCCTCCGCGGTGATCGCCGAGCGCAGCCGGTCCCCCGCCGGCAGGCCGTGCATCCGCCGCCAGAAGAAGGCCCCCACGGCCAGGCAGGCGGTGGCCAGGACCAGCCAGAAGACCAGGAAGAACTTCCAGAACAGGCGTCCCATGGTGTGCTACTCCCGAACCAGTTGGTAGCCGATGCCGCGCACCGTCTGGATGCAGGAGCGGCCGTCGGAGAGCCGGCCCAGCTTGCCGCGCAGGCTGCTGACGTGGACGTCGATCGAGCGGTCGAAGCGGGCGAGGGGACGGCCGAGCCCTTCCTCCGACAGCTCGGCCTTGCTCACCACCTGGCCGGCCTGGCGGGCCAGCACCAGCAGCAGGTTGAGCTCGGTGCTGGTCAGCTCCAGGGGCCGGCCGTCCCAGGTGGCGCTGCGCCGCTCGGGCCAGAGAGTCAGCCGGCCGACGGCGAGGGGCGCCGCCAGCGGGCCTTCCGGCCGGGTGCGGCGCAGAATGGCGCGCAGCCGCGCGGCCAGCTCGCGGGGGGTGCAGGGCTTGGGGACGTAGTCGTCCGCGCCCAGCTCCAGGCCGACGATGCGGTCGACGTCGCTGCCCTTGGCGGTGAGCATCAGCACCGGCACCCGGCTCTGCTGGCGGATCCGCCGCAGGGCCTCGACCCCGTTGACCTTGGGCATCATCACGTCGAGGACCACGATGTCGTAGCGGCCGGTCAGGGCCTCGACCACGCCTCGCTCGCCGTCGGCCACGGCGGTCGGCTCGAAGCCGTCCTGCTCGAGGTATTCGCAGAGCAGGGCGGAGAGCTCGGTGTCGTCATCGACCAGCAGCACCCGCATGGCGAGCGATGATAGCGGCCGCGAGCACGGCCGAAGCCGGGGAAGCCGCCCCCTTTACCTTCCTTTACCTGGTTTTTCGTCCGGTTGACGCCGGCTAACCCGGAGCCGCGACAGGATGCCCTCGAAAGGAGATCACCATGAAGACCCCCAAAAGAATCTGGCTCACCCTGGCGATCGTCGCCGCCCTCGCCCTGCCGCTCGCTTTCGTCGCCCTCGCCCAGCCCGGACCGGGTGACGGCTTCGGCTTCCGTGGCGGCCCCGGAGGCTGCGGCGGTCCCCACCACCTGTTCCGGGACCTGGACCTGACCGAAAGCCAACGCACCGAGATCCACGCCCTCTTCGAGGCCCAGCACGAGGCTCACGAGGCCCAGCGCACGGCGGTGGAGGCGGCCCGCAAGGCGCTCCACGACCTCGCCCTCTCCGACGGCTACACCGAGGAAGCCGCCCGCGCCCAGGCCCAGGCGCTCGCCAACGCCATGAGCGAGACGGTCACCGCCCACGTGGGGGCCCTCCACGCCGTCTACTTGCTGCTGACGCCCGAGCAGCGCCAGGAGCTCGCGGCGAACGTTGCGGAGTGCCCGGCCGGGGGCGGCGCGCCCTCCGGCAAGCGTCACCACGGTCACGACTGAGGCGCCGGCGAGCAAGGCGAGTCGAGATCCCATAGGATCTCGGCATGCCGTCAAGACATTCGAGCGGCGGGCCGGTACTGGGTTGGCTCCTGGTGCTCGGCCCGCTCCTGGCTTGTGCCGGCCGGACCGCCCCGGCCACCACCGCCCACGAGGAGATCCTCCTCACCCCCGCGGCCCCTGCGGCGGCCGCTCCTCCGGCCGAGCCCTCGCCCCCCCTCCCGGCCGAGCCCCCCATCCCGAACGAGCCCACGCCCCCCGCCGAGGCGGGGCAGCCGATCGCGCAGCCCCAGGAGCGCCGCCTGCGGGACCTCTGCCGCATCGGCACCGCCGCCGAGGAGCCCATGCTCGACAGCGCCCGCCGCCAGCTCGAGGAGACCTTCTGCAGCGCCACTCTGTGGTTCGACGGCCTGCTGGGCGGGGAGCCGGACGTGGCGAGCGCCCGCCGGGTCTCCGGCCGGGTGGAGCTGTCGGGCCTCTACACCGAGTTCGAGGGCTTCGATCCCAAGGCCCGCCTGCGCCTGCGCTACGACCTGCCCAACCTGGAGCGGCGGCTCAACCTCTTCCTGGGTCGCGATGACGAGGACGAGCTGATCCAGGACCGCCAGGAAGGCTTCGCCATCCGCTCCTCGGTGTTTGGTCTCGAGACCGAGGAGAAGTGGTTGGCCGGGCTCGGCTACCACCCTCCCGGCCATTGGGCCAGCCGCCTCGACTTCCGCGTCGGCGCGCGGCTCAAGAGCGCCCCCGAGGTCTTCGCCCAGGCCCGCTGGCGACGCAACTGGTTTCAGGGCGACCGCACCGTCTGGCGGCTGCGCGAGACCGTCTTCTGGGAGAACCGCGAGGGTTACGGCTCGACCACCAGCCTCGACCTCGACCACGTGGTGCAGCGGGATCTGGTGTTGCGCTGGGGCAACGTCGCCACCATGTCCGAGTCCACCGAGGGGCTGTCGTGGCGCTCCGCCCTGCTGCTCTACCACGACCTGGGCCGCTCGAACGCCATGGCCGGCGAGCTCTTCATCCGCGGCTCGACCGATGCCGAGGTGCCCCTGCGCGAGTACGGCACGCGGGCGATCTTCCGCCGGCCGATCGGCAAGCCCTACCTGTACGGCAGCGTGATCGCCGGCTACAGCTGGCCGAAGAAGGATCCGGACCTGCCCCGGGACGGCTCGGCCTTGCTGGGCATCGGCTTCGAGCTGCTGTTCGGCAAGGAGCCCTTCTGAGGCCATCCTTTGCCGCCCTGGCGCCCTGGCTGGTGATGCCAGTCGCGGTCGCCGGGCTGACCGCCCTCGGTCGTCTGGGGGGAGCCAACGCCGCGACCGTCGGTTTCGTCTACTTCACCCTGGTCCTCGTCCTGGCAGCCTGGGGCGGGGGCGTGGTCGGCGGTGTCGCCGCCGTTCTGGTCACCCTCTGCCTCAACTACTTCTTCCTGCCCCCCTTCGGCACCCTGACCGTCGCCGACCCGGCCAACTGGGTGGCCCTGGTCTGCCTGCTCGCCGGGTCGGCGCTGGCCGCCCGCCTGGTCACCGCGGTCCGCGAGCAGGCCGAGCACGCCCGAGCCCGCGGTGACGAGCTCGATGCTCTCTACCGGCTGAGCCTCGAGCTGTCGGCCGCCGGGCCGCGGCGGGATGCCCTCGGCGAGGCCGTGAACCGCACCCTGGCGGCCGTGGGGGCCCGGGACGGCACCCTGCTCCTGCCCGTGGGGCCGGGGCGCTTCGAGCCCGCTCCGGGGATCGGCGAGCCTGCGCTGCACCGCGACTCGGCGGCCCTGCTGCGCGCTCTGGCGAGCGGCCGGCCGGCCCCGGCCCAGGCGGCCCCCGGTCCGCCCGCCCTCTACCTGCCCCTCGACGTGGGAGGGACGGCCGTGGGCGCCCTGCTCGCCGTCGAGCCCGCAGCCTCGCCCGCCCTGCTCTCCTCGGCCGGCCGCCTGCTCGGGCTGGCCCTGGAGCGGGAGCGGCTGCTGGCCCAGGCCGCCCACGGCGCCGCCCTGCGGGAGAGCGAGCAGCTCAAGACCGGTCTGCTGCGGGCCCTCTCCCACGACCTGCGCACGCCCTTGACCGCCATGCGCATTGACGCCGAGAGCCTCTCCGGCCGCCTGCCGGAGGGTGACACCGCGGCCCACGCCAGCCTTTCGAGCCTCACCCTCGAGCTGGAGCGGCTGTCCCGGCGGATCGACAACCTGCTGGCCCTGGCGCGGCTCGAGGCCGGCTTGGCGCAGCCTCGGCCCGAGCCTCTGCCGCCCCAGGACCTCTTCCGTGCCGCCTGTGACAGCCAGGCCCGGCTGCTCGGCCAGCGGCGGATCGAGCGGCGGGTGAGCGCCGACTGCCCGGACCTCTGGGTGGACCCCTCCCTCGCCCTCGAAGTGCTGGCCAACCTGCTCGAGAACGCCGCCCGCGCCGCGCCGCCGAGCGAGCCCATCGAGCTGGCCGCGGTCCCCGACCCGGGCTCGTCCGCTCGAGTGCGCGTCGAGGTGCTGGACCGCGGCCCCGGGGTGCCGGAGGAGGTGCGCCGCCGCCTCGAGGCCCCCGCCGGCCGGGTGCCGAGCGAAGCAGCGGCCCTCGACCGCCGGGCCGGGGGCCTCGGCCTCGAGATCGTCCAGGGCCTGGTCGGGGCGGTCGGTGGGGCCTTCCACCTCCTCGACCGCTCCGGCGGCGGCACCGTGGCCCGCCTGGAGCTGCCGGCGGCCCCCTCTGCGGCCATCCCGGAAGGAAGCGCGTGAGCCACGCCGTGCCCCGGCTGCTGCTGGTGGACGACGACCCCGCCATCCGGGCCGCCCTGGAGCGGGAGCTGTCCCAGGCCGGCTACGAGGTGACCACCGCCGGCGATGGCGCCGAGGGCCTCACCCGCTTCGAGCAGACCGAGCCGGACTTGCTGATCACCGACCTCGCCATGCCGGTCAAGGACGGCCTGGCCCTGATCGCCGAGCTGCGCCGGCGGACAGCGGTGCCGATCCTGGTGCTGTCGGTGCGCGAGGGCGAGATGGACAAGGTGCGCGCCCTCGACCTCGGAGCCGACGACTACGTGACCAAGCCCTTCTCCCTGCGCGAGCTGCTGGCCCGGGTGCGCG
>JBIOYC010000115.1:0-15503 GCA_044869955.1 Thermoanaerobaculia bacterium | reverse complement strand
ACATCACCGGTGAGGGGTCCTCGAGGATCGACTCGACCAGGGAGAGCACGTCGAGAGCGTAGCCCGGCTGCTCGCGATCGAGCAGGTCGAGGGTCTCCACCAGGTAGAGCGAGAGGGTGTGGAAGGGCGAGAAATCCCACTGCAAGTCTTCTGACACGGCCACCCAGAGAAAGGCGGTCTGGGTGTCGCGCGTCATGCGGATCAAGCCGGCGCGATAGAGGGAGCGCACCAGCTGGGCCGCCTGGCGTAGCAGCTCCTTCTTCCGCTCCTCGCTCTCGTGGCTGCGGGAGATCAGCGCGCGCAGGGCGTGGAAGTTGTCGGCGTTCGGATCGTCGTGGGCGGCGTCCTGCTGCAGGAGATCCATCACCATGCCGTGGGTGATGCGGAAGCGGGACACCAGTTGCTCGGGAGTCCGTTCGATCAGCTTCTCGAAGGTCTCCTTGTTCCAGGGCACGAAGCCCTTCAAGGGCGGCTTGCGCTTCACCAGGTTCTTCTTGCCGCCGCCGGACATCTTGGCGTCGATGCGCAGGTTCTCGATGACGTGCTCGGGAGCCTGGCAGACCACGCTGCCCTGGTCGTCGAAGCCCTTCCTGCCGGCGCGGCCGGCGATCTGCTTGAAGTCGCGCACCGAGAGGATGACGGTCTTCTCGCCATCGAACTTGCACAGCTTGGTGAACAGCACCGTGCGCAGGGGGATGTTGACACCCACTCCCAACGTGTCGGTGCCGCAGATCACTCGCAAGAAACCTTTCTGAGAAAGCTGCTCGACGAGCAGACGATACTTGGGCAGCAGGCCCGCGTGGTGGACGCCGATGCCGAAGGTGAGGAAGCGGCGCAGCTCCTTGCCGTAAGGGGTGTCGAAGCGAAAGTCGCGGATCGACTCGACGATGGCGACTTTCTCCTCGCGGCCGACGATCTTCATGCTGGTCAGGTTCTGGGCCAGCTCGGCGCACTCGCGCTGGGTGAAGCTGACCACGTAGATCGGCGCCTTGCCGGCGGCCAGCAGCTCGTCGATCGTCTCGTGGAGGGGAGTCTCGCGGTACGAGAAGTCGAGGGGCACGGGGCGGTGTTCTGACGAAACGATCGCGACCTCACGGCCAGTGTCCCGGGCCACCCGTTCGGCGATCGGCGCCGGGTTGCCCAGGGTGGCCGACATCAAGAGGAAGGTAGTCTGGGGCAGGGAGATCAGGGGCACCTGCCAGGCCCAGCCCCGCTCGGCGTCGGCGTAGTAGTGGAACTCGTCCATCACCACGTAGGGGGCGTCGAGCCAGCCGCCCTCGCGCAGCACCATGTTGGCGAGCACCTCGGCGGTGCAGCAGCGGATCGGGGCGCGGGGGTTGATCGCGGCGTCGCCGGTGAGCATGGCCACGTTGGCGGCCCCGAAGTCGTCGCACAGGGAGAAGAACTTCTCGCTCGCCAGCGCCTTGATCGGTGAGGTGTAGAAGGAGGTCTTGCCCTCGCAGAGGGCCTTGAAGTGGAGCCCCAAGGCCACCAGGGACTTGCCCGAGCCGGTGGGGGTGTTGAGGATGACGTGCTTTTGCGCCATCAGCTCCAGGAGAGCTTCCTCCTGGGCGGGGTAGAGCTCGAAGCCGGCGTCCTCGGCCCAGGCAAGGAAGAGGCTCAGAATCTCCTCCGGATCCGAGGTGCCGCGGGGCGGCACGCGGTCGCCGAGAGGGGGCCGCCCGCTGCGGGCCGAAGGGTGTCGATCGGCGACGGTTGGTGAAGAGGCAGGGGTAGGGATGTTCACGACCGTGGGTTTCCGAGCACGAGAGGTACTGTAGCAGGCCAGGGTGAGGGCAACCCGTGCCGGGAATCGTCTGAGGAGCAGTGAGATACGATGGTTCCGAAAATTCCGGGAGTCTTCGTTGAAGGAAGTGTTCTTCCGTAGGGGCGCACGGCGAGCGCCCTCCCCGCTGAGTGCCTGGTGGCTGGTCCTCGTGTTGATGCCGACCGGCGATGCCCGGGCCGCGGCGCGGCCCCTGGGCCCCCCTGAACGGGCCGCCGCCGAGCTGGCCCTGGCCTACCTCGACCGCGGGCCGGAGGCCTGGCTGGATCGGCTCGCAGCGGGCTCACCGCTGGCGAAGCTGGCCCGCACCGAAGCCCGAGCCGAGATCGAGCTGACCACCGGCCCTGCCCAGGGGGCGGCCTGGCAACTCGCCACCCGGCTCGAGGGGGAGGGGCCGGACGTCGCCTTTCACGTCCAACATTCCTCGGGGGTGGACGACCTCCTGGTGCTCCATCTGCGGGAAGAAGGGGGCTCGTTCCAGCTGCACTCCCTCTCCTCCTGGGCGGACGCCCTCGAGCGGGGCCCAGCCGCCCCGGACTCGGGCCCGGTCCAGGTGAGGCCCCGAGGGCCGACCCTCCACCCGGCCGCCCTGTGGGCCGCCCGGCTGGGGTTGGGCCTCGCCCTGGTCGGCGCGGTGGGCGCCGCGGCCTCTTTCCGCCGCCCACGGCGGGCCCTCGGGCTGCTGGCCCTGGGCACCCTGGCGGCCACCGGCGCCGTGGCGGCCCTGCTGGGGCTGTTCGGCGGCGAGACCGGCGCCCGGCCCGGGCAGCTGGCCGGCCGGTCGCGCGCCAACGACGAGCGCGCCACCCTGGTGGCCCTCAAGCGGGCTCTCGCCCAGAGCGCCGATCCGGTCGATCTCGAACGACAGGCCGCGAGCCTTCCTCCCGGCGGCCGGGGAGCCGCGCTGGCGCGGCGCTGGCGAGCCCAGAGCCTGGTGCAGGCCGGCAAGGGGACGGTGGCGGCCGAGCTGCTGGCGGCCGACGGCGCGCAGGAGACCTCCTTGCTCGAGGAGGTGCTGCGCGGGCGGCTCGCCCTGCTCTCCGGGCGTTCGGTCGACGGCGCCCTGGCCTATGAGCGGGTGCTCGACTTGACCGCCGAGACCGACCTCCTAGCCCTGGAAGCCACCCAGTCCCTGCTCCTGCTCGGCTTCGAGGACCGCGCTCGCCGCATCCTCGACGGCGTCGTCTCCCGCGGCAGCCGCGAGGCCTGGGCCTACTACCTGCTGGCCCGCTGGGAGGCCGTTGGCGGCGACGTGGAGCGTGGGCTCGACCTGCTGAAGACCGGTTGGGAGCTCGATCCCCTGGAGCGGGACCTGCTGATCGGTGACCCGATCTACGTCCACCTGCTCCGGGAAGGGCAGTCCCTGGCCCTGGCCTCCCTGGGCGCGGCGGTCGAGCCGGCGGTCGAGGTGCCGAACCGCGGCACCGCGCCGCTCGCTCTGCCTCTCGGCTTCGAGGCGCGCCTCGCCGGCCAGCGGCTGGTGCTCTCGAAGGGCCAGGTGGAGCTATCGCTGCCCGCTGCTCACGCCCTGGCGCCCGCCGTCACCGTACTCGAGAGCGCCGCGGTGCGGCGGCGGCGGCAGGAGGAGCGGGTGCTCGCCGAGCTGCCGGCCCTGGCCCGCGCCGGGCGCTCCTCCGGGGGCGTGGCGCAGCCGGTGCTGCGCGAGAAGATCGAGCTCGCCGCCATGGCCCTCGGGCGCCACCAGCGCTGGGGGGAGATCCTCGACCTCACCGAGGGCTTCGCCACCCGCCCCGCCCAGCTGCCGGACAGCGCCGTCCACCTGCGGGCGGAGGCCCTGCGGCGCAGCGGCCGCGCCGAGGAGGCCACCCGCTTCCTGATCGAGCTGGCTCGCCACCACGTCAGCCACCAGCGCAAGAACCCCGACGTGCTGGCCCAGTTGTCGCGCCTGCTGCTCGAGGTGGACGAGTACGACCTCGCGGCCAAGGTGATGCAGCGCGCCGAGTCCCTGGCACCGGAGCCGCCCCTCTACTCAGAGATCCCACGCATCCAGATGGAGAAGCTGCTCGCCACCTCCTTCCACACGGTGTCGAGCCGGCACTTCCGGCTGCGCTTCCCCGAGGGCACCGAGGTGCCCTACGTCGGGCGGCTGCTCGAGGTGCTCGAGGCGGAGCTGATCCGGCTGCAGCAGTGGATCCCCTACCGGCCGAGCCGGCCGATCGAGGTCCACCTCTTCCCTTTCCGCGACTTCATGCGGCTCTACTCGGGCGGCGGCCTCGCCATCGGCCTCTTCGACGGCAAGGTGCGCATGCCCTTCGCGGACGTGCCGAGCTTCCATCCCGAGATCGTCTCGATCTTCAGCCACGAGGTGGCCCACGCCTTGATCGCCGGGGCCACCGAGGACCGCGCCCCCTCCTGGTTCCACGAAGGGCTGGCGCAACACGTCGAGCCGGTCCAGGAGGTCGCCAACCCGGTGCCGGACTATGAGAGCCGGGGCACGCGCATCGCTTTTCCCCTGCTCGAGCCGATCCTGATCCGGCGCAGCGATGCCGGCCTGGTGCTGGCGGTCTACGACCAGTCGGCGTGGTCCCTCCACTTCGTCGAGAAACGCTGGGGCCGCGGCGGCATCCACCGGCTGCTGGCGGCCTTCCGGCGCGGGCTGGACACCGAGGGTGCCCTGCGCGAGGCCCTGGGCACCACGCCGGCGGCCTTCGACGAGGCCTTCCGCGCCTGGTGCCAGACCCCCCAGGGGGCGGTCTGGGAGGCGCCGGTGGTGAGGTACGACTAGAGGGGCGAGGAGGGCAGGCACAGGGGCCTGCCCCTACGGGATTCCCACGCGGTGGGCCTTTTCCGATCCCCTCTCCCCCGCCAGGGGGAGAGGGCCAGGGTGAGGGGGATCTCAGAAGCGACCAAGACGGGGATGCAGCGGAGTGCCCGGCATTTCCCCCTCACCCTAACCCTCTCCCCCCTGCGGGGGGCGAGGGGACCGGAGCGCGCCCTCGTGGAAGTCCGCCGATTCCGGCGCCACCAGCCGCAGGGGTCGGCCGTCCTTGGGATGCGGCAGGGCCAGCTCGGCGGCGTGGAGGAGAGGGCGGGTCGGGCCCGGATCCCGCGCGCCGTAGAGGTGGTCCCCGGCCACCGGATGCCCGAGGTGGGCGAGATGCACCCGGACCTGGTGGGTCCTTCCGGAGCGCAGCAGGCATTCCACCCGGCTGAAGCGATCTCCCGCCTCGACCACCCTCACCTCGGTGGCCGCCCGCTTGCCTGCCGGCGAGACCTCGAAGCGCCAGGCCCCTCCGGCCACTCGCCCGATCGGCGCCTCGACCAGCCGGCTCTCGAAGTCGGGCCGGCCTTCGACGATGGCGACGTAGCGCCGCTCGACGCTGCCCTCCCGCCACATCCGGGCCAGGGGCTCGGTGGCGGCGGGTGAGCGGGCGAAAAGCAGGAGGCCGCTGGTGACGCGGTCCAGGCGGTGCACCAGGCGCAAGAAGGGAGGCCGGCCCTCCCGCACGGCCAGGAAGAGCAGCAGGCGCTCGTCCTCTGCCAGCTCCCCCGCGGCCCTCTCTTCGGCCGGTTGGGAGAGCATCCCGGCCGGCTTGTCGACCACCACCAGCCAGGGATCCTCGTGGACGATGCTCACGGCCGGCAGCTCCGGACGGGGAGGCACGCCGAGATCCTCGGCGAGCTCGACGAGATCCACCACCGTGCCGGCTTCGACCGGACGCGAGAGGATGCGCGCCACCTTGCCGTCGCGCAGCACGTGGCCCTCGCCGGTCAAGACGCGCGCCCGGCGGCGGGAGAGGCGGGTGGCCTCGGCGAGGAATTGGTCGAGGCGCAGGCCGGCCTGGGAGGGCAAGGCGACCAGGCGGACGGCCGGAGGGGAGGTCGAGACCATCACGAGAGAGGGCGCACGGCCGTGCGCCCCTACGGGGTCTGTGCCGCCGACTCCGTCTCGTTCTGGGACGGTAGGGGCGCAGCATGCTGCGCCCTCTCTTCGCCCCCGGCTCGCGCCTCGGCCACCTCGGCCAGGCCGGCGTCGGCGCCCCGCCAGATCTCGGCGAGGCGAGCGTAGAGACGGGCGGCCGTGGCGAGATCGCCTTCGGCCTGCGCCGCGCGGGCCAGGGCGAGCAGGGAGGCCGGGCGGCCGGGGGTGCGGGCGAGGGCCTTCTCCAGCTCCCGGCGGGCCTCCGCGGGGCGGCCGGCTTCGAGCAGGGCCTCGCCATAGAGCTCATGCGCCGGCTTGGACGGCTCGGGAGGGCCGGAGGGGAAGTCCAGCTGGGTCTCCAGCTCCGCCGCCTCGGCCAGCCGGGCCAAGCCCTCCTCGGGGCGCTTCTCCGCCAGGGCGATCAGGCCCGCGAGCTCGCGTTCCAGGACTCGGAGGACCTTCCCCCCCTGGTCGTCGGCTCCCTCCACCGCGGCATCGAGCGCGACGCGGGCGGTCTCGGCGGCTGCGAGCCTGCCCGCTCGTGCCGCCAGGAAGCCCCGGGCGAAGGTGTCGATGTGGCTGGCGTCGGAGTAACCCCCGGCCGGAGTCGCGCAGGCGGCGTGGCCCTCGCTCGCCTCCTCCGAGGGCGGCGAGACCTCCGGCAGCAGGGCCTCGCCGGTCTCCACCGCGTGGCGCACGCCCATGGCGATCAGGGCCTGGTCGGCCCGGGTCTGGCCGGCGGCCTCGCGGGCCAGGTCGAAGAGGGCGGCGGCCTCCTTGCGGCGGCCGAGCTGGAGCAGGGTGTAGTGCAGCCAGGTCAGGCTGTGGAAGTCCCGCTTGGCCAGCGAGTGGCCGCGCCGGGCCACCCAGGCCACCGAGGCGTCGTAGGCCGCGCGGTTCGACGCCGCGGCCTCGGGCCACTTTCCCAGCTGGACGAAGATGTGCGAAGGCATGTGCAGGGCGTGGTGGGCGGCCGGGGCGATCTCGGCGTAGACCCGCGCCGCGCGCAGGCCGAGGGGGGCGTGGGTTGGGTCGTCGTAGGCGTGGATGAGGTAGTGCGCGGCGCCCGGGTGCAGGGGATTGGCGGCGAAGACCTCCTCCAGGATCGCCGCGGACTCCATTTGGCGCCGGTAGTCCACGTGCCCCGAGCGTTGCAGGCCCTGGAGGGCCAGGGCGTAGAAGGCCGCGGCCTCGCGGTCGCCGGGGAAGCCGCGGTGGAGCCGTTCCGTGGCCGCCCGATAGGCCTCGTCCCGCGCGTCCTTCTCGCCCTCGCCGAAGAGAGCCTCGAGGGTGGCCAGGTAGAGCTTCTCGCGCTCGGTGGGCGCCTTGGCGGCCCGCTCGGCGGCGGTCGGGGCGAGCTTGGCCAGGGCGGCCCGCCCGGCTTCGAGGTCGACTTCCTGCCAGATCGGGTGGTTGTGGGTCATCGCCTCGCCCCAGTAAGCGAGGGCGAAGTCCGGATCGCGCCGCTGAGCCTCGCGGAAGAGCTCCGCCGCCTCGTCGTAGAAGAAACTGTGGAGGGCCGCGAGCCCATCCAGGAAGGGCTCCTGTGCCACCGCGGCACCGGAGCTCTCCATCGCCACCCGTCCGAGCCGGGCGTCCTCACCGAAGGCGGGCCGGGCCAGAAGGAGGGTGAGGAGCGAAAGTGGCAAGAGCAGGCGGGCGAATGGGTGCATGGTCCGAGCTCCCTTGGAAGCGGGTCGAACCCCAGATGGTAGCAGCCCGAGCGCGGTATCCTCCCCGGCACATGCTGGTCATCGTCAGCGGAGCCAGCCAGGGAATCGGCGAGGCGATCGCCCTCGCCTTTGCCCGTGAGCCCGGTACGCATCTCGCCTTGCTCGCCCGCGGCGCAGCGCAGCTCGAGCGGGTCGCCGCGGCCTGCCGGGCTGCCGGGGCGGGGGCCTCGGCGCACCGTTGCGACCTGACGGTGGAGGCCGAAGTGGCCCAGGTGGCGTCGCGGCTGCTCGGGGAGCATGGCGTCCCCGAGGTGGTGGTGGCGAACGCCGGCCGCTTCCACCCCGGCTCCCTCGCCGACACCGATCTCGCCGCCTTCCACGACCAGCTCGATGTCAATCTGACCAGCGCCTTCCTGACCACCCGGGCCTTCCTGCCGGCCATGGTCGAGCGGGGCCACGGGCACTTCTTCTACCTCGCCTCGGTGGCCTCGATCCGCGCCTACCCCGGCGGCGCCGCCTACACCGTGGCCAAGCACGGCCTGCTGGGTCTCGCGCGTCAGGCCCGGGAGGAGACCCGAGCGACCGGCGTGCGGGTGACGGCCGTGCTCCCGGGCGCCACCCTCACCCCCTCCTGGGACGGAGTGCCCATCCCGCCCGAGCGCCTGATGCCGGCGGCCGACGTCGCCGAGGCCGTGGTCGCCGCCTGGCGCCTTTCGGAGCGCACGGTGGTGGAGGAGATCCTCCTGCGACCGCAGGAGGGGGACGTGTGAGGGCTACGGCCGGCCCTTCACCACTTCTCCGCCCTTGACCACGACTTCGACTCTTTCCAGCAGGGTGACGTCGGCGAGCGGATCCCCGGCGACGGCGATCAGGTCGCCGAAGCGGCCGGGGACGAGGGCGCCCACCCGATCCTCCCAGCCCATGGCCTTCGCCGCCACCGAGGTGGCGGAGCGGATCGCGGCCATGGGCGCCATCCCTCTCTCGACCATGATGCGGAACTGGCGCGCGTTGTCGCCGTGGGGAAAGACGGCGGCGTCGGTGCCGAAGCCGATCGCCACCCCCAGCTCGACGGCGCGGGTGAAGCGGCGGCGCTGCTCCTCGGTGGTAGCGAGGTTCTTGTCCAGGAACTCCTGGGGCCAGCCCTGCCGGCGGCCCTCGGTGTCGATGTAGTCGCCGTTGTAGACGTCCATCACCAGCACCGTGCCGCGCTCCTTGGCGAGAGTCAGGCCCTCCTCGTCGATCAGGGAAGCGTGCTCGATGGTGTCCGCCCCGGCGAGGATCGCCTCGCGCACCGACTGCGCCCCGTGGGCGTGGGCCGCCACCTCGAGCCCGTGCCTGCGGGCCACCGCCACCACGGCGGCGAGCTCCTCGGGGGTCATCTCCGGGGCCCCGGGCACACCGCCGTAGGCCAGCACGGCGCCCGAGGCGATCACCTTGAGCAGGTCCGCGCCGCCGGCCACGATCTCCTCGGCCCGCGCCGCGAACGCCTCCGCTCCCCGCGCCACCCCCCGTCGCACCAGGGCCGGGATCTCGGCCTCCGGCACACCGGGGATCAGCAGGTCACCACCGCCGCCCGGGATCGTCAGGTACGCGCCGGCCCCCTGCATGCGCGGCCCGGGGATCTTGCCGGACTCGATCTCGTCGCGCAAGGCCATCTCGTCGAAGGCCAGGTAGGTGCCCACGCCCCGCACGGTGGTGAAGCCGGCCTCGAGCGTGGCCCGCGCCGACCGCCGGCCCACGGCCACGGACTCCTCCATGGTGCGGGACAGAAACACCCGCAGGTCCGCCGTGTCCTCCGGCACCGAGGTCAGGTGGGTGTGGAGGTCGATCAGCCCGGGCAGGCAGGTGCGCTGCGAGAGGTCCAGCTCGGGAGTGCCGCGCGGCACCGCCAGGCTGGTCCCGAGCGCACGGATGCGCCCTCCCTCGATCCACACCGTGACGTCTTGCCTCACCTCGTCGGAAATCCCATCGATCAACCGGCCACAACGCACTGCGAGCGAGTCGGGCGGGAGAGGGGGAGCGGAGCAGGCGAGGAGGGGGAGGAGCAGCAGGGCCGGGACGAGCCGCTTGGGGAGCATCTGGGGATGGTAGCGGAGGGAGCGTGGGTTATACGCAGAGTGGGCCGAGTCTGCGTATAAGTCAGGGCCAGTCTCTCGCCTCCCTCCGCCTGCGGGTCCTCGCCCTGGTTATACCCAGGTTATACTCTGCGCCATGAAGACCGCCATCTCGGTTCCCAACCCCGTCTTCGAGTCCGCCGAGGAGCTCGCTGCCGAGCTCGGCATCTCGCGCAGCGAGCTGTACTCGAGGGCTCTCGCTTCTTTTCTGGTGGCTCATCGGTCCGAAGGCGTGACCGCGACGCTCGACAAGGTCTACGCCTCTGAGCCATCGGCCCTCGACCCCGTCCTGGAACAGATCCAGTGGCTGTCCGTCTCACGGGATGAGTGGTGATCGCGCGGGGAGAGATCTGGTGGGCGTCCCTGCCAGATCCCGCGGGCTCCGAGCCCGGCGGTCGCCGGCCGCTGCTGGTCATCCAGGCTGACGACTTCAACCGCAGCCGGATCGCCACCGTGCTAGTGATCATCCTGACCACCAACCTCCGCCTCGCCGAAGCACCGGGGAATGTCCTGCTAGCCGGAGCGAAGACCGGGCTGCCCAAGGACTCGGTGGCGAACGTCTCGCAGATCGTCACGGCAGACCGTCGGTTCCTGACGGAAAAGGTCTCGGAGCTGCCGGGAAGCTTGATGGTGAGGGTGGACGACGGCCTGCGGCTGGTGATGGGGCAGTAGAGGGGGCGCAGGCATCGCCGCGCCGGAGATGAGCCCCTTTCCCCTACAATCTCTGCTCGAACGCAAGAGACCACACGAGGCCGCATCCATGTCCAGTGCCTTGATCGCCGTGCCGCTCCCCGCTTTGCTGGCAGAGCTGAAGGACGGCCTGGGCCGAATCTACGGCCCCCGACTCCGGGGGGTGTACCTCTTCGGTTCCCATGCCCGCGGCGAGGCGCGGAAGGGCTCCGACCTGGATCTGGTCATCGTCCTCGAGGAGGTGTCGCACTACGCCGCAGAGATCGAGCGAACCAGCCTATTGATCGCCCGGCTCTCCCTGCTCGCCGGAGTGAGCCTGAGCCGGGTCTTCGTCAGCGAGGCCAAGTTGCACTCGGCGCGAGGCCCCTTCCTGGAGAACGCCCGAGAGGAGGCGGTGCCGGCGTGAGGGAGGCTACTGCCCAGCTGCTCGAGAAGGCTCGGAGGGCGGTCGAAGCGGCGCAGCTTCTGCACGACCATGGCGACGAGGACTTTGCCGCCGGGCGGGTCTACTACCCGATGTTCTATGTCGCCGAGGCCCTGCTGCACGAGGAGGGCGTGCGCTTCGGCAAGCACAGCGCCGTGCACGCTACCTTCGGAGAACGCTTCGCGAAGACCGCGCGCCTCGACCCCAAGTTTCATCGCTGGCTGTTGGACGCCTTCGACAGTCGACCGCAAGCGGACTACGGCTTCGAGGCCGTGCTCCTGAGTGAGGACGTTGAGGCGATGCTGGATCATGCTCGAGCCTTCCTCGACGCAGCTCGCTCCCTGCTCGAGTCCTGACGTAGCGAACACCTCGGCGACTGGCGAGGCCCGCTGGACGGCGCGCCCGGCCTAACCTGCCAAGAGTCTTCACCCTCGCTCCCCCCGCCCCACCAACCAAAGCGTCACCAGCCCCCCCACGGGCGGCGCGAGCACCTCGCCGGCGATCCAGGTCCAGGGCATGCCGACGGCGAGGTCGAGGATGGCCAGGCCTGGGCCCCAGGCGAGGGCGGCCCAGGCCATGTAGCGGATGAGGGGCTTCAGGCGCTCCGGGTCGGTGGCCGAGAGCCAGTGCAGGCTGCCGTAGACGCCGTAGAGTGCGGAGAGGGAGCGGGTGAGGTAGCCCATGATCGGCGCCTCGGGCAGGGGGCCGAGCCCCATGAGGTTGTTGATCGCCTGCATCCAGCCCGTGGGCACGAGCACGAAGAAGAAGGCGCAGCCCATCACCGCGCCCTGGAAGCGCAGCCAGAGCCGCAGCGGGCGGTAGCGGTCCAGTGTGTCGGCGGTAGCGGCGGCACTCGCGACGGCGGCGCTCATTCGAGCCTCCAGCGGGCGAGGTGGCGCAGGTCCTTGATCAGGATCTCCCGGCCCTCGACCACCGGGTGGGCCCAGGTGGCGCTGTCGGCCACGCGGTAGCGGGCCAGCTCCTGGTAGGCCGCGCCGGAGGCTTTGGCCACCACCAGGTCGGCGCCGTCGGTGAGGGCGATCAGCAGTTCCCCGGCGGCCAGCACGGAGGCGTGCTCGCCGTCCCTCCCCACGGTGGCCCAGACCGTCTTGCCGGTCTTGGCGTCGACGCAGAACAGCTGCCCTTTCCTCTTGTGAGAGATGCCACACACGCGGTCGCCGGTCAGCACCGGGGAGGACAGGTAGAGGGGCACCTCCTCGTTGCGCCACACGGGTTCGAGGGCGAAGCCGGCTCCCTTCTTGACGATCCGCTCCGCCACGAGGCCCTTGTCGAGGCCCGAGAAGATCACCAGATCCCCCAGCACCAGGGGCGTCACGCTGTTCTGGTAGTACTCGGTCGAGAAGGGCGCCTGCCACAGCACCTCGCCCTGGTCGAGGGAGATGCCGAGGAGCCGGCCTTCGCTCTGGGTCACCAGCTGGCGTGCCCCGGCGATCTCGGCCAGCACCGGCGAGGCGTAGCCCGGGCCGTCCACGCCTTGGGCCCAGAGCTCCTTGCCGGTGGCGGCGTCGAAGGCCAGCAGGGCCCCCTGGCCGTGGCCGCCAGCCCAGACGATCACCCGCGGGCCGTCCACCAGGGGCGAGGTGGCGGTGCCGAAGAGGGGGGAGGTGGCCTTGAAACGGCCCGTGAAGTCCTTGCGCCACAGGAGGGTGCCCTTCTCGGCGTCGAAGGCCGAGAGGATGCCGCTGATGCCGAAGGTGAACAGGCGCCCCTCCGCCCAGGCAGGCGTGGCCTTGGGCCCTTTGCCGTGAGAAAAGGCTGCGGGGTTGATCTGGTAGGGGGCGGGGTAGGCGGCGCTCCAGAGGGTGCTGCCGTCGGCGAGCGAGAGGGCGGCCACCCGCTCTTCCTCCCCCTGGCGGCTGAGCACGAAGATCTTGCCGGCCGCCAACACCGGCGAGGAATGCCCCTCGCCCACCTCCACACTCCACAGCTTCGAGAGCTTGCCCGGCCAAGCGCCAGGGGCCGTGAAGCCCTCGACTCGGCCGTCCCGTGCCGGGCCTCGCCAGCCCGGCCAATCCGCGGCGGAAGCCCCCGCCGCGGCGATCAGCGCGGCCGCGAGGCCGACGAATCGCGGTGATATCCTGCTCCTCACTCTGGAGATCCCGTCCATGCCTCAGTCCCCTCGGGTAGTTCTGCGAACGCTCCGTCTTCCTCTGCTCGCCGCGGCGCTCCTGGCCGCCCTCGCTGCGGGCGCCCAAGCCCCGGACGACGGGCTCACGCTCGAGCGCATCATGGCCCACCCGGACTGGCTGGGCAATTCGCCCGAGAGTCCCTACTGGGGCGATGACGGCCGTTCGATCTACTACTCCCAGAAGCGGCCGGGAGAGGAGCTGCGAGACCTCGTCGAGATCGGCCTCGAGGGCGAGCTACGCCGGGTCGTGGGCGTCGGCGAGGCCGGCACGGCGGACGCTCCCGGCGGCTCCTTCTCTCCCGATCGCAAGCGCAAGGTCTACGAGCGGGCCGGGGATTTGTTCGTCAAGGACCTCGCCGCCGGCACCGTGAGCCAGCTCACCCGAACCGCCGCCGCCGAGCGCGCCCCGAGCTTCCTGGTGGACGGCCGGCGGGTGAGCTTCCGCCGCGGCAACGACCTCTTCGTGCGCGACCTCGACCGCGGTCTCGAGGAGCAGCTGGCCGAGCTGCGGCTCGAGAAGGACCCGGCCGAGAAGAAGCCCCCGGAGGGCTACCTCGCGGAGCAGCAGCCGCGCCTCTTCGACGTCCTGCGCGGCGAGAAGGAGCGCAAGGAGGCCTCCGAGGCGCGGGAGCTGGCCGAACGCAAGGCCGACCCGACCCGCCTGCCCCCACCCTTCTATCTGGGTGAGGGAGTGGAGATCCGCCAGACCTCCCTCGCGCCGAACGCCCGATTCCTCCTGGTGGTCCTGGGCAAGAAGGACGAGAGCCCCGGCCGGCAGGCCATGATGCCGGCCTGGGTGACCGAGAGCGGCTACGTCGAGCCGAAAGAAGTGCGACCCAAGGTCGGCACCGGCGAAGAGGCGACCGAGCGGTTGGTCTTGATCGACCTGGTCGCCCGCGAGCAGAAGGAGCTCGACCTCGCGTCGCTGCCGGGCATCGAGGTCGACCCCCTGGCCGAGCTCAAGAAGAAGGCCGAGGAGCGGAAGAAGCGCCAGGCCGAAGCGCCCCGGTCGGAAGCCGTCGAGCAGGAGGATCTGCCAGTGGCCACCCCGGACGGCGCCCCTCCTGACGGCGGCATCAGGCCCTCGCCACAGGAGGAGACCGAGCCCGTTCCCCCGCCGGTCGAGGCCGAGCCGGTCCTCGCCGAGCTCCCCGCCGAGCCCGCCCCGGCCCCACCGGCCGAGCCGGCCAAGCCCCGCCCCGTGACCTTCGGCTCGATCGCCTGGACCCCCACGGGGGACCGCGTGGCCGTCACGACCTTCTCCCGCGACAACAAGGACCGCTGGATCTCCCTGGTGGACCTCGACAGCCGCGGCCTCACCACCCTCCACCGCCTACACGACGAAGCCTGGGTGGGCTGGGATCTCCACGAAGTGGGCTGGCTGCCCGACGGCAGCGCCCTCTTCTACCTTTCCGAGGAGACCGGTTTCTCGCAGCTCTACCTCCTGCCTATGGCCGAGGGCTCACAGGGCCGCCGGCTGACTGACGGGCAGTTCGTGGTCTCGGACGTGGTGGCCAGCCGCGACGGCGCCTGGCTCTATTTCCTGGCCAATGCCGAGCACCCGGGCATCTACGAGGTCCATCGCGTCTCCGTGGCCACCGGCGCCGGTGAGGCCCTCAGCCACCTGGGCGGCCTCAACCAGTTCTGGCTGTCACCGGACGAGAGCCGCCTGCTGCTCCTCCATTCGAAGGCCCTCGAGCCGCCCGAGCTCTACCTCCAGGACGTGCGCGCCGACGCCGAGCCGCGGCGGCTGACCCACACGGTCTCGCAGGAGTTCGAGGCGATCGCCTGGACGCCCCCCGCCTTCGTCGCCATCCCCTCGACCCACGCCCCGTGGCCGATCCACACTCGGGTCTATGCGCCCCTCGGCATCGAGACGGCGGCGGTGGAGAGCCGCTTCCCGGCGGTGTTCTTCATCCACGGCGCCGGCTACCTCCAGAACGCCCATCAGGGCTGGTCCAGCTACTTCCGGGAGTTCATGTTCCACACCCTGCTCACCCGGCGCGGCTACTTCGTGGTGGACCTCGACTACCGCGCTTCGGCGGGCTACGGTCGCGACTGGCGCACGGCGATCTACCGGCGCATGGGCACGCCGGAGCTCGAGGACCTGGAGGACGCCATCGCCTGGCTCACCGCCCACCACCCGGTCGACCGGCAGCGGCTGGGCATCTACGGCGGCTCCTACGGCGGCTTCCTCACCCTGATGGCCGAGTTCAAGCGGCCGGACCTCTTCGCGGCCGGAGCCGCCCTGCGCCCGGTCACCGACTGGGCTCACTACAACCACTCCTACACCTCGAGCATCCTCAACACGCCGGGTGTCGACCCCGAGGCCTACGAGCAGAGCTCCCCCATCGAATTCGCCGACGGGCTCGAGAATCCCCTCCTGATCTGCGCCCCGATGCAGGACGACAACGTGTTCTTCCAGGACACGGTGCGCCTCGCCCAGCGCCTGATCGAGCTCGGCAAGCAGGACTGGGAGGTGGCGATCTATCCGGTCGAGCCCCACGGCTTCCGCCAGCCGTCCTCGTGGCTCGACGAGTACCGGCGGATCCTCAAGCTCTTCGAACGGTATCTGAAGTAGCAGGACCCTCACCCCCTCGAGCCCCCTCTCCCGACCCACCCCGGCTCCCTCCCGGGAGAGGGGGAGGCCGGAGGGCGATCCTCTTCCCGTTGTCACCCCGAGCGAAGCCGAGGGGTCTCCCGGGTAACGTCGCAAGAGGGATGGATTCCCGCCTTCGCGGGAATGACGACAGAGACGTAGAGGCGCACGGCCGTGCGCCCTCC
>JBIOYC010000114.1:0-10261 GCA_044869955.1 Thermoanaerobaculia bacterium | reverse complement strand
GGATCTACCGGGCGTTCCTCGACCCAGATGCCATGGTGAAGTGGCTGCCGCCGAACGGCTTCACCGGCAAGGTCCACCACCTGGACGCCAAGGTCGGCGGCAGCTACCGGATGTCGTTCACCAACTTCACCAGCGCCAGCAGCCACTCCTTCGGCGGCGAGTACCTGGAGCTCGTCCCCGGCGAACGGATCCGCCACACGGACCGGTTCGACGACCCCAACCTGCCCGGGACGATGGAAGTCACCGTGTCCCTCACCAAGGTGTCCTGCGGGACCGAGGTGAGCATCGTCCAAGAAGGCGTCCCCGAGATCATCCCTCTCGAGGCCTGCTACCTCGGTTGGCAGGAGTCCCTGGCGCTGCTGGCTGAGCTGGTGGAGGCCGAGATCCCCGGTTAGCCGATGAGGCCACAGCCTCGATGGATCCGGTGCCGGAGGTCACGGCACGGAGGCTGACCAGGCGCTGGTGTCGCCGGTCTCGAAGCCGTCGGCGAAGAGAGTGCCGAGCTCGACGGCGCCAAGAGTGGGGTTGGCGCTCCTGGGGCGGCCGAGGATGTCGGTGGCGGGGGCGGTGGCCGGGTCACCGGCCAGGAAGAGGGGGCTGCCGGCCGCGGGAGTGCCATGCTCCAGCACAAGCTTCTCGAAGACCTGGGCGATGCGCGCCGAGCCGTCCGCGAACAAGCCGGTGGCCGGGTTCCAGCGGGGTAGCACGATACCGCTGGCGACGGCCAGCTGCGGATCGCCCACCTGCCCCTCGGGGTCGTCGGTGGTGTTGATCCGCTCGGCGGCGTCGAAGGGCAGGGGGTTGGCGCCGTTCCAGTAGTGGTTGCGGCGCAGCGTGAAGGAGAGGACGTCCGCCGGCGGGGTGTCGGAGAAGTCGTTCGGGTTGCCGGCGCCCGAGGATCCCAGGGTACCCGTCGGGTCGGACCAGACGTTGCCGAAGAAGCTCGCGTTCTCCACCGGCAAGTTGCTGCCCTCGCGGTTCAGGCGCATGGCGAAGGCCAGGGCCGGCAGGTCGCCGACCACCGTGTTGTGACGGAAGACCACGTCCCGCGAGCCCTTGATGCCGAAGGGCACGCGCATCACGTGGGCGCTGTCGCCGAGCATCAGGTTGTTCTCCACCACCACGCCGAAGGCCTCGTGGAAGGGCTGGCCGTCCTCGCCGATCAGCACGAAAGAGGAGCCGGTCGAGCCCTCCCAGTGCAGGAAGACGTTGCCGGAGACCACCACGTTGCGGGCGCCCACCAGGTCGTCGTCGCTGCCGTTGGAGTCCTTGACCACGACGTAGCTGCTGGCAGGGCCTGGTCCGGCACGGTGTCCACCGCCTTGGTCACCGTCGCCCAAGGGTTCGCCGAGCTGCCGTCGCCGCTGGTGTCGCTACCGTTGGTCGCCACCCAGAACGTGCCCCCCTGGGCGAGGGCGAAGGGAGCGGCGAGGGCGAGGAGGAGAAGGACGGGGAGGTGGCGGGGGCGGTTCATGGCGATAGCTCTCCTGGTGGAGGTTCCGCCAAGCCTACCGCGAGGGGGGAGATCCGAACTGGGGGCGAGCCTGCGGAAAAAGCGCCCCCTTCGGCCCAGCACGATCAGGCCAGGCTACCTGTTCCCCCAGAAATCGGCTGCGTAGATCACGTTCCCCTCAAAGTCCTGCATGAAGAAGTCTTCGTCCGAGGTCATCCAGACTAGGTAGCGGCGGCCGTCGGTTCCCTGGCCGAGGGATCCCCTCTTGAAGGTCCACTACGGCCCCCTCCGGTTTGCCGAGCCGTCTGCGGGGGTGAAGACGACCCTCTCTGTTAAGGGCACGGTATCCTGCCTCCTGCTTCTTCTCCGCCAGATGGTTCCGAGGATCTCGTTCAGGCACTCGCGGCTCGTACCGGAGTATCTTCGTGCAAGGTCCGTGAGGCCGTCGATGGTGACCAGGACGCCGGGATCGGGCCGCGTGAACGCGGAGAGCACCTGAGAGCTGCCGGCGGAGGCCCAGGCGGGGAGGTCGGGCGGGGACAAAGTCGGATCTGAGGTATCCACGACACGGAACGGCGGAATGGCTGGAGAGCTGTCTGTCGAGAATCGGACCTCGCGCAGGATCGAAGAGAGGTCCAAGCCCGAACCTGTGATCTGCTGCCAGGGATCGCCCCCTCCTTTCAGAGCTCGGACCAGGGCCTGCAGCTCGCCAGCATCGAAGGGCTCGCGCCCCAGGTCCACCGGCGTGTTGAGCTTCAGGAAGGCCGATCTGACGAAGCCGCCAGGCAGGAGCACCGGCACGACGGCGAACGCTTGGCCCGTCTTGCGGACCTCGATCTGTCGCTGAAGGGCCGCCTGGATCTCCAACTCCTGAATGGGGCCTTCTTCCCGTCCCTGGAAGGCCACGAAACCTCGGCAGCGGAGGATGGCTGCCTCGAGAGCCGGGATCGTCGGTTCACCGCGGTGCAGGTTCTCGCAGTCGAGAAACGACGAGACTCCCCGCGCTTCGAGCGCCGCCTTCACCCGCCGCACGATGTCGCGATCCTTCGTGTGATAGCTCAGAAAGACCATGGGAAACCCGTTCGGAATGGTACGTCATCCCGCGGCAGCTCAGGCCCGAAGCGCTCGCACCACGCGCCCCAGCTCCCTGGGGAATACCTCAGGATCCGCCTGCCAACCCACGAAGCTCGCCGCGAGCCGGGCAGCCAGCTTGGCTGCGAGCGGGCTCCGCCAATTCGTCCTCAGGTGGCCATCCAAGTCGAGCGGTACGAGCGTGAGTTTGCCTCCTCGCTCCTCTTTCTCCAAAGCCGTGGCGACCTCGAGCTCCACCCAACTGCTCTCCAGGGAGTGGCGAGAGCAGCAGAGCAGAACCTTGTCGCTCTGGATCACCGCCGTGATGAGGGATTCCTCTAGGATCGCGCCAATCGCCAAGTGCCCATCGTCCTTCCAGCACGGCAGACGCCGTTGCCGCAGCGCCTCGACCAGCTTACTGGCGAAACCCTGATCCGCGTGGCTGTAGCTGACGAAGCTCCGAGGCAAGGCTCGTACCGGCCGGCGCTTGACGACAAGGTAGCGCAGCAAATGGGCCGGCATGCCTGCACCACGGCAGACCCACTCGATGGCCGCGGCGTGCGAGGAGTCCTCACCGAGCAGGGCCGCCAGCTCCTCCATGGTGCGAAAGTCGACGCTCGAGGAACCGTAGTGGATGGTCTGTTCGAGCCCAAGTGGACCGACCAGGAACGAGCGATCCAAACGAGTGTGACCGAGCACGGCCAGATGCACCCTGGTGCCCTCCAGCTTGGAGCGTTCGAGATTGGTGAACCGCAGGTCGGACCGCGACAGGTCAGCCTCCCGCAGATCGCTCCCGTAGAGGTTACTTTCCGCCAGCGCGGCTCCTCTGAGATTCGCTCGCAGCAGCTTGCTGTCCTTGAGGTTGGCATTCCTCAAGTTCGCGCCGACCAAGGAAGCGTCCTCAAGGTCGGCGGCCACCAGGTTGGCGTTCTGCAGGTCGAAGTGATCCAACCGGGCCCGAGGTAGCCGGGCGTGCTGCAGATCGGGCCATTCCGCCGACTCGGCTTGCCGCCAGGCGTTCCACGCTTCGACTCCTTCGGCCAGGAGGGAGAGATGCCGCTGGTTGGCCATAGCGTGGCGCGGGCCGTTTCGATGCCCTGGGGTTGTGGAGCCTCCTGTGTCAAGTGCTCTGGGCTGCATCACGCGGGACAAGCGGGCATCCTCGGAAGCTCCTCGGTTATCCTCCCCGCGGAGCCCCCAAACATGCCCAACCCGACGGCAGTGCCTCTGCAAGTCCTCCTCTGCCACAGCTCGAAGAACGACTCCTGGGGTCTGGACGAGCCGGTGGCTCGGCAGCTGGAGCTTCTGCTGGTGGGGGATCCCGACCGACCCCGGCCGGCTGGGCGGGACTGGCAGGAGCTGGCGGAGGCGATCCCCCTTGCCGACGAGATCAGCCTCTTCTCGTACTCCAAGCCTCCTGGCGATCCGGCCGGAGCGGGCGCCTTCCTCGACGATGCCCTGCACACCGTCGTCGTGGCCCTGGTGGACCCCGACCTCCTGCGCGAGGAGGCGTTTCTCGACTGGCTGGCCGCTTGCGCCGCTCATCCGGGCACGCGGGCCGGCCGCCATCGGCTGGTGGCCGCGGTGCGGGGGGACGAGACCAAGGAGGCATGGGAGAAGCAGTCGCGGCGCCGGCCCGAGCTGGGACATTGGCAGAGCCTCGATTTCTCCCAGGGCCGGGAGAGCGCCGAGCGCCTGGACTGGCTCGGGTTACGCCTGCTCTTCGAGATGTTGCAGGTCACCGCCCAGGGGGCCGGGGCGCCCGCGGCGTGCAAGCCGCAGATCTTCGTCAGCCACACCAAGCGGGGAGGCCTGTCGGTCGCCAAGGCACTGCGCGACCTGGTGGGCCAGGTGCCCTGGCTGGAGAGCTTCTACGACGCCCGGGACCTGGGCACCCGCTGCCCCTGGGAACGCCAGCTGGAAGAGGCCGTAGCCTCCTCGGTGCTGGTGGCCTTGCGCACCGACCAGTTCGACCAGCGCCCCTGGTGCCAGCAGGAGATCCGCTGGGCCGAGCAGTACGGCGTGCCCATGGTGGTGGTGGACGCGCGCCAGGGCATCGCCCATGCCACCAGCCGCCTGCCCTTCGAGTCCGCGCCCGCCGTGCGCATCCCGGACGGCAACCTGGTGCGCGTGCTCCACGCCGCCCTGCGGGTGGCAGTCAAGGCCCAGGTGTTCAAGCGCTGGGTGAAGGAGAGCCTGGCCCGCGGCACCTCCTGGCGGGTGATCTCCGTGCCACCGACCCTCGCCGCCGTCGCCACGGCCTGCGACGCCCTCGAGAGGCTCGACCCACCGCGCCGGCTCTACTGCCCGGGGCCCCTCGAAGCCGGCCTGGAGCGCGCCGCGCAGGCTCTCGCCGAACGCGCCGGGGTCGACCTGATCTCGCCGTCCACCGAGTACCGGCGACGGCTCGGCGGCCACCGGGTGGGGATTTCGGTGTCAGAGAGCGACGACCTCGCGGCCCACGGCCAGTCCCCGGCCGGGGTCAACCGCCTCACCGTGGCCCTCTCCCGCGCCCTGCTGAGAGCGGGCGCCCGCTTGGCCTTCGGGCACGACTGGCGGAGGGACGGGATCATGAACGCCCTCTGCACCTTCGCCCTCGAAGAGCGGGGGTTGGCCCCGACGGACGCGACCGAGCCGGCGATCCTGAACCTCTTGCCCTGGCCGGACGAGACCGCGATCCCCCTGGAGATCCTGAAGCGCCTCGAAGGCGTGGTCGAGATCCAGCCGGCCGGCTTGCCATCGGAGCTCGTCCTTCGCCACCCGGGGCCGGCGAGCTCGCTGGACGAGGTGACTCGCAGCGGCCTGCGCGCCTCGGCCCTCACCCACCTGAGGCAGAGCCTGGTGGAGCAGACCGTGGCTCGGGTGTGCGTGGGCGGCAAGAGATCGGGTTTTTCGGGCCACTACCCCGGGGTGCTGGAGGAGGCAAGACTCACCCTCCAGGCCGCCAAGCCCGTGTACTTCCTGGGCCTGCTCGGCGGTGTGGCCGAGGAGATGGGCCGCGCCATCCTCGACGGGGCTGCCTTTGACAAGTCTCCCGGTGGACAGGACGCCGCTGACCTGGACCAGGCCTACAACTACTTCCGGCACTTCGGCGCCGACGACCTCGCGGCCCTGAACGGCCTCTCCGTCGAGGACAACCGCCTCCTCCTCGAGACGCGCTTCGAGGAGGAGGCCCTGGCACTGGTGCTACGAGGAGTGCTGGGCGTGGTCGGCCGGGCGGCCTGAGGGGCGCTGTGCGCCACGTAGTCCTCAGCGACGGCCGAGCCAGTAGTAAGGCCGGCGCTTGTGATGGGCCACGGCCAGGATGCGGAGCTCGTCGGAGCGATGGTGGTAGATCAGGTTGTAGGGGAAGTCGTGCAGGACCTTCTTCCGCAAGCTCCGTGGTAGGGGCGCGCCCGACGCTGGATGCTCGCAGATTTCGGAAACGGCCTGCTCGACTGCCCCCAGGAATCGATTGCCGAGCCCTCGGGCTTCAGCATCGTAGAACGCAGCGGCATCGAGGAGCTCGTTCTCTGCGTAGCGGTTGAACGAGGGGCGGTTCACCGCAACCGCTCGCGAACCCGCTGGAAGACCTCATCCGCAGGGATCGACTCCAGCTCGCCGGCTTCGAGGGCCTGTAGGCGGCGCTCCGCTTGCTGCACCCACAGCGCCTCCACCTCGGTCTCGGAGAGAGCATCGAGGCTCTCCAGGAGGCGGTGGGCCAGCTTGGCCCGAGCCGGCGGCTCCAACTGCAAGGCCAAGTCTTCGAGATCTGCCACGGTCATCGGTTCGATTCCTCAGCGAGCAGTATATGCCCGGCCTTGGGCCGCCACCGACGCCGCAGTCAGCCCCTGAGCCAGGTAGTGGGTGGCGAGGATCAGGAGCCGGGAGGCGGGGAGGGGGGCGCCGAAGCGGTCGATGGCAGAGAGGGTGCTCTGGGCGATCCCGGTGCGCCGGGCCAGCTCATTCTGGCTGAGCTCCTGAAGCTCACGGAGGATCCGGACCGACTCCCCGACCGTCACTTCGGTGCGCTTCTTTGCGGGAGCGTACTCGTCCATCTAGGTTCTCCGGTAGTCAACCCTCACCCCAACAGCTCGCGCACCTTGCCCACCACCTCCGCCACGGCGCAGGGGAGCTTGGCGCGGTCGCGGCGCAGGGAGATCTCTACCTTACCCTCGGCCAGGGACTTCGCGCCCACCACCACGCGTACCGGGGAGCCCACCAGGTCGGCGTCTTTGAACTTGACGCCCGGGCGCTCGTCGCGGTCGTCGAAGAGCACCTCGACCCCGGCCGCCTGCAGCTCGCCGTAGAGCCGCTCGGCGGCCTCGCGCACCGTGGCGTCGTCGACGTTCAAGGCGATCAGCAGCACCTCGAAGGGGGCCAGGGGGCGGGGCCAGATGATGCCGTCCGCGTCGTGGTTCTGCTCGATGGCGGCGGCCACTGTACGGCCGATGCCGAGGCCGTAGCAGCCCATGATCATGGGCAGGTCGGCACCGTTCTCGTCGGTGTAGTTGCAGCTCAGTTCCTTCGAATACTTGGTGCCCAGCTTGAAGATGTGGCCGACCTCGATGCCGCGGGAAAGCTCCAGGGCACCGCCTCCCCAGGGGCTGGGGTCGCCGCCACGCACCAGTAGCAGATCCGCCCACTCGCCCGGCTGGGCGTCCCGGCCCCAGTTGGCGCCGGTGAAGTGGGCATCCCCCCGGTTGGCCCCGCAGACGAAGTTGGTGAGCGGGCGCACCGTCTCGTCGGCGATCAGCCGCACTCCCTTCGGCAGCCCCACCGGCCCGGCGAAGCCCACCGGTGAGCCGGTAGTCTTCTTCACCACCTCCTCGCCGGCCAGGGCCACCGTCTGGGCGTCGAGAAGGTTGGCGAGCTTGACCTCGTTGACCTCGCGGTCGCCGCGGATGGCCACCGCCACCACGCCCTTGTCGGTCTCGTAGACCAGGGTCTTGACCACCCGCTCGGGCGTGGTGCCCAGGAAGGCAGCCACGTCCGCCACCGCCATCTGATTGGGCGTCGCCACCTCGGCGAGGGGCTTCGGCTCCTCGGCCGCCGGAGCCACCAGCGGCGCGCTCACCGCTTTCTCGGTGTTGGCGGCGTAGCCGTCCGCCGCCGAACGCACCACGGCGCTCTCCCCCGTCTCGGCGGTGACCATGAACTCGTGCGACGACGAGCCGCCGATGGTGCCGGTGTCGGCCTCCACCGCCACGAAGTCGAGATGGCAGGCGGTGAAGATGCGCGCGTAGGCGCGGTGCATCTCCTCGTAGGTGGCATCCAGGCTCTCGGCCGAGGTGTGGAAGGAGTAGGCGTCCTTCATCAGGAACTCACGCCCCCGCATCAGGCCGAAGCGGGGGCGGATCTCGTCCCGGAACTTGGTCTGGATCTGGTAGAGGTTCAAGGGCAGCTGGCGGTAGGACTTCACGTCCCGCCGCAGCACGTCGGTGATCACCTCTTCGTGCGTGGGCCCGAAGCAGAACTCCCGCTCGTGACGGTCCTTGATACGCAGCAGCTCCTTGCCGTAGCGCTGCCAGCGGCCGGACTCGATCCACAGCTCGGAGGGCTGGATGGCCGGCATGGCGAGCTCGATGGCGCCGCTCCGGTCGAGCTCTCGGCGCACGATGGTCATCAGCTTCTGCAAGCTGCGCCAGCCGGTCGGCAGGTAGGTGTAGATGCCGGCCGCGACCTTCTTGATCATGCCGGCGCGCATCATCAGCCGGTGGCTGGGCACCTCGGCGTCCGCGGGCGCCTCACGGGCGGTGAAGAGGTAGTACTGAGTCCAACGCATTGGGGGCTCCGAATCACTTGTTCTGCCGCCGGCGCACTTGTTCGAGCAGCCGGCCGCTGTCTTTCATCACGTCGATCATTCGCTCAGCGAGCAGCTGGCCGCGGTCCGCGGCGCCGCGCGCGCGGGAAAGCACGGTCCGCGCTTCCTCGTCCTCGCCCGAGGCCAGCAGGGCCATGCCGAGCTGGGAGAGGGTGGTGGAGGGAGCCCCCAGCTCGCTGGCGCGGGCCAGGTACTGCACGGCCAAGTCCAGCTCCTTGCGCTTGTAGTGGACCCAGCCGAGGGCGGCCATGGGGAAGGCCTGGAGCTCCTCGGGGGCGAGCTCCAGCGAGCTCTTGGCGTACTCCAGGGCCTGGTCGAGGTCTTCCTCCATCTCGGCCAGGTTGTAGGCCATCTCGTAGTAAGCGATGGTGCGCGCGAAGGCTCCCCGCCCTTCCTCCAACAGCTGGCGGCCCAGACGGTTGCCCTCGCGCAGCTGGCCCTGGCTGCGCAGAGCGGCGATCCAAGTGGCGTAGGCGGTGGCGCGCAGCATCTCGTCCGGGTTGCCGGCGAGCACCTTCTGGGCCACCGCCTCGATCTCGGCCGCCCGGTCCAGGGCCAGGCAGACGGTGGCGTAGGTGATCAGCAGGGTGGGGTGCTCGGGAGCCTTCTCCAGGGCCTTCTCGAGGCTCGCCGCGGCCTGCCGGTGCTGCTGGCGGGCGACGTGCGCCTCGGCCTCCTCCAGGAAGCGCGCCACGTCCCCTTCGACCGGCGGCAGGGGCGTCGAAGCCTGGCCCGAGAGGTAGCGCACCAGGTCCTGGTAGCGCATACGCCGGGGGTTGAGCAGTTGGGCGGAGCGGAAGCAGTCGAGAGCCTTCTTGTGCCAGCGCCGGTCGAGGTAGACCAGGCCGAGCTGGTAGTGGGCCTCCTCGAAGGCCGGATCGCGGCGCACCGCCTCGCGCAGGGTGCGGATCGCCTCCTTGGCCCTTCCCATCTCGTGGTAGGAGCGGCCCAGCAGGTAGAGGGCGTGGGGCACCGGGTCGGACGCCACCGCTTCTTCCAGCAGCTGCACCGCCGGGGCGAGCTGGCCACGGGCGGCGTAGGAGGCCCCCAGGCTGAAGGCCGGCAGGAAGCTGCCCGGGTAGCGGGCCACGGCGCGCTTGAGCAGCAGCTCCGCCCGCTCGGCCTCGCCGCGCTCGTTGCAGATCACCCCGGAGTAGACCAGTCCCTCGTAGTGGTCGGGCGCCGCGGCGAGCACGTGGCCGAAGAAGGCCAGGGCGCGGTCGCGATCCCCCTCGTTGAAGTAGAACTCGCCCAGGTAGACCGCCAGCTCGTAGTTGGCGCGGTCGAGCTCGAAGGCCTTCTCGAGGGAGGACACCGCCGCCGCCACGTCGAAGCCGTAGAGGGCGTACTCGGCGTCCTCGAGCAGGTCGAGGAATTGCCGCCGCTGGCCCCCCGCGTAGAGGGCCACGATGCGCTCCTTGCCGGTGAGGAAGCGCTCCCTCTTCTCGAGGGCGAGCAACTGGTAGTCCATCTTGGACCCCCACAGCTTGCCCCACTCCTCGGGCTCGACCAGCCCCTTGCCTTCGAGCAGCTCGCGGGCCGTCAGGATGCCGGCGTGGTTGATCAGCAGGGTGCGCTCCTGCTTGCGCAGGGCACCGAGCAGCTGGCGCACCGTCTCGGTGGTGCGCTTGACCGCCTCCTCGAGCACGGAGATGCGCTCGAGCAGGTGCTCGTCGAAGGAGAAGCTCTCCTCCCGGGACTCTTCGTAGAGCTCCTCTTCCGCAGCTTCGACCCCCGAGACGACCAGCAGCTTCTGATGGCAGCGGCGGCAGTGCTCGGTCTCGTCGGGGTTGGCGGCGCCGCAAACCTGGCAGAGGAGGGACATGCGGGCGAGCTCAGCTGCCGCTGTAGTCGTAGAAGCCTCGACCGGATTTTCGACCGAGGTAGCCGACGTCCACCATTTTCACCAGCAACGGGCAGGGGCGGTACTTCGG
>JBIOYC010000113.1:0-9681 GCA_044869955.1 Thermoanaerobaculia bacterium | reverse complement strand
CTCCGGATTCTGCCAGCTCGCAGGTTGCAGCGTTGTCGACTCGACCATGACCGCCTCCTGCCCCGGTAGACGGCCAGGCTGGCGGGGATTCGAAGCGGTCGGCTGCTCAGCGGCAGGCCCCGGCCGGCAGGCCCTTCGATCGCCCGCAGACGGCGGCGCCCTTGCCCTTGTGCTTGGCCTCGAAGCGGGTGAGGAAGGCCCGGGCTTCCACGCTCCGGATCGAGTCGAAGCAGGCCTCGCCGGGGCCCGGCCCGGTCTTGACCACCACCCCGACCAGACGTCGCTTGGGGCCGTCCGCGTCGTAGACGCCGCCGCCGCTGTCTCCGGGCGCCACCGCGGCCTCGGTCAGACGGATGCGCACGCACTCGCCCTTCTCGTCGGCCAGCTCGATCACCTTGGCCCAGGCCCCGCGCAGGCCGCGTCCACCGGACTCGGTGTAGCCCCAGCCCGTGACGTAGAGGCGCTGGCTCAGGGAGGGCTCGCGGCCCTGGCGCTGCTCCAGGCCCTCCGCCGGCCGCAGGGGGGAGTCCGCCGCCAGCAGGGCGAGGGCGAGGTCCGGGTCCTTCTTGCTGCGGCCGGCCTTGTCCCAGGTCTTGACCACCAGACCACGGCGGTCCCGCAGGTCGCGGAACTGCGAGCGCGAGGCGCAGTGCGCCGCCGTCAGCAGCACCCGCGGCCCGATCAGGGTCGCGCTGCAGTGCTCGAGCGGCAGCGAGGCCGGCCAGCGCGCGGGATCGAGGGGCTCGCCCATCAGGACCTTGTCGCTGCCGCCGGGCCTGGCCAGTGGCGTCGCCGCCAGCCGGGCCCCACAACCCATCGCAGCGAGGGCGATCAGCGAGAGCAGGCCGAGCCGTCGCCGGATCAGGCCCGCTCGACCCACATCGTGGCCGGGGGGCAGGCGGTCTGGCCCACGCGCACCTTGAGCTGCCCCTTGGGGTCGACCACGCGGTGGGGGATCTTGGGCACGGCCGGAGGGTTGAGAGCGAGGGGATAGTAGGCGAGGAAATCGCGCTCGCCGGAGTAGCCGTGGCGTGGCAGCACCGGGGTGCTCGGCGGGCAGAGGTTCGAGATCATCACCACCGAGCGAGTCTTGAGCTCGAGCCGCCACAGGCGTTGCTCGTCGTGGGTCTCGGAGATCTCGATCCACACGCGCTGGCTCGGCGACTCTTCGGAGCATCGGTACTCCACCTCCTGGGCGTAGCGCCTGCCGCGGGAGGGCAAGGCAGGGCTGTCCTCAGACGCGAAAACCCAGTCGTCGTCGGACACACGGCTGACGCGCAGGGTCCCCGAAGTGAGAAAGACACGAGAAAGGGCCAGAGGTTTGAGCCGCGGGGGCAGCAGGGAGAGGAACACGCCGGGCTCGATCCGCCCGCACTCGGCGATCTCGTGCAGGTCGGCGACCCGCTCGAAGCCGTCCTTGCCCGGGCCTTGCCGGACCTGGAGCGACTCCGGCGAGGCGCCGCCGATGCGAACGTCACGATGCTCGAGCGAGACCAGGCCGAGCAGGCCACTCTGGCCGTCGAAGGCCCGCGGCGGGCTCCCCAGGGTGGTGATCTCGAGCTCCGGCGGCGCCTTCGCGAAGTCTTCCTCGCGGAAAACCAGGCACGGCGTGTGCCGGCAGAGCGGCTCCGCGCTCTGCGCCTGACCGGCGTCCGGGACCACCACGCAGACCTCGTTCGTCGAGCGTAGGTCGAAGTCATTCCGGACGAAAGTGCAAAGACCCTGAAATCTCACCGACAAAACGGGCTTCTCGGTACCACCAACCCATGCCATGACCCTTCCTCCCTTCAGGAGAGATTTCAATCAGACCGGCAGGGCGCCGCGAACACTTCGAACGAGGCCCAGGGGGCCGGCGAAGAAGCAGCAGATCGGCGGCGTTCCAGCAGGGCGAGCTGGGCCGCCTGGAGGGCACGCTCGGGAGAGTCGGGAGCGAGCCTCAGGGTGCGGTAGAAGGGCACCAGCAGGGCCTCGGTGGGAGGCGTGCCGACGTCCCATTGACTGGCCACCACCACCCGGGCCCCGGCGGCCAGGAAGGCCCGCGCGAACCCCAGCAGGGGCCCGCTCTGCTCCTGGCCGCCGCCGGCCGAGTCGCAGGCGGCGAGCACCACCAGATCCAGGTCCGGCAGCGACAGGCGCTCGACGTCGGCGGCGTAGAGGGCCGAAGGGCCGCCTGCCGGGGACGGGGCGAGGGCCAGGCTGGAGAGCTCCGGCCGCTGCGGGTTGCCCTGCACGTGGCCGGCGAAGTAGAAGGTGCGGGCCGAGGGGAGCGTCGCGAGCACCCGCTGGGGCGAGGCGTCCGCGCCATAGAGCCCGACCGCGTCCGCGGTCTCGCGAGCGATGGCCTCGGCCTCGACCCGGGCCTGGGGCAGCCGGCGCAGGTAGGGAAAACGCCGGAGGTCGAAGGCCGGATCACCGACCACCAGCAGCCGGCCTTCGAGGTCCGGGCGGGCGGAGCGCGGCGTCGCCGCCGGGCCGGCCGGCGCCGCGATCTTGGCGAAGGCATGGCGCCGGAGCAGGTAGTCCCCGCTCTGGGGGTCGGTGAGCACGGCGAAAGGCAGGCGGTGGAGGATGCCGTCCGCGACCAGGCCCACCGACGAGGCCTCCCCCACCAGCGGGGCGGCGGGGGCCCAGACCTGCTGCCAGACCTCCCGGCTCAGCTCTCGCACCTCGTCCGCGGGGGCCGCGGCGGCGAGCGCCGCCATCAGCTCGCCCACCTGCCGCTCCAGCTTCGCCCTCGCCACCTGCCGCTGGGCGAAGCGGGTGCCGCCGTCCTCGAGCACCCAGACCAAGAGACGCTCCGGCAGCAGGCGGTAGACCACCAGCGCCTCGCCGGGCCCGAGGCCCCGGCGGGCCGCGGCGAGGAAGCCCCCGGCGGGCGGCATGCGGTCGAGGTGGGCGGCGAGCTCGAGCACCACGGCTCGCTCCACCTGCGCCAGGGCTTCGTCTGGCGCGCCGCGCTCGAGGGCGAGGCGGATCAGCCGGTCGTAGATCTCGCGGCTCTCGTGGACCAGGCGGTTGCGGTCGATGCTCGAGGCCAGGGCCCTACCCGCTGGCTCGAGGCCCTGCGCCGCCGCCTCGTAGGCGGCCTCGGCCCCGGACGGGTCGCCGTCCGCCTCGAGCAGCCGGCCCCGAGCCAGCTCGAGAGCGGGCAGGAGAGCGAAGACCTCGCGCCGGCGAAGCTCCGCGATGGCGGTCGAGAGATCCGCAAGGGAGAGCGCGAGATCGCTCTCCGGGCTGATGCCGGCGCGGGCCGCCAGCAAGTTGGTCCGGGTCAGGCTGCGGGTCCCGGGGTCGTCGATCCTCGCGAGCTGCCCACCGGCCTCGTCGAGATCGCGCCGGGCCTCGGGGATTCGATCCATCTCGGCCAGGGTGGCGGCCCGCGCAATGAGGGCCTCGGCCAGGATCTCGGGGCCCGCCCCGCCGCGCACCCGCTCGACGGCCAGGTTCTGGAACGCCAGCGCCGCCTCCGGCTCGCCCAGCTGGCGGGCCGACTGCGCGCATTCGTCGAGCAGGCCCCGCCAGCGCCGGGGCCGCTGCCAGCTCGCCGCGGTCTCGAGGGCGGTCATCAACGGGAACCAGGCGGCGCGCGGGTCGCCGACCAGCCGGTAGAACTCCGCCTCGAGCACGGCGAGGAAGCCGGCCTCCTCGCTGAAGCCCTCCCGCGCCAGCACCGCGACGGCCCGGGAGTAGGCGCCCACGGCCTGGTCGTAGCGTCCGGCCTCGCTGTGGAGGACGCCCAGGTACCAGTCCAGGTAGGCGCCGAGCAGCTCGTCCGGCCGCGGGCCGAGGCGGCCGGCGAGCTCGTCGAGCTCCGCCGCCAGGGCCGTCGCCGGGCTCGACCCGGGCGACTCGTTCCGGGGCCGGCTGATGATCGCGAAGTACTCGGCCCAGAGTGCCAGAGGGCTCGCTGCCGCGGCCAGCTCGACCCGGGCGGCCTCGAAAAGCGGCGCGCCCGCCGCCAGCTCACGAGCCTCGTAGCGCCCAAGTCCCTGCTCGAAGAGGCGCCAGGCCCTGGCGAGCTCTGGCCTGCCCTCCCCCGCCTCCGCTGCCCGGCGGGCGAGCTCGTCGCGGAGGCTGCGACCGGGCGGCGGGGCCGGGCCGGAGCCCTCGCCCAGGTGCAGCTTCGAGAGCACCAGCGCTCGGTTCCAGGACAGCTCGGGGAAGCCGCCGCCGAGGGCAGCCGCCCTCTCGGCCGCTCCCAAGCCGCGCGCCAGCAGCCACGGCCTCTCCCCCTCGGCAGCGGCGAGATAGGCCACGACCAGGTCGGAGAGCAGCTCGGGAGCCGGCGGGCCCAGCCGCACTGCCGCTTCCAGCGCCTCGACGGCGGACCGTGGCTGGCCGTCGAAGAGCAGGGCGGCGGCTCGCCGCCAGAGCGCCGTCACCGTGGGCGCGGCACCACCGCCCGCCTCGGCGTGGCGGCGCAGCGCGAGCCAGCGCTCGGGGTCCCTCGGCTTGGCGTCGGCGGCGACCGGCCCCAGCTCGGGCTGCCCGACCAGCCTGCCGGCGAAGGGGCTGCCCCCGCGGGCCTCAGCCAGCGCCCGCACGAAACCGCGCGGGTCGATCGGGATCTCGCGCTGCCGGCGAGCCGTCGTCCACAGGGCACCGCCCGCCACCAGCGTGGCGACGCCCAGGCTCGCCGCGGCCCAGCCGGGGATGCGCATCGTTTCTCCGGGATGGTAGCACCCGGTTCCGGGAGTGGGCTGGGCTGTGAGCGGGAGCGACATGGGCAACGCCTTTGGCAGATTGGACGGACAGAGCCACGGAATTCCCCTCCCCCGACCCTGCCCGGCTGGTGAGCCCGCACCCGCCTTGAGTTAGGATCCACGGGTCATCGCGACCCTTCCATGGTTTCCGGCGAACGGCCAGGCAGCGACCTCCACCTTTCCCCGCCCGATGTCTGCGGAGCAACTCTTCCTCGACCATCTGCCGCTGATCGAGAAGATCGCCATCGGCGTATGCCGGCGGCGTCACCTCCGCTTCGACGAGATCGAGGAGTTCCTCTCCCTGGTGCGGCTGAAGCTGATCGAGGAGGACTACGCCGTCCTGCGCAAATTCGCGGGCAAGAGCGAGCTCGCGACCTTCCTGACCACCGTCATCACGCGGCTCTTCCTCGATCAGCTCGACCGCCGGCTGGGCAAGTTCCGCCCCTGCGCGGAGGCGAAGCGCCTGGGGCCGACCGCCGAGGCCCTGGACCGCATGCTCCACCGCGACGGGCTCTCCTTCGAGGAGACCTGCCGCGCCCTGTGGGTCGGGGGGGCGAAGGAGTCGGACGCGACCCTGAAGGACTGGGCCGCGCGCTTCCCGCGCCGTCAGCCCCGTCGCTTCGAGTCCGACGAGCCCCTGGCCGAGATGGCTTCCGGCGAGCCCGACGCCGCGGATCGCCTGCTCTACGGCGAGACCGGGCTCGCTCGAGCACGGGTTCTCTCGGCCCTGGCCGAGGCGCTGGCCGGGGAGGCCGACCCGGACCGGCTGATCCTCGAGCTGTGGAAGGACGGCTGGCAGGTGGCCCGCATCGCGCGGCGGCTGGGCCTCGAGCAGAGGGCCCTTTACCGCCGGCTCGAGCAGCTCTGGCGGCGGCTGCGCAGTCGCTTGGAGGCACAAGGCATCGACCGGCAGCTGGTGCGGGAGATCCTCCGCCTCGACGAGATCCCCGAGGAGGGGGGCGGTAGTTCCGCCCCTTTGTCCGTCTAATCTGGATGAGGCCAGAGGGCTTCATAATTCGTGTATCCGTCCGTGGACATGAGCAACAGCAGAGAACCAACCTGCCTCACCGACGAGCAGATCGCGGCCCTGCTCGAGGGTCGCCTCACCGGCACCGAGCGCGACCAGGCCGAGGCTCATCTGGCTTCCTGCCCCCGCTGCTACGAGCTCTTCAAGGAGACGGCCGCCGTCCTCGAGGAGGTCCTCGCCGTCACTCCCCCGGGCCCGCCGCTGCCCGTACCCGACTGGCCACGGCCTCCGGCCTCGTCACCACGGCCCATCAGCCGGGGACGGGTGATCGCCCTCGCCGCCGCGGTGCTCGGGGCCGTGGCGGCCGGCGTCGCCCTGCACCGCGCCGTGACGGCGCCCGCCTCGGTCTCGACGACCGCCCTGATCGCCCCCCTCGCCGGTCAGGAAGGCAGCTTGATCGACCACCTCTTCGAGGGGAGGCTGCGCGGCGGCAACCCGGAGCGCACCCTGCTGCCCGACGTGAAGTGGGCGGTCGAGCTGGGGGTGCGCTGGGTGGACCTGGCGGTGGCCTGCCGTGCCGGCGACGCCGGGGCCGTCGACTCCGCCTTGACCGACACCGAGGACCTCTGGGCCCGGCTGTCCTCGAGCCTCGGCGAGCAGGCGGAAGGAGCCCTGGCGGCGGGCTGCGACGACCTCGGCCGCCAGGAGCGCGGCCTCGAGCGCGCCCTCCGGCACCTCGCGCCGGACTTCTCCCTCGGCCGCTGGGCCGAGGCCGGCCGCCTGGCCGCGGTGGCGCGATCCGGCACCTTCTTCGCGCCGGGCTCGCCTTTCCGCGCCCAGCTGCAGAGGATCCGCGGTGGACGGGACCAGCGGATCGAGGTGAGCCGCGCGACCCGCTCGGTCAGCGAACTGCTCGAGAGACCGGAGCAGGCCCTCCTCGGCGACAGCGACTTCTCGGCCCTGGGTGAGGAGCTGGAGAAGCTGATCCGGGTGTTCGTGAGCTAGGCAGAGAGCGCTCTGCCGGCCTGATGCGCCACCCCCCTTCCGTCCTGTTCCGCGTCATACTCCCATTCGGACATTGAGAGCCCAGGGCCGCGCGAGCGGCCCGCAACATCCGAAAGGAGGAGGTATGAGCACCGTCACTCGACGGCTCGCAGGAGCTGTCCTCGCCCTCGCTCTGCTCGCGCCGGTGGCCGGGGCCGCCCCGGCATCGGGCCAACCCTGGTGGCTGGAGCTGTGGGAGGTCCTCTCCAGCTTCCGCCCCAAGGCGTTTTGGACCCTGGGAGGGGCGGACAAGGAGGGGCCGGTGTACGACCCGCTCGGCCAGCCCGGGGCGGACAAGGAGGGGCCGCATCCGGATCCATTGGGCCAGCCGAGCCAGGCACCCGTGCCTCCGGCGGCTCCTGGCAGCGGGCCTTAGGGGAGGGTAGCGGCCGAAGCGGTCTCGACTCTTTCCCTCACCCCCTCGGTCCCCCTCTCCCGGCCCGCCCACACCATCCCTCTGGGAGAGGGGGAGGCCGGAAGGGGATGCTCCTTCCTGTCGTCACTCCCGCGCAAGCGGGAATTCAGGCGGGGGAAGGCTCGCTTTCGCGCTCCCCGAGCTCCCCTCCTTCGCATACAATCCCGCCCATCCTTCGGAACTTCCTCGATGCGGCGAGAGCAAGAAGCCTCGAACGAAGATCTGCTCGCAGACGATCAGGCGCACTCCGCCGCACTCGAAGAAGCGGTCGAGCGCGCTCTCGCCCGCGCCGTGCGCGAGAAGCCACGCCTCCTGCCGCCGGAGGTCTGCCGGGACTTCGTTCACGAGCTTTGCCGGCGCGGGCCGGAGGCTCGGCGCCGATGGCTCCGGCAGTGCCGCTGGGCAGCCCGGCCGGAGGTGGTGCGCACCCTCCTCGCCGAAGGCCGTGCAACAAGCGGGGTGGAGCCAGCAGGTGCCGAGCGCCTGGCCCGGCTGGCGCTGGAGCTCACCCGTTGCTTGAAGCCCCGCCCCTTCCCGGCCCTTGTGGCGGATCTGGAGGCGGAGGCTCTGGGCCTTGAGGCCAACGCCCTGAGAGTCCAAGAGCGATACGCCGAGGCCGGCGAGCTGTGGGAGCACATAAGCCGGCTCCTGCTTCGCGGCACGCGCGACGCACTGCTCCTCGCCCGGCTCGACCACTACCACTGCGCCTACCTCCGAGCCCGCAGGGACCTGCCGCAGGCAGCCACAGCGGGTTGGCGCAGTGTGCGGGCGTTCCGACGACTAGGCCACGAGACCGATGCCTTCTTGGCGAGCATCACCCTCGCCAGCGTCCTCTACGCTGCAGCAGAGTTCCGGGAGGCCCTGGCCCTGTTCGCTCAACTGCGCCTCGGCTCTCTTTCACCAGATCTCGCCCGCCGTTACCGACTAGATCTCCCGCATGCCACCGCTCTGCACTTGATCGAGCTGGGCGACTTCCGCCCCGCGCAGGTTTTAGTTGCTCGCATGGAGCCCCTCTACCCTACCGGGGCGTCTTCGAATCTCTTGCTCCAACTCGCCTGGCTAAAGGCCAAGATCCTGGCGGGTCACCGCACCTTTGGCGAGGCGGCTTCCGCCTTCCGTTCCTTGCGGCAGGACTACCTCGCCCGCGAACGGCCCTTCGATGCCGCCCTGGTGGGCCTCGACGAGATGCTCTGCCTCGCGGAGAGCGGGCGTTTCACCGGGGTGTGCGACGTGGCGCGGGAGGTATTGCCGGTCTTCGAGCGGCTGGAGCTACCGACGGAAACTGCCACGGCGGTGGACACCCTGTTTCGCGCCGCTGAGCGCGTGCGGGCGGACCTCGCGCAGGTGCGCCTCGTCCACGGCCTGCTTCAGCCGCTCCGGCGGCTGCCGCCCGGCGGCTGAGAAAGCGAGGCCGGGAGCGGCGGCCCGTCGAGCGCGAGGCCCACCACTTCGAGCAGCTCGTCCCAGGTGACAGCCGGCACCACGTGGCGCTGGGGCACCGCGGCACGGAAGAAGAAGCGCCAGGGCGGCAGGCCGACCGCCGCGAGCGCGCCGAACACCAACCGGAAGGTGAGCTGCGTTCGGCCGTGGAGGGCGCGGGAGAGGGCGTCCGGCGGCCGACCCACGGCCCGTGCCACGTCGCGCAGCGTCAGGCCCCGCTCGTTCGCCAGGACCAGTAGCTGCCGCCGCACCCAATCGCACCAGATCTCCCCGTCCCAGTGGTCGCAAACGCCGGGGGCGAGGCCACCGGCCGGGCCGCCCGGCACCGGCGGCCCCAGCGGCGCATAGTACTTGGCGAAGAAGTAGTCCCCCGGGACCTCCAGGTGGAAGAGCAGCTCGAAGACCTCACCGACCTTCGCCTCGAGCTTCCCGGCCAGCACCCGGGAGAAGTAGCTGGGGCTCTTGCCGAGCATCGCGGAGGCCTGGGCCGCCGTGACCTGGCGCTCGGCGAGCACGGCGCGCAGGCCGGTGGCGAGGTGGCCCAGTTGCGCCTCGGCTTCGATTCTCAGCTCTTTCATGAACCCAGATCTTGCGATTAGCGCCAGGCGAAACACAAGGCCGCACCGCGAGCTGGTCTCCCAGGAACCGGCGACCGATCTAGCGTCTCAGCCCGTCGAGATCACCGCAATCATGGGGTGAAGCGCGGGCGAAGGGCCATCGGCCCCAGCTCTCGCCTCTTCTGCCGTTGCCCTGGGCTCTCAACGTCCACCCTCGGCTCCGGTTCCCTCCTGGCTGCGGTGGTTCTCGACACTCCGTCACGAGACAACGAGCTATGGGCCACCCCATCCAAAGAGAGAATCTCGACCTCCCCCTACGGGCCTGCCGATGAGGCCCCGTCACCCGCTGTCGAAGTGCGCGCTGGCCTTCGGCCCCGAGTGGCCGGGCTGGCGCCGGATCCGGAGGGCGCTGTGCAGCCGGCACCAATCGGGGGGTGAAGGAGTGGCACCGGCTCCCCGGCTCATGGCGGCGCATCTCGCCCAGATGGTGGCGAGCGTAGTAGCTCTTCCCGCCGGCGAGCGCTGGGCCGCCGCCCTCGCCCACCCCGCGCTGGC
>JBIOYC010000112.1:0-5825 GCA_044869955.1 Thermoanaerobaculia bacterium | reverse complement strand
AGGATGACAACGGGGGCTGACTGGCACGCTGCCCAGCTGTCATCCCGAGCGCAGGGCCGGAGGCCCGAAGCCGAGGGATCTCCCCCTCCCCCGTCCCGCGAGGGACGTTCATGGGTAGCGAGTGATTTCAACCTCACAACGCGCATCGTATCGAGTGGATCCAGCAAGCTTTGTATTTGCAACGTTTACGGGACCCGTCCAAGCGGCTCCGAAGGACTGTTAGGAGGCGCGGAAGCGAGATGGAAGCGCGCGGGAGATCCTCACGCCATCGAAGCGGGCCGGCGAGTTGACTGCTCGTAGTCCTATTCCAGGGGTCTGCCGGGGCAGTCTATCGCGGGGCGGGCGTCTCAGCGGTACGACCGGCGGGGTGGATGCTGGCTTCCTTGCCCCCGCTCAAGCAGGGCCTTTCGCCCGGCCGGAGAGCCCCGACCGTGGTGAAGTACCACAGCGCGGGAACGAAGGCGGCGAGCCAGGAACCGATGGAGAGGTAGAGCCAGGTCATCGCACTGCGCCTTCACAGGCGGTCCTCACTCTCGCCGCTTCGGCCTGGGCTCTTCCCAGGTGTCCTCGAGCGAGGGATCGGGGGCCGGCTTGGGCGGCGTGCCGTTGGCGATCGGTCCCGGTGCCGGCTCGGGCCTCGGTGCCGGCTCGGTGGGCGGTGCCCCGATCCCCAGCCGGTTCATGCGGGCTTCCAGCCGGGCCAAGACCTCGGCCGGCGGCTTGGGGGCGAGCAGGTGGGTGGCCTCGCGGAGGGCTTCCTCGGCGTCTCCTTCCCGGCCTTCGTGGCGGGCGAGGAGCCAGGACCACAGCGCCGCTTCGGCCTGGGCCTCGCGGTCGTCGATGCCGTGCGCCACGAGGGCCAGCTCGGCCAGCTCCTGGCGGGCGTCCTCCAGCCGGCCAGCCTGCCAGAAGTGGAGAGCCCACGCGGCGTGCTGTTGAGCGGCGAGGCTCGCGTCTCCGCTGCCCTCGTGGGCAGCGGCCTCGGCCAGCGCGAGGGCCAGGCCGGACCGGCCTCGCGTGCCCTGCGCCAGAGCCTCCTCGGCGAGCAGCCCCCAGGCCTCGGCCACCAGGTCAGCGACGAGGGCGGCCGGTGCTTGCGCCCTTTCGAGCCCCCAGGCGGCCTCGATCACTTGGAAAGCGACTCTCTCGATTTCGCCCTCGGCCCGGTGCTTCCTCCTGCGGGCCTGCTGCAAGGTCAGCAGCAGCTCGAGGGCCGGCGAGGGCCGGCCCCGAAGCTGCTCCAAGTCGATGCGGAGCGACCAGCGCCCTTCGGGCTTCGGCCTGGGATCGAGCACCGGGACAGAGGCGGGGAGGGGCTGCCTCTGGCCCTGGGGATCGAGGCGCAGGAACCGGAAGAGCCACTTCCAACGCGGGCGTTTCACGGCGATGCCTCCCTCCCGCTGTTCCTCGCCTCCGCCTCTCGGTCGAGGCTTCGCAGGAGGCACAGGGCCGCAAGGTGCCAGCCGCCCTCGGGACCGAGGGCGGTCACTCGAACGAAAGAACCCTCCTTCGCCAGGGCACAGCGCACCGGGGCCTCTTCGGCGGTGGTGATCCTCAAGACATGGGCGGCGAAGGAAGCCGCGCAACCGGCGGCCCGGAAGGGGTACAGGCGGGAGAGGCTGCGGCCGTTCTCGGCGAGCTGCCAGGCGGGCAACACCCGGAGCGCTCGCGCGAGGCGGGCGGCGGAGAGGAGCCGGCCACGGTGGCCCGAGGGGCGGTCACAGCCGGCCGGCCCGGCGTCCCTAGGGCCGGGGAGGGAGATGGGTGCGAGAGGCACCCGGAACGGAAGAAGGACACGGCGGGGAGCCGGCCGGTTGAGCGCAAGATTGGAGGGTCGCGAGGTCATGGCAGACTCAGTGAACGCCGGCCGGCCAGACGTCCGAACCGGCGAGGAGCCGGGCCACTCCGGCCTCGTAGTCCTCGATCAGCCGCTCGCTCTCTCGCTCGAACTCGATCCACAGCAGCGAAAGAGTGAACGCCTCGAGGACCTCCCGCTCGGTCAGCTCGGCGCCGGCCCGGTCGAGCGAGACGCGCACCGCGCTGACCTCGCAAGCCACCGTGGCCCGCCAGCGGAAGCAGGCGGCCCAGCCGTTCACGATGCTGGCCCACGCCTGGGCGAGCTGGGGGCTGGCGGCCTCGAAGGTGCGCAGCAGATGCCGGCCGTCCTCGCCCTCGGGCTTCCAACCCGGGAGCATCGGATCTCCCGAGCCCGGGTCCTCCGCCGTCCCTCGCCCCCAGACAACGGATGGCAGGGTCACGGTGGTCTCCCCGACGTCGACCCCGGCCGCCTGCTGGTCCCGGCGAAACGCGGCGATCACCGCCCCCAGAGCCTTGGAGGCGAGGTGGAAGCGCCTAGCCTGAGCAGGCCTCTGCCCGAGCCAGTCCTGGAAGCGGGCCGGGGGCGAAGCCTTCATCGCTCCTCCCGGAACGCGGCGAGCCAGCGGCAGACACGGACTCTCATGGAGTGGTCCTCAAGAGTGGGCTGGAACGAAAAGCGCCCTGGCCGGCCGGCAGGAGCGGACCGGCCGGCCAGGGCCGGAGAGCCTCTCCTCCGCGCTCCCCCGCGCGGAGCAGAGATCGGGAACGCTTGAAGCAGCCAGCTCACCCGCCCACCTCCCGGGCCACGGCCTCAGGGAGCGAATCGCCGTCGCTCACTAGGGACGGCTGGCGCGATGCGTCGAAGGGCTCGCCGTCCGGCTGCTCCTCGCTCGCCGTGGCCAGGGTCCACAGGTGCCGCAGCAGCTCGGGAGCGGACTCGGTGACCAGCAGCTCCAGCCATGGGCGCAGGCTCACGGGATAGAAGGGATCGTCGAGCAGGGCCGCCTCGATCGCCTCCTCCCGGGTCACCGTGTTCTCAAGAGCCCGGTACAGCCGGGCGATCTCCGGCAACTCGGTCTCGAGAGTCCGCACCAGGTGGCGGCAACATTCAGCGAGCGCGGCGGCCCGCTCGGCGCGGACTGCTGCTGGTTTCGAGGCGGGGGTTGGCATCAAAGGCACCCCAGATCGGAAAAGCGCGCGTTCGAGCCGCCGTCGCTGTAGGGGAGCACCACGAGCCAGGGGTCTCGTCCTGGAGACCGACCAGAGAGAGGAGGAAGACCCTCGGTCTGCCAAGAAGCGAAAGCCAGGACCATCTCGTGCTCTCCGATCTCCGCAGCGGCATGGGGTACCGCAGGCGGGAACTGCCAGCTGAGCCGGCTCGAACGCTGGTCACCTGCCGACCAAGACGAGTTGCGCGGGTCGGCGTGAACGAAAGGCGACTTGGCATGATGGTACTGGATCGATATGGACCGCATACATCAGCTACGGCGCACTGGATCGCTTGGCGATCCTCCTCGTCCTGCGGTATCCTGCCGAGGCATGTCCCTACACCCGGACGCGGCTCGGCTTGTTCGCGGCCTGAAAGCTGCCCTGCGCCAGGCCAAGATCAGCCACTCGGCTGCGAGCCAGCACTTGGACCGGGGGCCCTCCTACGTTTCGCGCGTGTTCGGCGGGCGGTTGAAGCTCAAGGTCCGAGAGGTCTTCGAGCTGATCGAGCTGGCGGGATTCCACCCCTGGAAGTTCTTCGACGTGTACTTCCCCCTCGGGGGAGAGCGCTACGCCGCCTTGCGCGAGCGCTACCGTGAAGAGAGGGCGGACTACCTCGCAAAGGCCCCGGACACCGGCGCTCTGCTGCTGGCCCGGCTCCAGCGGGACCTGCGCCACCCGGTGGACTCCACCGAGTGGTCGAATCGGGCTGGCGCCCTGCTGCGCGAGAAGATCCTGGCGGCCGGCCGCAACCAACGGGCGATCTCGCGGGAGCTGGGCCTCTCCCCCGTGGCCCTCGGTCTCGCCTTGCGCGGCAACAGCCGGCTGACCTTCGGCCACGTCTTCGGCGTGCTCGACCGGCTCGGCATGAGCCCCGCCCGCTTCTTCGTCGAGCTGATGTCGAACGAGGAGGATCCTACGGAGCGCTTGCGGCTCGCCGAGATCCTCGACGAGTTCGAGCGAACTTTTGAAGGGGCCCTGTCAGCGATCCCGCTGCCGCCGCCGAAGGCGACCCAGGAGGCGGAGCGGAAAGGCGGAGCTCCGCCGGCTCCGGGTAAGGCCGGGTCCGACGAAGAGGGCAACGGCGAAGGCGGCTAGCTGACGGGCTCAGCGGGCCGGCGGCGCCCCTCCCGCACGGGAGCGAGTCGGCGCAGGGCTTCTTCCACCAGCGTGCGGGTCGCCTGGCGCTTCTGAGCGGCATCGGCGTAGAGCAGGAAGGCGGCCATGGCCTCGCGGGGCACGCCCTGAGCCGTGAAGATCGGCAGCATCTCGCGGGCCAGTTTCTCCTGGGCCAGCGGCATCCCCCTGGCGGCGTAGCACAAGGCGAGGTCGAGGCTGGCGCAGGCGGCGTCAAAGGGCAGGTCCGCCTCCAGGAACCCCTTCCGCACCTCTTCCAGGTACCACAGCGCGCTCTCCCAGTCCTCGAGCGCGGCATGGACACGGCCCTTCAGGCACCGAACTCGTAACTGGAAGAGAGCTGGGAGTAACAGCTCAGCCGTGGTTTCCACGCGATCGAGAATGGGGAACGCCGACCAAGGGCGGCCCGAGTGAAAGAGGTGGTTGCCCAGGCTGAACAGAGCACCGATCGCGAGCTTGGGGTCCTCCTGAGGGTCGAGGAGACGGAGTGCTACGCGGGCTCTCGCGATCGCCTCTTCAGGGTTGTTTGCGTCCCTCAAAGCTTCTGCCTCTGCCAGGCGGGCACGAGCGGCCTGGTTCCGCTCGCCGAGCATCTCGAAGAGCTGGGCCGAGCGGTCTAGCCTCAGAAGCGCTTCCTCCACAGTCCCAGTCTCGTAGAGGAATGAGCCGTACAGGCCCAGGGCCTCTGCCACAACCAAGAGATCCAGGGCTGGTCGCTCTGCGAGGCTCGCTCGGAGCTGCTGCCACTCGGCCTCAGCTTCGACCATCAGGCCCCGGAGCCTCAGGCCGTGTGCTCGATAGGCCCGGGCCTGGGTCACCAGATCGGCAGTAATGGTCCAAGAGACACCTGCTCGCTTGAGCAGCGCTCGCGCGCAGTCGAGGGCTGCATCGGCGAGAGCCAAGGCTTGATCAGCGTCAGTCTGCCACTGGGTTCGGCTGGAGCGCAGGAGCGCTTGTACAACCTGGATCCTGCCAGCACGCCGGCTGTTCTGTACGAGGAGGCGGCGCTGGAGAGAATCGCCCCGGAGGAGGCTGGAGCAGATCTCGTCCACCTCCTCCGGGGGCAGCGGCTGCTCACTCAGCCGCTTCACCCGACGCAAGCACCGTTCGAAGAGAGCTTCGTAGTCGGGAGTCGCCGTCATCTCGTAATCCTCAGGTACATTCTGCGAGTTTAGTCAAGAGCATACCTGAGAACGCAAGCCGAGGACGAGTTGACCGGAGGTCATCTGCCCGCCCTTAGCCCCAGGGATCCCAGCCCATCCGGTCGTCCGTGTCGGCTGGCACCGGGAGACCTGAGTTACTGGTACTCGCCTCTCCCCACGGATCGACGTCCATCCTTTCTTCGGTCTTGCCCGCGACCGGCCCGGCCTGGCCCCAGGGGTCGACGTCGGACCGGTCCTCCCCCCACGCCCCCGTCAACCAACCCCAAACAGCTTCCCACCAACCGGAAGCGTCGCCCGACGGACCGGCCGCCGCCGGCAGAGCGAGCGCGGCCAGGAGGGCCAGCACCAGGACACACGAACCCCATCCTCGAATCCTCGACTTCGACATCTTTTCTCCTCGCCCGCCCGGGGTAGGCGAGGCGCGGACCCCATGTATTTTCCGGCCTCGTGTGGGCGGGCTCTCTGTGTAAGGAGGAAGTATGGCGCGGAACCGCCGGGAGG
>JBIOYC010000111.1:0-5312 GCA_044869955.1 Thermoanaerobaculia bacterium | reverse complement strand
GCCTATTGGCTGGCGGTGATCTGGCTGCCCCGCTACCTCCAGGTCGCCCGAGGTCTTTCCGAGGCCCGCTCGGGCGTCGCCACCCTCGCCTTCGTGCTCGGCTCCCTCCTGGGCTACCTCTCCTTCGGCCGCATCTCGGACCGGTGGGGACGGCGGCCGACCTTCGCCTTCTACTCAGGACTGCTCGCCGGCGGCCTGGTGATGTTCACCTTGTTCTGGCCGTGGGTGGCGGCCCAGCCGGGCCTGGTCTACGTGTTCCTCTTCACCGCCGGCCTGGGCACCGGCACCTGGTCCGGCTTCGGGCCCATGCTCTCGGAGCTCTTCGCCACGCCGGTGCGCGGCACCGCCCTGTCGGTCATCATGAACACCACCCGCGGCGCCCAGTTCCTCGCCCCCTTGGCCATCGCCGCCGTCGCCCCCCGCTGGGGCCTGGGGGGCGGCATCGCCCTGGCAGCCGGCTTCGCCCTCCTCGCCGGCAGCTGGATCTGGGCCCTGCCGGAGACGAGGGGGAAGGTCTTGGACGCCGCCCCTACTCCCCCTTGAGCGTCCCCACCAGGTCCTCCGGCAGCGCGCCTCGCAATGCGAGGGCGCTGGCGGTGAGGCCGGTGGCCAGGACCAGGGCGAGGGTGATCGCGAGGGCCAGCCAGGGGAGGGTGGCGGCCTGCTCTCTCAGGTGCGGGGCCACGGCGACCAGGGCCGCTGCGGTGCCGAGGCCGAGGCCGGCGAGGAGCAGGAAGGCGTTCTCGGACAGGAGGAGGCTCTGGAGCCGGCGCACGGGGAAGCCCAGGGCACGCATCGCGGCCAGCTCCTTGCGCCTCTCGAGGGCGTTGCGCAGCAGGATCACCCCCAACCCAACGGTACCCAGCAGCAGGCCGAGCCCACCCAAGGATTGGAAGGTCGAAAGGTAGGTCTGCTCCACCTGCTCGAAGGTCGCCAGGCGGTCGGCGGTGGCCTCGGCGTCGAAGCCGAAGCCGGCCAGGGAGCGCTCCAGGGCCTCGGCCACGGCCGGTGCCCGCTCCGGCGCCGTCTCGACCAGGAACACCGAGTAGCCGGCCCGGCTGGGAAAATGGCGCAGCAGGGCCGCCTCCGAGATCAGCACCTCGCTCTGGAAGATGCTCTTCGCCAGCAGGCCCACGACCCGCAAGCGCACGGGCTTGCCGGACTCGTCGTCGAGCACGACGTCGTCGCCCAGGCCCACCTTCAAGATCCAGGTCGCCGAGTTGGCGTCCAGCACGGCCGGCACCACGTCCGGGCCCCCCTCATCGCGCCCCAAATCCTCTTCGAGCAGGCGCCAGGGATGGGTCTCGGCACGGACCGTCGCCTGGAAGGTGAAGCCGCCTCGCTCGACCAGATCCGGCGGCAGGCCGAGCACCCGGGGCTTCTGCGGCCGGTAGAGGTTGAGGCAGCTGGCGTCGTCCCCCGGCACCAGCCGAAGCGGGAAGACGCGGGCGCCCTCCAGAGCCGCCGCGGCCTCCTCGTCCAGACCGAGCTCCAGCCGGCCTTCCGGGCGATTGAGGTCCTGGAGCAGGGGCACGGAGCTCTCGGCGATCAGCGGGAAGCCCCCCGCCCCCGAGGCCCGATCCGCCACGTCGAGGTGGCGCGCCCCCCGCTGGGCACCCACCGTCACCAGCACGAAGCTGGCCGCAGCCACCAGGGCGGCGGCGAGCAGGCTGCGGCCCGGGCTGCGGCGACTGGCCTGGGCGCCCAGGCGCAGGATCCCTCCCCGCCCGAGACGGTCGCCGTCCTTGCGCCGGCAGCCTCCGCGCGCCCAGGCGGCCAGGGTCGCGAGGCCGGCACCCAGCAGGCAGGCGCCGGCGCCGAACGCCAGGGCCGGCGAGGAGCCGCGACCCGAGGTCACCATGGCCCCCGCCAGACCCAGGCCGGCCAGGCCGAGCAGGACGGCCAACCAGCGGGAGGCCCGGGCCGGGCCGGCGGGAGCGGCGGGACCGATCTCCCCCGCGAGCAGGCGGGCCGGCTCCCGGCGGACCAGGGACGAGACCGCGCCGCGGATCGCCAGGACCACCATCACCAGCGCGATCCCCCCGCCCAGGACGAGGCTCAGGGGCTGAACGTGGAGGTGCAGCTCCGAGGTCCCCACGGCCGGCCGCCACACCGTGGCCAGGGCCAACAACAGCAGCCGGGCGTAGCCCACGGCGCCGGCCAGGCCCGCGGCCACGCCCAGCACGGCGATCACCATCCCCTCGGCGAGGAAGCGCCGTCGCACCCGCGCCGCGGGGAAGCCGAGGGCGCCGAGCAGGCCCACCTCCCGCGCCCGGGCTTCCACGCCCAGCCGGAACAGCAGGCCGGTCAGCAGGGCGGCGGCGACGATCAGGAAGCAGCTGAAGGCGAGAAAGAGCTGCCCGAAGTCGGTGGCACCGCGGGCGCCCTGGGCGGCCAGGGCCGAAACCGCCTGGAAGGCCAGGCCCTGGGCTCCGGGAGCCAGCCGCCGGGGCAGCTCGGCCTCGAGCTTCGCGGCCAGGGCCGCGGCGTCCACCTGGGCCGAGGGACTCAGGCGCAGCGAGGTCAGCTCGCCGAAGCGGTTGCGCCACAGGGCTTGGCCGGCGGCGAGGCCGACGAAGCTCTTGGGGGCGGCGCGGTAGGCGTCCCAGTACTCCTCGTCGCGGTCGCGGATGAGGCCGAGGTCGACGGGGAAGGGCGGCTCCCAGGCGGACATGTTCTCGGCGTCGGAGAGGCCCGGCATCTCGGGCGTCAGGGTGCCGTTGGCCCCCAGGCCGGTCATCGCCACCACGCCCTTGACCCGGAAGCGGGCCGTGGTCGTGGCCAGCTCGTCGCGGGCGCCGAGGGTGAAGTAGGTCAGCTCGAGGTCCTGGCCGGGGGTGGCCCCGAGGTCCTCGGCGGCCCACTCGTTGAGGTAGATCTCTCCCTCGGCCAGCGGCGCCGCCGGCGAGCCGTCCAGCAGCAGCAGGCTGTCCGGGGAGCCCAGCGTGGGCGGGTCGAGAGCCGCCACCGTCGAGTAGGGGATCCAGCGCCCGGCCACCTCCAGCCGGTTGGCCAGGTAGGTCAGCACCGGCGAGAGGCTGGCGCCGGCCTCCTGGGCGAGCACCCGCACCCCCGCCACGGCCCGCTCGGGCAGCACCAGCTCCCGGCTTTCGACCACCACCGTGCCACGGTCGAGCGACACGTCGAGCCCCAGGTCCCCCACCGTCAGCCGGCGGGCCAGGGCCGCCTCCAGGGTGCCGGCCACGTCCCGGCCGCCGGCGGCCGCCAGCAGGGCGTTGGCGCGGCCGGCCAGCTCGAGGGCCCGGGTCAGCCTCGGCAGCTCGACGAAGGCGTTGGCCGCCGCCCCCTGCCCGGCGTCGAGGCGCAGCCCCCCGGGGCCACGGTCGGGCAGCACGGCGGCCACGGTCACGCGCAGCGAGCGGACCGCCCGCTCGGCGTCGGCGCGGCCGATCAGGGTCTCCCTGGGGATCTCGGAGAGGCTCTCGAAGGAGAGCAGCACGGAGTCCCCGGCGGCGGCCCCCAGCTCGCGGGCGAGGCTCTCGGAGAGGAGCACCGGCGGGAAGAGGCTGCCCTGGCGGGGCGGGAAGGTCAGGCGGGGCTCGTCGGGATAGAAGCGGCTCAGCCGGCCCTCGATCCCCCAGACGGTGACTCCGGTCGCCCGGGTGCCGCGATCCGGCCGGCTGGCCGTGCCCCGCACCACCAGGGCCGGGGCCACCTCGACGCCCAGACCGGCCTCGGAGGAGAGCTCGTCGGCGAGCGCGGCCCGAAACAGCCGCGGCCCGGCGAGGACGTAGTCGATGCGGCCCAGGCGCTCGCCGGCGAGGGCGGCGAGGCTGCCGCGCACCGAGTCGCCCACCACCAGGGCGCCGGCCAGCACGGCCGTGGCCACCGCCGCGCCCAGGGCGACCGCGAGGTGGCCCCGCCAGTAGTGCCTCAGGCTGCGACGCACCGCCCCTCCAGCAGCTCGAAACGCCGGGCGAAGCGGGAGGCGATCTCCGGGCTGTGGGTGACCACCACCAGCACCGTGCCGAGGTCCCGATGCAGCTCGAAGAGGAGGTCCGCCACCGTCGCCGCGGTGGCGCGGTCGAGGCTGCCGGTGGGCTCGTCCCCAAGCAGCAGGGAGGGCCGCATGATCAGGGCCCGCGCCACCGCCGCCCGCTGGCGCTCGCCCCCCGAGAGCTCGGCCGGCCGATGGGCCGAGCGCTCGGCGAGGTCCACGCGGGCGAGCAGCTCCCGGGCCCGGGCCGGCGCGTCCGCCGGCCGGTCGCGGGGGAAAGCCAGCGTGGGCAACAGGACGTTCTCGAGCACGGTGTACTGGGGCAGCAGGTGGTGGTCCTGGAAGACGAAGCCGACCTCGCGGTTACGGAAGCGGGCCAGCTCCCTCTCCCCCATCGCCGCCAGCTCGCGGCCGGCGACCAGGACCCGGCCCGAGGTGGGCCGGTCGAGCCCCCCGAGCAGGTGCAGCAGGGTGCTCTTGCCCGAGCCCGAGGGGCCGGTGACGGCCAGGGACTCGCCGGCCTCGAGGGCGAAGGAGAGCCCGTCGAGCACCCTCAGGGAGCGATCCCCCAGGCGGAATTGCTGGGTCAGGTCCTCGACGACGAGACGGGGCGGCTCAGTCGACACGGGGGGCCTCCTCCAGGCCGGCGGCGATGAAGTCCGGGATCGAGATCGGTTTGAGGCCCGCCGGGTCGTCCAGGATGCAGCAGGCCGAGGACATCCGGCCGGTGGCCACCAGGCGCTCGCCGCAGCGGAAGGTGAAGCGGTAAGTCATCGAGGTCCGGCCCTTGCGCTCGACCTCGACCCGGACGTCGAGGCGGTCGCAGTAGCGGGCCGGGCTCTTGTACTCGCAGGCCGCGGACAGCCGGGGCCAGCCGATCGAGCGCCCCTGCCACTCCATGTGGACGCGGGCGCCCAGCGAGGCCAGCAGCTCGTGCTCGGCGGTCTCCATGAAAACGAAGAACCGCGAGAAGTGCACGATGCCCCCCATGTCGGTGTCGGCGAACTCGACCGTGCGGTGGGTTTGGAATGTGTGCATGGCGGGGAGTCAGACGGCGCGGACCGCGAGCGATTGAAATCGCTCGCTACCCATAAACGTCCCTGGCGGGACGGGGGACTCGGGAGAGGGCGAGAAAGCAAGGCCCATCGCCTTCCCGTTGTCATCCTGAGCGCAGCGAAGGATCTGGGGGGAGGTTGCCGCTGCCGCTGCGGTTGCGCCCCAGGCACCGTCCGCCCACTCAGATCCTTCGCTGCGCTCAGGATGACAACGGGGACGAGGGCGAGCACGCTCCATCGGGGTCCCCCCTCCGCCGTCCCGAAGGGACGTGTTTACGTAGCGTGGGGTTTGAACCCCT
>JBIOYC010000110.1:0-9860 GCA_044869955.1 Thermoanaerobaculia bacterium | reverse complement strand
CGAACCGCCCCTACCCGGCTGCCTGCTCCGGTCCGGCGCCTCATCCGATCCCGCTGTCATCCCGAGCGAAGGGCCGAAAGCCCGCAGCCGAGGGATCTCCCCGGGACGGCGCCGCGGAGAAGAGATCCCTCCGCTACGCCCGCTCTGCGGGCTTCGGTCGGGATGACAGCGGGTAGGGGCGCACCGCCGTGCGCCCATCCGATGTAGGGGCGCGGTCTCCGCGCCCCCGGCCCCTGGGACAGCGTGGCGACCGGCGAGAGGGCGCGGGAACCGCGCCCCTACGGATAGACTGGCTTTCGTCCATGCCCCTTGAAGACCTCTTCGACCGGATCTCCGCCGAGATCGCCCGCCTCGGCGTGGCCGAGCTGGCGGCGGAGCTGGTGCGCCGTCCCAGCCATCCGGGCCTGCCCCGCCAGGAGGAGGCGGTGGCCCTGGCCCTCGCACATTTCCTGCGCGAACGGGGCCTCGGCGTCGAGCTCGACGAGGTCGCATCCGGCCGGCCCAACCTGCTCTCCCGGGTGAGGGGGGCCCGACCCGGCCGTCACCTCCTGCTCTGCGGCCATACCGACACCGTGCCGCTGAACGGGAGCGACCCGGGCGTGGGCTTCTCCGGCGAGGTCGCCGGCGGCCGGCTCGAGGGCCGCGGCGCCGTGGACATGAAGGGGGCCCTCGCGGCCATGGCCGTGGCCCTGGCGGTCCTGGCCCGCGAGCTGCCGGCGGGCTCGGTGACCCTCGCGGCGGTGATCGACGAGGAGATGGAGAGCCTGGGCGCCGAGCGGCTGGTGGCCTCCGGCTTTTCGGCCGACGGCGCGGTGGTCGGAGAGCCCACCGGCAACCGGGTGGCCCTGGGCCACAAGGGCCTCGAATGGCTCTCGGTCCGCTTCGAGGGCCGCGCGGCCCACGGCGGCCGGCCCGAAGAGGGGATCAACGCCCTCTCGGCCGCCGCCCGCTTCATCACCCTGGTGGAGGAGCGCCTGGCCCCCCGCCTCGCGGCGCGCCGCCACCCCCTGCTCGGGCCGCCGACCCTCAACTTCGGCACCCTTCACGGCGGGGACCAGCCCTCGACCGTGGCGGCCACCGCCGTGCTCACCCTCGACCGCCGCCTGGTGCCGGGGGAGAGCTTCGAGAGCGTCACGACCGAGCTACTCGAGCTGCTCGCCGAGGTCGAGCGGAGCCTGCCCGGCCTCAGCACCCGGCTGCGGCGGGTGCCGGGAGGCATGGCGACCCTCGACCATGGCCCTCTCGAGACCGCTCCGGACCACCCCCTCGCCCGGGCCGCGGCCCGAGCCCGCGAGCGGGTGTGTGGGGAGGCCGGGGAATTCACGACCTTTCCGGCCTGGACGGACGGCGCCCTGCTCGCCAACTTCGGGGGCATCCCCAGCGTGATCCTGGGGCCGGGGGACCTCTCCCTTGCCCATTCGCCCCGCGAGGCCGTGGCGGTCGCCGAGCTCACGGAAGCCGCCCGGCTCTACGCCGCCCTGGCCCTCGACTTCTGCGCCGGAGGCGGGTCTTGAAGCTGCGCCTGCCCCACACCTTCGTGCTGCTGCTGGGCCTCACGGTGGTGGCGGCGATCCTCACCTGGTTCCTGCCTGCCGGGCAATATCAACGCCACGAGGTCGAAGGCCGCCAGCTGGTGGCCCCGGCCTCCTACACCGAGGTCTCCCCCCGGCCCGCGGGCTTCAAGGAGGTGGCCTTCGCCTTCCCCCGTGGGCTCGCCGCCACCGCCTCGATCGTCTTCTACATCTTCCTGATCGGCGGCGCCTTCGGCGTGCTCCAGGCCACCGGGGCCCTCGAGGCGGGCATCGACGCCATCGTCCGCGCCGCCGGCCGTCGCGACGCGCTGGTGATCCCCCTGCTGATGCTGCTCTTCTCCCTGGGCGGCGCGACCCTGGGCATCGCCGAGGAGACCCTGCCCTTCCTGCCCGGCCTGGTGATCCTCGCCCGCCGTCTGGGCTACGACGAGATCGTGGGCGGGGCGATCGCCCTGGTGGGGGCCGGGGCGGGCTTCGCGGGGGCCTTCTTCAACCCGTTCACCGTGGGGGTGGGCCAGGCCATCGCCGGCCTGCCCCTCTACTCGGGGTTGGGCTTCCGGCTGATCGTCTGGGCCGTGGTGACGGCGGTGTCGATCGCCTACGTCGCCCGTTGGGCCCGGCGTCATCGGGTGCCGGCCGTGGCGGCGGAGGCGGCGGCCGGGCCGGGCCGCATCGGCTGGCGCCACGGCGCCGTGCTCGGGGCGTTCGCCACGGCCCTGGTCCTGGTCGCCGTGGGCTCCCTCTCCTGGGGCTGGGGCTTGAGCGAGCTTTCCGGTTTCTTCGTCCTGGTGGCGGCCGTGGCCGGGCCCTTGGGCGGGCTCACCGCCGACACCACCGCCGAGAGCTTCTTGACCGGCGCTGCGGGCCTGACCTCGGCCGCCCTGGTGGTGGGGCTCGCCCGTGGCGTGCTGGTGATCTTCGACGGCGCCCAGGTCACCGACAGCATCCTCCACGCCATGGCCGCGGGCGTGGCCGGGCTGCCCCAGCAGGTGAGCGTGGCAGGCATCTACGCCGTGCAGGTGGGGCTCTCCTACCTGGTGCCCTCGGGCAGTGGCCAGGCCGCCCTGTCGCTGCCCATCCTGGTCCCTCTGGGCGACATGGTCGGCGTCACCCGCCAGACCAGCGTGCTGGCCTACCAGTTCGGGGACGGCTTCTCGAACGTCTTCACCCCCACCCAGGGCTACTTCATGGCCGGGCTGGCCTTGATCGGTGTGCCCTGGACGCGCTGGGTCAAGTTCCTCTGGCCCTTGCAGCTGATCTGGCTCCTCCTCGGGCTGGTCTTCCTGCTGATCGCCCACGCCCTGCGCTGGGGACCGTTCTGATGGCGTACCGCTTCCCGGAAAGTCACGTCTTCTACCGCCGGCTGAACCGGGACTACCCATTGGCGGTGGCCGCGGAGGGAGCCTGGATCTTCGACGAGGAAGGCCGCCGCTACCTCGACGCCTCGGGCGGAGCCGTGGTGGCCAACCTCGGCCACGACCTCGAGGACCTCGCCGAGGCGGTGGCGGCGGAGATCCGCACCCTGGGCTACGTCAACGGCACCCAGTTCACCCACCGGGCGGTGGAAGAGCTGGCCGCCGAGCTCTGCGCCGTGATGCCGGGGGACTTCGACCACGCCTACTTCCTGACCAGTGGCTCGGAAGCGATCGAGGCGGCGGTCAAGCTCGCCCGGCAGTATTGGCTGGAGGTCGGGCGGCCCGACAAATGGAAGGTGATCTCGCGGGTGCCGTCGTACCACGGCAACACGCTGGCCGCCCTCTCCCTCTCGGGGCGCGAGCATTACCGGCGCATCTACGGCCCCCTGCTGCTGCCCTTCCCCCGCATCCCGGCGCCCGACCCCTACCGCGACCCTTTCGGCCCCGGCTCGACCGGCGAGGCCCTGGAGGCGGAGATCCTGCGCCAGGGGCCGGAGACCGTGGCCGCCTTCGTGGCCGAGCCGATCGGTGGCGCCGCCGGCGGGGCCGTGGTGCCGCCCCCGGGCTACTGGCCGCGGGTGGCGGAGATCTGCCGCCGCCACGACGTGCTGCTGATCGCCGACGAGGTGCTCTGCGGCATGGGCCGCACCGGCCGCTGGCTGGCCGCCGAGCACTTCGACCTGGTGCCCGACGTCGTGGTGCTGGGCAAGGGCCTGAACGCCGGCGCCGTGCCCCTCTCCGGCCTGCTGGCGCGGCGCGGCATCGTCGAGGCTCTGGCCGCCGGCAGCGGCGCCTTCAACCACGCCCAGACCTACTCCCACCACCCGGCCCTCTGCGCCGCCGGCCGGGCCACCGTCCGGCGCTTGAAGAGGGAGCGCCTGGTGGAGCGGGCGGCGGCCCTCGAAGGGGCCCTTTTCGCGGCCCTCGAAGGGGCCGCGGGCCACCCGCACGTAGGGCAGGTGCGGGGCCGGGGGCTGCTGGCGGCGCTGGAATTCGTCGCCGACCGCGAGACCAAGGAGCCCTTCCCCCGCGCCCGGCGGGTGACCGAGCGGGTGGTGGAGCGGGCCTTCGCCAACGGCCTGATCCTGTGGAGCAACACCGGCCACGTGGACGGCGAGCGGGGGGACCTGGTGCTGGTGGCGCCCCCCTTCACCATCGAGCCGGCGGAGCTCCAGGAGATCGGCCGGCGCCTCGAGCGAACCCTTTCCGAGATCGCCTGGGAGGACGCATGAGCAGCTCGCGCAAGATCACCTACACCGCCGTCGCCGCCGACCCCGACTTCCGCGCCCGCTTCGACCGCGAGTTGGCCGCGGTGGCGGTGGGCTTTGGCCGCCGCCTGGCGGGCTCGGTGGCGGGGGAGGACGCGCGCGAGGGGGAGCTCGCCTCCGCGCGCTCGCCGATCGACACCCGCCTGCTGCTCGCCGTGGTGCAGACCGCCTCGCCCGCCGAGGTGGCGCGGGCGGTGGCCGGGGCCCGGGCGGCCTTCCCGGCCTGGCGGGCGCGGCCGTGGCAGGAGAGGGTGGCGATCCTGCGCCGCGCGGCCGAGGAGATCGCCGCCCGCGGCTTCGAGCTCGCCGCCTGGATGGTCCACGAGGTGGGCAAGACCCGGCTCGAGGCCATGGCCGAGGTGGAGGAGTCCGCTGACCTGCTGCGCTACTACGCCGAGCGTCTGGAGGCCAACGGCGGCTATCGCCGCGCCCTGGCCCGCATGGCCCCCTCGGAGGTCACCGAGAGCGTGATGCTGCCGTATGGCGTGTTCGCCGTGATCTCCCCCTTCAACTTCCCCTCGGCCCTCGCCGCCGGCATGGTGGGCGGCGCCCTGCTCACCGGCAACACCGTAGTGCTGAAGCCGGCCCTGGAGGCGCCGATCTCCGGCGAGCTGCTCTGCGAGGCCCTTTGGGAGGCTGGGGTGCCGAGGGAAGTGCTGCACCTGGTGCACGGCGGGGCGGAGGTGGGGGAGGCCCTGGTCAGGCATCCAGACGTGGCCGGCTTCGCCTTCACCGGCTCCTCGGCGGTGGGGATGAAGATCCTTCGCGGCGCCGCCGGCGAGTGGCCGCGGCCGGTGGCCGTCGAGATGGGGGGCAAGAATCCGACGATCGTCACCGCCAGCGCGGACCTCGAGGCCGCCGCCGAGGCCGTGGCTCGCTCGGCCTTCGGCTTTTCGGGGCAGAAGTGCAGCGCCTGCTCGCGGGTCTACGTCGAGGAGGCGGTGGCCGAGCCCTTCCTCGCCCTCCTGCTCGAACGCACCCGGGGCCTCGCCCTGGGCAATCCGGTGAGCGGGGACCCCTTCCTGGGCCCCGTGAGCCAGGCCGCCTCGGTCGAGAAGTTCCAGCGCATCGTGGCCGGCATCCGTGAGGCCGGGGGCGAGATCCTCGCCGGCGGCGAGGTGCGCAGCGAGGGGGAGCTGGCCCGCGGCTTCTACGTCGAGCCCACGGTGGCTCGCCTGCCGGACCCGCACCATCCCTACTTCACGCAGGAGATGTTCCTGCCCATCCTGCTCTTCCAGCCGGTGGCGGGCCTCGAGGAGGCCCTCGCCGAGGCCAACCGCGCCCCGTACGGCCTTACCGCCGGGCTGTTCTCCCGCGACGAGAGGGAGCTGGCCCGCTTCCTGGACGGCATCGAGGCCGGCGTGCTCTACGTCAACCGCCGGAGCGGCGCCACCACCGGCGCCTGGCCCGGCATCAACCCCTTCGGCGGCTGGAAAGGCAGCGGCGGCACCGGCCCCGCGGCCCTGGGGCCGGACTACCTGCTCAAGTTCCTGCGCGAGCAGAGCCGGACGGTGAACGGGTTCGGGGGGTAGAAGCTAGCGTCCCAGCTCCGACCGCAGCACCCGCAGCTCGTCGGCCGTGGGGGGAGCGGTCGTGCCGACGGTGGGGGCGAGGCGGGCGTCCCAGCCGAGATGGGCCCGCACCTGCTCGAGAGTCACGCCGGGGTGCAGGGTCTCGAGCACCATCTCGCCGCCCTCGAAGCCGTAGCAGGCGAGGTCGGTGATCACCCGCTGGGGACCGGTCCCGGGCAGGCCCAGGCGGCCACGCTCGTCGCCGCCGCCCAGGAAGCCGGGCGAGGTGACGAAGTCCACCTGCGCGGGGAAGCTCTTCCTCGTCTGCGGCGCCACCACCAGCACGCGTCTGGCGTGGATGGCGATCTCGCAGGCGCCGCCGCTGCCCGGCAGCCGGACCTTGGGCCTGTCGTAGTCGCCGATCACCGTGGTGTTCAGGTTGCCGTGGCGGTCGATCTGCGCGCCCTGGAGGAAGCCGACGTCGATCCGGCCCCCCTGCAGGTAGGTGTAGAAGACCTCGGCCATGGGCGCCACGGCCAGGCAGCGGGTGACCAGGGCGGGATCGCCGATCGACACCGGCACCCGCTCGGGCACGGCGCCGATCGCCCCCGACTCGTAGAGCAGCACCAGCTCGGGGGCGTGGAGGCGGCGGGCGAGGTTGCAGGCCACGTTGGGCAGGCCGATGCCGACGAAGACCACCTCGCCGTCCGCCAGTTCGCGCGCGGCCTGGCAGACCATCAGCTCGGAGGCCGTGTAGGCCGGCTCAGCCGCCATAGCTCACCGGCTGGCAGAGCCGCTCGCGAGCGCGCAGCCTCTCGAGCCGCGGGGCCATTCTCTCGACGTACTCGGCACGATCGGCGACGCCGTGCACCCATTGGTCGAGCCAGGCTTCGAGACGCTCCCGGTCCTGCGAGACCTCGCGCCAGGCGAGGTAGAAGTCGTTGTCGCGGTCGTAGTAGCCCTGGGCGAAGGAGGGATGGCAGCCGAAGGGCTCGTGCACCACCGCCTGGACGGCGAAGCCCGGCAGGAGAGTGCGGTTGGGATCGGCGCGGATGACCTCCTCCGAGACGATCTCCTCGGCCACCACGATCACCCGCTTCGCCGCGAAGGCGGCCTCCTTCTGCACCCCCAGGAGGCCCCAGACCTGGGCGCTGCCTCCCTCGTCCGCTCGCTGCACGTGGACGATGGTGACGTCCGGGCGGAGGGCCGGCACGGCCGCCAACCGCTCGCCGGTGAAGGGGCAGACGACCTCGCGGATCTGGGGGTTGACCCGCCCCAAGTCGCTGCCGGTGAACGTCTTGAGCGGCAGGAAGGGCAGGCCCGAGGCGCCGGCCGCGAAGCGGGCGACCATGCCGAAGTGCGTGTACTCCTCGATCTCGAGCGGAGCCGGGACGCCCTCCTCGACCGCCCGACGCAGGGCGTAGAGGGGGCCCGCGCCCGGGTTGCCGGCCCAGCTGAACACTAGCTTGCGGGCGCAGCCAGCGGCGATCATCTGGTCGTAGATCAGGTCCGGCGTGAGCCGGCAGAGGGTGAGATCGCGCTTGCCCTGGCGGATGATCTCGTGGCCGGCGGCGAAGCTGATCAGGTGGGTGAAGCCCTCGATCGCCACCGTGTCGCCGTCGTGCACGTGGCGGCGGATCGCCTCCGCCATCGTCATCCGCTTGCTGGCCATGGGTGGGGCGAAGCCTAACGGAGTCGAGAGCGATCCGCTAACCTCTGCGGCATGCCGAGAAAGAGAGGGAGCCGGCCGACCGCGAGCGTCTTGGTCGGCCTGTTCCTCGGTTGGAGTGGGGTAGCCCGGGCCTTCGACCTCGATCAGGCCACGGTCGAGGTGCTCGAGAACGGCCTGACCCTGATCGTGCTCGAGGAGCATGCCCTGCCCCTGGTCAGCGTCCAGGCCCTCTACCGGGTGGGCGCCAGGAACGAGGTCACCGGCGCCACCGGCCTCGCCCACTTCCTCGAGCACATGGCCTTCCGCGCCAGCGAGAGCTTTCCCGACGGGCAGTTGGCGAGCGCCCTCTACGCCGTGGGTGGGGAGTGGCACGCCTACACCTGGGTCGACCAGACCACCTACTTCGAGACCGTGCCGAAGGAGCACTGGCGCCTGGCCCTGGCGATCGAGGCCGACCGCCTGGCGAGGCTCGAAATCCCCGCCGCGGAGGTGGAGGCCGAGCGCGGCGCGGTGCTGAGCGAGCTGCACGGCTACGAGAACGACCCGGCGAGCCCGCTGCACGACGCGGTGATGGCGGTCTCCTTCCTCACCCACCCCTACCGGCACAACACCATCGGCTGGGAGAGCGAGGTGGCGGCGATCGACCAGGCGGCCTTGGTGGCCTTCTACTGCCAGCACTACCACCCGGGCAGCGCCGTGTTGGCGGTCGTGGGAGACGTGGACGCCGCCGAGGTGCGCCGGGAGGTGGGGCGCCTCTTCGGCTCGCTGCCGAAGCGGGCGGCGACGCCCCCGCCGCCGACGGTCGAGCCCCTCCAGCGGGGTGAGCGGCGCATCGAGGTGCTGCGGCCGGGCGCGGCCCCGGACGGCGAGCGGCTCTTCGAGATCGCCTGGCGAGCGCCGGCCGCGAGCGCTCCGGACTGGCCTGCCTTCCTGGTCCTCCAGGAGGTCCTCTCCGGCGGTGGCGGCGTCAACTTCGCCCAGGACGGTGGCGAGGCCCCCACCCGCCCCGGCTCCCGTCTCGCTGGGGCCGCCGAGGGCCTCGTCACCTGGTTCCCGGCCGCGGCGGCGCCGTACGCCTTCACCGTCCGAGGTCAGGCCCCGGACGGCGCCGGCCGCGAGGCCGTGGAGGCGGCGATCGATGAGAGGGTGCGGCGCCTGCGAGAGCAGCCGGTGCCGGCCGAGGAGCTGGCGCGGGCTCGCGAGCGACTACAGGACGAGCTGGTCTTCGACCTCGAGACCACCGAGGACGCCGCCCACCAGTTGGCCTACTTCGCCGGTCTCGACGCGCTCGAAGCCCTGCGCGACCTGCCGGTGGCCGTGGCGAGAGTGACGGCCGAGGAGGTCCAGGCCGCGGCGCGGCGCTATCTGACGCCCGAGGGGCGGACGGTGGGGTGGTCGGTGCCCGAAGAGGCCCTCACCCCTGCCCCTCTCCCGACCCACCCTGGCCTCCCTCCCGGGAGAGGGGTTCCGGAGGGGATAGGTCCCCGCTTGTGCGGGCATGACGACCTGGCCGTAGGGGCGGCCCCCCGTGGCCGCCCTCCGGGAGAGGGGGAGGCCGGAGGAGAGTCAACGGCCCCCTTGTCACCCCGAGCGAAGCCGAGGGGTCTCCCTGGCAGCGTCCAGGAAGGGATGGATTCCCGCTTGCGCGGGAATGACGACCTGGCCGTAGGGGCGGCCCCCCGTGGCCGCCCTCCCCTCCGGACCCCTCTCCCGGAAGGCTGGAGTGGGCGGGCTGGGAGAGGGGCTGGGGTGAGGGTCCCCCTCCTCCTCCGCCGCGTCCCCAACTCACCCGCGGCCTACCTGCGCGTCGTCATCCCGGTCTCCGGCCTCGAGACGAGCGAGGAGGTGTCCCTCTTGCAGCCCCTCGAGGGCTTCACCTCGATCGACGTGCGCTTCCAGGCCGGGGACCTCGACGAAGCCATCAGCCGGGCTCGGCGGGCGCTGGAGGGGGTGAAGGCAGCTGCGCCGGCGCCGCCGTCGGGGGATCCCCGCGAGCGGCTCGATCAGACCCTCGCCGCCTGGCTCGGCGTGGAAGCCCCGGGCGGGGAGCTGAGGCCGGTACTGATCGTTCTGGCCGGTGACGTCGACCCTGAGGCCGACCGTCCTCGGCTCGAACGGACCTTCGGCGCTCTCGCGCCCGCCGGACCGCGCCTGCTGCCGCCTCTCTCGCCGGGCTCGGGGCCCTTGCTCGTCACCCTGGCCGAGCCCAGGGTCCAGTCGGCCGTGGGCTATGCCGTGGCGAGCGTAACGCCCGGCCACCCCGACGCCTGGGCCTGGCGGCTGCTGCGCTACGTCTTCGCCCATGGCTACGAGGGCCGGCTGGGCCGCGAGGCGATCGGCCGGCGGGGTCTCGTCTACGGGCTCGATGCCCGCGACCACACCGACGGCCAGCGCGGCTGGGTCACCATCACCACCGGTGTCGACCCCGGCAAGGTCCCGGCGTTTCGTGCCCTCTTCACCGA
>JBIOYC010000109.1:0-14491 GCA_044869955.1 Thermoanaerobaculia bacterium | reverse complement strand
GGAGAGCATCCTCTCCGCGGTAGGGGCGCAGCATGCTGCGCCCTCCCCGCCCATTCCCGCTGTGTTAGCGTCCGCCGAAACGTCGTTTCGGAGGGTCTCTCGGATGAAAGCTGCCCGTCTCGCCTCGGCCTGCCTCGTCTTCGCCGTCCTCTCGATCGCTTCGCCCCTCTCCGCCGCCAGGCCCAAGGAGCCCCCTGCGCCGCCGACGGTGAAGGTCGACGAGGCCCTGCTCGGCTCCCTCGAGTGGCGCGAGGTCGGGCCCTACCGGGGCGGGCGGGTGGCGGCCGTGGCGGGACTGTCGAACGATCCGGACACCTACTACTTTGGCGGCACCGGCGGTGGGGTCTGGAAGACGGTCAACGGCGGGCGCACCTGGACGAACGTCTCAGACGGCTTCTTCGGCGGCTCGATCGGTGCCGTGGCGGTCTCCGAGTGGGATCCGAACGTGATTTACGTCGGTGGCGGGGAAGCCACCCTGCGCGGCAACGTCTCCCACGGCGACGGCATGTGGAAGTCGGTCGACGCCGGCAAGACCTGGAAGCACGTCGGCCTGCCGGAGTCGCGCCACGTCTTCCGCATCCGCATCCACCCCAAGAACCCGGATCTGGTCTACGTCGCCGCCTTCGGTCACGCTTACGGCCCCAACGAAGAGCGCGGCGTCTACCGCTCGAAAGATGGCGGCCTCACCTGGCAGCGCATCCTCTACGCCAACCCGGACGCCGGCGCCTGCGACCTGATCCTCGATCCCACCAACCCCCGCACCCTCTACGCCGCCTTCTGGCGGGCTCGGCGCCTGCCCTGGACCTTCGAGAGCGGCGGCGAGGGCTCCGGCCTGTGGAAGTCCACCGACGGCGGCGATACCTGGCAGGAGCTGAGCAAGAACCCCGGCCTGCCCAAGGGGACCCTCGGCAAGATCGGCATTGCCGTCTCGCCCAGCAACCCCGAGAACCTCTACGCCATCGTCGAGGCCGAGGAGGGGGGCGTGTTCCGCTCCAAGGACGGCGGCAAGACCTGGGAGCGCACCAACGAGAGCCGCGACCTGCGCCAGCGCGCCTGGTACAACACCCGCATCTACGCCGACCCCGAGGATCAGGAAGCGGTCTACGTGCTCAACGTTCGCTTCCACGTCTCGCGCGACGGCGGGCGCAGCTTCAAGGCCATCCGCGTTCCTCACGGCGACAACCACGACCTGTGGATCGCGCCGGAAGATCCCCTGCGCATGATCGAGTCGAATGACGGCGGCGCCGTGGTCAGCCGCGACGGCGGCAAGACCTGGACCGGTCAGGACAACCAGCCCACGGCCCAGATGTATCGGGTTTCGACCGACAACGACTTCCCCTACCGCCTGCTCGGTGGCCAGCAGGACAACTCGGCCCTGCGCATCCGCTCGCGCTCGGTGGTGAGCTTCCGCGGCATCGGTCCGGGAGATTGGGAGAACACCGCCGGCGGCGAGAGCGGCCACATCGTGGCCAAGCCGGACGATCCCAATGTGGTGATCGGTGGCAGCTACGGTGGCTTCCTGATGCTGATCGATCACGATACGGCCCAGGTGCGCTCGATCAATCCCTGGCCGGACGATCCCATGGGCCACGGCGCGGTCGACCTCAAGTACCGCTTTCAGTGGAACTTCCCCGTGCTCTTCTCGCCCCACGATCCGAATCTCCTCTACGCCGGTGCCAACGTGCTCTTCGCCAGCCGGGACCTGGGGGCGAGCTGGCAGGTGATCTCTTCGGACCTGACCCGCAACGACAAGTCGAAGATGGAGCCCTCGGGCGGACCGATCACCAAAGACAACACCAGCGTCGAGTACTACGGCACGGTTTTCGCCATCGCCGAGTCGGCCGTGGCCAAGGGTGTGCTGTGGACCGGCTCGGACGACGGCCTGGTGCACGTTTCCAAGGATGGCGGCGCCACCTGGGCCAACGTCACCCCGAAGGGCCTGCCCGAGTGGGCGCAGATCAACAGCCTCGAGGCTCATCCCTTCGAGGCGGGGGGTCTGTACGTCGCGGCCACGCGTTACAAGCTGGACGACTTCACCCCCTACCTCTTCCGCACCACCGATTACGGCGCCACCTGGACGCGCATCGACAGCGGCATCGATCGCTCGCATTTCACCCGCGTGGTGCGCGCGGATCCCGGCCGGCGTGGCCTGCTCTACGCCGGCACCGAGAGGGGGGTCTGGGCCTCGTTCGACGACGGCGCGAGCTGGCAGTCCTTGCAGCGCAACCTGCCGATCGTGCCGGTGACCGACCTGGCGGTGAAGAACGGCGACCTGGTGGCGGCCACCCAGGGGCGCAGCTACTGGATCCTGGACGACCTCTCCCCTCTGCATCAGGTGGCGACCGACCTGGCCAGTCGAGAGGCTCACCTCTTCACGCCGCGAGCTTCGCTGCGCTTTCCCGGCGGCGCGCGGGAGCAGACGCCAGGTTTCGGCAAGAACCCCTCGAATGGCGTGACCTTCCACTACTACCTGAAGGAGGCGCCGGCCAAGGAGACCGAGGTCAAGCTCGAGGTCCTGGCCGAGGACGGCACCGTGATCCGCACCTACACCCGCAAGCCCGAGCAGGGGGAAGAAGAGAAGGACGATGAGGACGAGCGACAGGGCGAGGACCTGCGCCAGGTGCCAGCCGCCAAGGGCATGAACCGCTTCGTCTGGAACCTCTTCTACGAGCCGATCGAGGAGCTGCCCGGGGCGATCCTGTGGGGAGGAGGCAGCAGCGTGGTGGCGAAGCCTGGCCGCTATCAGGGCCGACTGACGGTTGGCGGCTGGACGGCCACGGCGGGCTTCGACCTGGTGCCGGATCCGCGTTCGACCGCCACGCAGGCCGACTACGAGGCGCAATTCGCCCTCGGCACCGAGATCCGCGACAAGGTCTCGCAGATCCACGGCCAGCTCAAGAAGGTGCGCGACGTGCGCCGCCAGCTCGACGATCTCCGGAAGCGCTGGAAGGGCAAGGAGGAGGCCAAGGCCTTGCTCGAAGAGGCGAAGGGCATCGAGGAGAAGATGAAGGCCGCGGAAGAGGCCCTGATCCAGACCAAGAGCAAGAGCTCCCAGGACCCGCTCAACTTCCCGATCCGCGTCAACGACAAGCTCGCTGGCCTGCTCGACGTCGTGACCACCGGCGACGTGGCGCCCACCCAGCAGGCCTACGCCGTCCGGGACGAGCTCTTCGCCGTGGCCGACGCCGAGCTGGCCAAGCTCGCGGCCATCTGGGAGCAGGACCTGCCGGCCTTCGACAAGAAGGTGCGCGAGGCCGGGCTGGCCCTGATCGGGGTGGAGTAGCCGAATGCGGCGGCGGATACCCGCCGCCGCACCCCAAACAACGGCAGAAGTTTTTCTTGACCTCCATGGAGTTCAGGGTTATTATGCGGCAGCACCATAACCAAGTGGAGGTATTGTGATGATGAGGAAAGTGTTATTCCTGGCCCTTGGGATCTCTCTTCTATCTTTGGGCGTGGCGGCCGACCCGGTATGCCAGGACGGCGACGATCTCGCCTGGCTGCTCGCTGCCTCGGAGACGGAGAGTCCCTTCCTCGCGGCGACCTGCACCGAAGGCTCCAAGATGTCAGAGGTCGTTGGCTGCTGTGAGCTCGGCGACGGACGGTCCTTGAGGGACCGTTATCTCTGCGTTGGCGGCGAGTGGGTATACCAGGAAACCACCTGCGGACCGCCGTTCACCTGCCCGCGCTTCCCGTAGGGGGTCTTACTCCCAGATCCTCTTCCACCAGGGTTGCTCCTCCTGGGGCACCTCGAGCTTGATCCGCTTGCGGATGTCGTTGATGTCCCAGCCGGTGAGGTGGGCGAGGGTCTGGGCTTCCTTCTCGAAGCGGGGGGCGAGGCTCTGTCGGTACTCGTCGGCCTCGCGGCAGCGCTCGTCCCCCTTCCAGGGGTGGCGCAGGACGTAGCGGCCCTGGAAGTTGCTGCGGTCGCCGGTCTGCTGGAACACCAGGTCCTCGGGGAAGTGGGCGTTGTCATAGCGCAGGTGCAGGCGGCTGACGAAGACGTTCCTCGCCGGGCCCTCGGCCATCCGCGGGTTGACCCAGAACACCCCCAGCTCGTTGAGCTCGCGGTCGGTCAAGGGGTCGGCCGCGCAGGGGTCGCACCAGGCCATGTCCCAGGCGTACTCGAGGAACACCGCCTTGCCGTCCTCGCGGGCCAACTGGCGGCGGAACATGTCGCGGTAGAAGTCGCCGAAGTCGTCCTTGACGAAGACCGGCAGCTCCTCTCCCGAGGGCAGGCGCACGGTGCGGTAGTTGGTGGTCTCCACCCGGCCCTGGCGGGTCAGGGCGTAGACGAAGAGCTCCTGCGGGCCGTTTGCGTTGACCATGCCGAGGCGGATGGGCAGCATGAACTTGGGGCTCTCGTAGGCCACCTGGAGGGGGCGCAGATAGGTGAAGCCGAGCTTGGATTGCTCCTTCAAGTTCACCCTCGCCACGAAGAACTTCATCCCCTGCTTCAGGTAGCTGCCGAGCACCGGCCCGGCTCCGCCGGGCAGCCGGTAGCCGCTCTCGGTCAGCCAGGTGACCAGGCCTCCGCTCTGCTGGGCGGAGAGGATCAGGATGTCGTACTCGCCCACCGTGTACTCGGCCTCGATGGTCACTCCCAGGGCCCGGGCGCGGTCCGCCCGGGACTCCTCCTTGGGCGCTGCCGCGGACAGCGGCGGCATGCCTCCCTGCGCGCGGTAGAAGCGCCGGCAGGGGTTCTCGTCGAAGTACTCGACCAGCCGCGGTGAGGTGTAGGCGTCGAGGTGGTCGATCAGGGCCTTGTCGGCGACGTGGATCTGCTCGCGGGTGATGAAGGTCGGCACCGGCACCACCAGGGCGAACTCCTTGATGTCGCCCTTGAAGTCGTTGGCCATGGACAGCACCGTGCGGTCGCCGTCGCGCACCAGCACCACCTGGGAGGCCTGGTTGAACAGCTTGGTGTCGGCGCGGGCGACGTAGAAGCCGCAGAACGCCCCGGCGGGTAGAGCGGAGGCGAGGGCGAGCGCGCCAGCGAGCAGAGGGAGGAAGCGACGGGTCATGCGAAGCTCCTTTCGGGCAGCGGGCCCGAGCGGGGATGCTCCCAGGCGTAGCGAGGGCCGGGCAGCAGGCGGTCGAGCAGGGGAGTGGCCAGGCTGGCGGCAACCAGCGACAGAATCAGACCATTGGGGCGGAACAGCTCGAACTGCACCAGCACCGTGCCGAAGGCCACGGCCAGAGCGAAGAGGAAGCGCCCGGCGCGGGAGCTGGGGGTGGTCTTGGGGTCCGAGATCATGAAGAAGGTGAACAGCAGCAGGGCACCGCTCTGCAGCTGGTGGAAGGGGATGGTCCAGGGATCGCCGAGCCAGAGGGCGCGACCGAAGAGCAGACCGGTGTAGGCGGCGAGGAAGGCCAGGGAGACGTCCGCGCGGGCGGCCCGCTGCACCACCAGGAGACCCAGACAGACCACCAGGAAGCCGAGGAAGGCAGTGGCCCCCCACTGGCCGGCGGAGAGCCAGACCTTGTCGGTGGTCAGCACCAGGGCGGCGAGGGCGAAGTTGGCCGGGTTGAAGACGTGCTTGCCGCCGATGCGGATCAGATACTTCGAGGCGATGGCGAGGAAGGCCCCGAGGGCGGCGAGGGCGAGGTGGTCGGTGCGCAGGAGCAGGCAGAGGGAGAGGCTGGTGATGGCCGCGCTCTTGAGCTCGATTTTGCGGCTGGAGAGGCGGTCGCCCACGGCTTGGGTGGCGAGGGCGATGGCCACGGTGACCAGGGCCTGGGCCGCGCTGAGGTCGAAGTCGAGGCCGAGCAGGCCCCAGCTGAGCAGGCTCGAAAGAGCGCCGATCTGGAACCAGCGTGGGTCGAGGGGGCGCCGCGGGGGCGTGGCAGGGGATTCGGTCATGGCCATCCGATTGGACACCGGCTCGTCCGATAACGATACGCTGCCGGCGTCGAGAGGGGGAACGCGGTGACGGAAGAGGCCAAGAAGAGCGTCGGCTGGGTTGGGCCCGTGAGGGCCGTAACCCAGCATCCGGGGCGAGGTGCTCGGAGCTGGGTTACGCCGCAGACGGCTAACCCAGCCTACGAGGGTGAGGGTGGCGCTGGTGACGTTGGCTCTTCCGCTTCGTCATCCCCGCGGAAGCGGGGATCCATCCCGGATCTTTCTCGCCGCGAGGTGCTGGCCGGGCTGGCGGCGGGGACGGCGCTGGCCGGCTGCGGCGTCCGAGGGTCCCGGCCCCAGCGCCGGCCGAGCGTGCTGTTCATCGCCATCGACGACTTGAACGACTGGGTCGGCGTCCTCGGCGGCCATCCGGCGACCGCGACCCCGAACCTCGACCGCCTCGCCGCGGCCGGGCGGCTCTTCACCCGCGCCTACTGCTCGGGCCCCAACTGCAACGCCTCACGCTCCTCGCTGCTGACCGGCCTCTCGCCGTCCGCTCTCGGCTGCTACCACAACCGGACCGACTTCCGCCGCGACCGGCCGGGCTTGGTGACCTTGCCCCAGCATTTCGCGGCCGGGGGCTGGCGAACGGTCGGAGCGGGCAAGGTCTTCCACCCTCGCTTCGCGGACGACGGCTCCTGGCAGCGCTACCACCCGATTCCCAACGAGCCCAAGCCCGACTCCCGCCCTCTCGAGCCCCTCTCCGGCCGTCGCGATCTTGAGCAGGGGCCGGATCTCGAGCGGTTGTTCGACTTCGGCCCGACGGAGGTCTCGTTGGCGCGCATGGCGGACGAGCAGCTGGTCGCTCTGGCCAGCGCTGAGCTGGCCGACCCCGACCCCCGCCCCCTCTTTCTCAGCGTAGGTTTCACCAAGCCCCACCTGCCCTGGTACCTGCCGCGTGCCTTCTTCGAGCGCGTGGCCGAGGCGGACGCCGAGCCACCCGAGGCCCGTCCCAACCAGCTCTCCGACGTCGGCCCGCTGGCCCGGGCCTACGTCGAAAGCCAGCGCGTCTCCCTCGACCTCGATCGACCCGAGGTCGCCCGCCGGGCCGTGCGGGCGTACCTGGCGGCGATCGCCTTCGTCGACGAGCGAATCGGGCGGCTGCTCGAAGCCTGGCAGGCCAGCCGGCACGCGGAGGGCGGGATCGTCGTGCTGTGGAGCGATCATGGTTTCCACCTGGGGGAGAAGGGCCACTGGCGCAAGGACGTGCTGTGGGAGGAGGCGACCCGCGTGCCCCTGATCGTCACCGTCCCCGAGCTACCTCGCCCGGGCGTGGCCAGCCCGCGAGCGGTCTCCCTGCTCGATCTCTATCCCACCTTGATCGAGCTCGCCGGCCTCGCGCCGCGGCCCGGCCTCGAGGGTCAGAGCCTCGGCCCCCAGCTCGCCGACCCGAACACCGGAAGAGAGAGGCCGGCGGTGACCAGCTGGCGGCCCGGCTCCGCCGCCGTGCGCAGCGACCGCTACCGCCTGATCCGCTACGCCGACGGCTTCGAGGAGCTCTACGACCACGACAGCGACCCCAAGGAGTGGATCAACCTCGCCCGGGAGCCCGCCTTGGCGGAGGTCAAGGGCGATCTGGCGCGCTGGCTGCCGGCGGATTCCGGCCAGAGCGATCTGTAGGGGCGCACGGCCGTGCGCCCCTACGCCGGCGGTCGCAGCAGGTCGCCCGGCGTCAGCAACCCCACCAGGGTCTCGCCATCCACCACCAGCAGCCCGGGCAGAGCGTTGCGGCTCATCTTGGCCAGGGCGTCCGAGGCCAGGTCGTCGGGGCCGATGGAGCTCTCCGGGCTGACGCGATCGGTGATCGTCCCCACGCTCTGGCGGTCCCACTCCTCCCGCGGCACGGCCAGCAGGCGATGGCGGTTGACCATCCCCAGGGCCCTGGTGCCGTCGACCACCGGCAGCACCGAGACGCTCGAATGGGCGAAGTGCTCCGTGGCCAGCTGGGCCAGCGAGATCGCCCGCGAGACGGTGGCCGGCTCCCCGCGCAGGAAGTGGCGCACCGGCAAATCCTTGAGCGAGCGCTTGAAGATCACGCTCTGGTAGGAGACGCGCGAGGCGAAGCGGATGAACAGGCCGAGGGCGAAGGAGAGCAGCCCGATGCCGAGGAGCCCGAGGAGCAGGAAGAGGCCGCCGAACAGGAGCAGCAGCACCCCCAGGCCGGACCCGAGGGAGGCGACCGAGCGGGTGGCGGCGGAGAAGTCCTTGCGCAGGGCCCAGAGCAGGGCTCGGAGGATCCGACCGCCGTCCAGGGGGAAGGCCGGCACCAGGTTGAAGAAGGCGATCAGGCCGTTCAGAGCCGAGAGATAGCCGCTCGCCAGCTGGATGGTGGGATAGACCTCGGCCGCACTGCAAGACAGAAAAACCAGCCCGGAGGCCCCGGCCAACCAGCCGCTGGCGAAGGGGCCGGCGAGGGCCGTGAGCAGCTCGGCCTCAGGGGTCGGCGCGTCCTCCACGGCGTCCGCGATGCCGCCGAACAGGAAGAGCGTCACCCCGGTCGGGGCAAAGCGGTAGTAGCGGGCCACCCCGAGGTGGGCCAGCTCGTGCAGCACCAGCGAGGCGAGGACGCCGGTGGTCATGGCCAGGGCGAGAAGCCAGTAGAGGGCCTCCGGCTGATCCGGGAGGCTGCGAGGCATCACCTGGGTGGCGAAGGAGAGGGTCAGCAGGAGGGCGAGGAAGATCCAGCTGGCGTCCAGATAGATCGGGACGCCGGCCAAGCGCAGGATCTCGAAGCGGCGTCCGAACATCGGGGGGATTGTATCCCGGGGCTAAGATGCGGCCTCCCGAGACCCACTCCTCATGCCAAGCCGCGAGCTAACCCTCATCCTCACCGCTCTCAAGGCCCGCGGCAACGACCGCGCTGCCCAGACCGTGGCAGAGGCGCGGCGGGAGCTGGAGTCTTTGGTGCGGCTGAGTCCCGTCGCGGGGGACGTCGAGGTGGCGACGGTGGACGCGGGGGGCGTTGCCGCGGAGTGGCTGACGGTGCCGGAGTCGCGGCCGGAGCGGGTGCTGCTGTTCTTCCACGGTGGCGCCTACGCTCTGGGCTCCCTCCTCTCGCACCGCGACCTCGCCTCGCGGTTGGCCCGGGCTGCCGGGGCCCGTGCCCTCGCCGTGGACTACCGGCTGGCGCCGGAGCACCCCTTCCCGGCGGCTTGGGAGGATGCCTGCGCGGTGTACGGCTGGCTCGTGGACCAGGGGCTGGAGTCGGAGCAGCTCACCCTTGCCGGGGACTCGGCAGGGGGCGGTCTCGCCCTGGCCTGCCTGGCGAGCTTGTCGCCTGGGCGGCCAGGAGCCCTGGGCGTGGCCCTCTTCTCGCCCTGGGTGGACCTCGCCGGCACCGGCGCCTCGGTCGACGCTCGAGCCGCCCTCGATCCGGTGATCCAGCGGCCCTACCTGGAGCACTCCGCCCGCCTCTACCTGGCCGGGGCGGATCCCCTCGATCCTCGCGCCTCGCCGCTCTGGGGCCCCCTCGCCGGCCTGCCGCCCCTGCTCGTCCAGGTGGGCACCCACGAGACTCTCTACGACGACGCGGCCCGACTGGTGGAGAAGGCCCGCGCCGAGGGCGTCGAGGCCGATCTGGAGCCGTGGGCCGAGATGTTCCACGGCTGGCAGCTCTACGCCCGCCTGCTGCCCGAGGGCCGGGCGGCGATCGAACGCGCGGGGACCTTCCTGGCGGGTTGCTACGAGCGATCCGGGAAGCAGTAGCGGTCGCGGCGGGCTTCGAGGTCCTCGATCACCGCCCGCTTGAAGCCGCGCTCGCCCACCTTGGCCACCAGCTCGTCCCGGTACTGGGCGATGTCCACCGACTCGAAGCGCATGCTGACGGTGCGGAAGAGGCGGGGGAAACGCTCGCCGGGAGCCTGCACGTGGTGGAGGCCCCGGCTGTAGGCGAGGAGCATGCGTCCCTCCGGGACGGCGGCCAGGATGTCGGCGACGCCTCCGCGCACGGTCATCGGGTTGCCGTGCTTGTCGAGGCCGTTCTTGCGCATCATCCTGCCCTCGGGAAGGATGACCACCAACGACTGGGCGTCGTTGATCTTCGACAGCACTTCGCGCCAGGTGTGGTCGCGCTCGCGACTGATCGAAACGACGTGGCGGGCTACGGCGCCGTAGAAGTAGCCGACCAGAGGCCTCGCGAGGGTGATCTCGGCCACCGGCACCACGCCGTGCCGGGCCATCTGCCAGAGCAGGGAATTCGGCACGCTGCCGGCCCAGACCCACTCGTAGAGGCTGGTGTGGTTGAGCACCGCCGCCACCCGGTTGCCGCGCCAGGGGTTGGGTGGAACCTCGCCCACCCAGCCGAGGTCGTGGCGCCAGAAGATACGGCTGACGACCTTGGTCAGCAGCAGCAGGAGGAAGACCGGCACGGATCGCATGGTGGGGAAGCCGGGATCTTACCAGCTCCTTTCGGCCCTGCTAGGATCCCGGCCCATGAGCTCTGGAGCCCATCCGCCCGGCCGGAGCCGCCTGCCGGTGTCGGCGATCGTGACCACCTTCAACGAGGAGCGCAACATCGGGGAGTGCATCCGATCCCTGCTGTGGTGCGATCAGATCCTGGTGGTCGACTCTTTCTCGACCGACGGTACCGCCGAGGTGGTGAAGGCGATTCCGCAGGTCGAGTTCGTCCAGCGCACCTACTACGGCTCGGCGGCGCAGAAGAACTGGGCCATGGACCAGGTGAAGCACGACTGGATCCTGATCTTCGACGCCGACGAGCGCTGCACCCCGGCCCTCCAGGCGGAGCTCGAGGGCCTGCTCGCCGGCACGCCCGGCCACGAGGCTTACACCATCCACCGGCGCTGCTATTTCCTGGGCCAGGTGATCCGCTTCTCCGGCTGGCAGCACGACAGCGTGGTGCGGCTGGTGAAGAAGGGCACGGCCCGCTATCCCAACCGCCGCGTCCACGCCGACATGAAGACCCGGGGACCGGCCCCGATGCTCCGTCACTCGATGGAGCACTACATGGTCGAGTCGCTCGAGGATTACATCCCTCGGATCATGAAGTACGGCTACTGGGGGGCCTCGCAGGCTTGGCGAGAGGGCAAGAGCTCGGGCTTCCTCGAGGTCTGGGGCCGGTCGGCCTGGCGCTTCGCCAGGACCTACGTGTTCCAGGGCGGCGTCCTCGACGGCATGAGGGGGTTGGTCTTCTGCATGCTCCAGGCCTTCGGCACCTACGTGAAGTGGGCGACCCTGTGGGGCTGGCGGGTCAACGAGAAGCGCGGCATCGCCCCGAACCTGCCGCCGGTCGATGAGGACGAGAAGGTCTGGGCCGGCCTCGAGGACCTCGACAGCGCCGCCAGCAGCGGGGGGTGAAGGGGCTGGAGGGGAGGGCCGACACATCGGTCGGCCCCTACGAGGGAAAGAGATCCCCTCCGATGTAGGGGTGGACCAGCGTGTCCGCCCTCCGGCCTCTCTCAAGGCGTCAGCACCAATCGGAAGAGGAAGTCCTCGTCCACCCGGCGGATGAACGTCACGCCATCCGGCGAGCGATACGAGTTTGCCAGGATTGGAGAGTCAAGGGAGACGCCGACCACCGGCGGGCGGCCGCTCGCACCCGGGAATGGAGTCGACAACGGGACCCGCAGCACGAGGAAGAGATCGCGAGGCGGGGAGGTGTAGAGACCGGCCTCGACCTGCGCCCCGAGCGCGCGAGGAAAGTCGAAGTAGAACTGGGAGAAGTCGAAGGGCTGGCCGACGAAACCCGAGGTCCTACGCAACGGATTCTGGAGGTCGAGGGTCGCCTCCTTGCCGTCAGGGGAAGCAGTGCCCCACACCAGCAGGGCTTCGGCGAAGACGGGCACCACCGAGTCTTCAAAGGTGAAAGTGAAGAAGTCGCCGGCCGAGATCACCAGGTCCCCGGCCATGGCGGCGGTGCGCAGGTCGGCGTTGAAGATGCGCAGGGCGTTGTACGTGCCCGGCGTTGCCAGGGTGCCACTGACATCGTCCAGCCCCCTCAGGGTGCCCAGATACTCCACCTCATTGGCCAAGAAGTCGCACGTCGAGACGGTGTGCCCGGCCTGGGCGCGCACGGACGTGGCCAAGCCCGGCTGCTCCTCGTTCGAGCTCTCGAGCACACCACCGTGGAGCTCCTCGGGGAAGTCGAGTTGGCCGAGCCGGCCGCCGACCTCGACCGTCTCGTTGATGCGCGAGGCGGCGACCGGCAGACCGTCCGCGGCCTCCAGGCGGAGCCGGTAGAGGCCCGGCCGCACCGGGATCTGCCACTCGCCGTCGATCACGCTCCAGTCGGCACTGATCGGGTCGCCGTCGCCGGAGTCGAGGTCGAGGGCCACCCGGGCATGGCCGGAGAAGCCGGCCCCGACCACCCGGTCGGTGCTGCTGGAGAGGGCCGCCACGCTGCCGCCGGCGACCGCTTGGCCGTGCTGGTCCTGCAGCACCTCCCCCCGCAGCAGCCCGTAGCGTGCCGCGAAGCGTTGGTCCCCCGGCTGCAACGCCGGCGGACCCGAGCTCGCCGTGCCCTCCGGGTAGGCCAGGGAGGCCCAGGCCACGTCGTCCTCGGCGAGCTGGCGGGCGGCCAGCTCGCTCGCCGGATCCCCCAAATCGATGAAGGGGAACATCACGGCGCCCGTGCCGTCGGTGGCCGAGAGCTGGTTCTCGAGCACGTGGCAGAGGCCGAGGGTGTGCCCGACCTCGTGAGTGAGCACGGCGAGCAGGTCGACCGAGCCGAGGTGGGTGTCGACCGCCCCGTTTCCCACCGTGAAGCGAAAGCCCGCCGCGTTCAGCACGACGTCGGTATCGAGCAAGGTGCCGGCGGGATAGAAGCCCGGGGGCAGCTCGAAGTCGCCGTCTCCGTCGGCGTCGCCGCAGGCGGAGATCAGGGCGGAGACGTCGGCGTCGCCGTCGCCGTCGAGGTCCTGACCGGCGATCAGGTGGCGGTCCTCCATCAAGGCCGTCGGGAAGACCTGGGCGATGAAGCTGGGATCGTCCGGCGTGCCGAAGGAGATCTCATTGATGAAGTCGAAACGAGGCGAGCCGGAGCTCGCCACCGTGCCCACGAGCTGGGGATCGAAGAAGGAAGTGGGCAGCGAGCGCCAGGCCGCGAAGGCCTGCCCCACGGTGGTGGCCACCTCGGCGAGGGTCAGCACCGGCGACCCCAGGGGGTTGGGAATGGGATCGGTGCTGCCATCGAGGCGGAAGGGCACGGGCATGCAGCGGCGGTCCCAGCGGGTGGGGACGAGCTCGGCGATCACCCGGCCCGGCAGCGGTGCCGGGTGATGACCGGTGATGTCCACGGTGTCGAGGAAGCCGCCGGCCCGGGCGACCGGCGGGGGAATGAGGACCAAGGCCAGGCCGAGGCCGACGAGGGCGAAGCTGCGGTGGCTCAGTCGCATGGTGCCTCCTCCCTAACCCTGTGCGGCGGCCCGGGAGGCCGCGATCCAGGCGTGGACGGTGTGCAGCAGCTCTTCCGGCGCGGCGGGCACGGTCGGAGAGGACGCGATGCCGGGCGGGGCTTGCGGGGAAGGCAGGCGGAAGCTCCCCTCGGTCGAGCCCAGCACGGCCCAGCCGCCGGGGACCTTCGAGCTGGGCACCAGGAAGAGCAGGTAGGACTCTTCCTCGTGGAGATCCGGGGCGTCGATCCCCAGCTCGGCCACGGGAGGCTCGCGCTGGGCATCGCGGCCCCCCGGCAGCAGGACGGTGATCGTGCCGGTCGCCTGCCCCTTGACCAGGGCAACGATCTCGATCTGCACCGAGGTGAACAGGCGACCGTCGTGCCATTCGCTGTGCACGTCCGTGGACGTGGCGACGACGATCAGAGGGGCCTCGGCCACGAGCTCGTCGATCGTGGGTCGTTGCTGGGTCGAGGCGGTGAGGGGTGGGCCGATGGCCAGGGCCAGCGCGGCCAAGGTCAGGGGCCAGGGGGCGTGTCTCGCTCTCATAGATCCTCCCAAAGACATGAAAGAATAAGTACATGCTTCTGACTAGATCATACCAGAATACTTTCAGGTCGAGGCTCCGCCCTCCGGACGCTTCGGTCCGTTCGCCAGGAGCCTCGATGTCGCGGGGCCTCAACTACCAAGGTGTGCGGCGAGGGGCAAAGGTCGACGCGTCCTCGGCCGAGTTGGAATCGATCGAAAGGAGAGGTTTGACATCGGTCCGGAGGATCGTGCACAATCCATCCGGATGAACGGATGATGATCGAAGAGCGCCCTGGCATCCTGGCCCGCGTCGCCGCCCTGGCGGACGTCACCCGAGCCCGCCTCTTGCTCTTGCTCGAGGGCCGCGAGCTGTCGGTCTCCGAGCTGTGCACGGTGCTCCAGCTGCCGCAATCGACCGTCAGCCGCCACCTCAAGTGGCTGATCGACGACGGCTGGCTGTCGTCCCGCCGCGACGGCACCAGCCGCCACTACTCCCTCGATCTCGAGGACCTCGCCCCCTCCGCTGCGGCCCTCTGGCAGGCCGTGCGCGGGGAGATCGGCGAGCTGCCGGTGGTGGCCGAGGACGCGGGCCGGTTGGCGAGTGTCGTCGCCGGCCGCCGCACTCGCTCGCAGGCTTTCTTCTCGAGCGCTGCGGCGGCCTGGGACGAGCTGCGCCAGGAGCTCTACGGCGAGGCCTCCGAGCTTCCCGCCCTGC
>JBIOYC010000108.1:0-3203 GCA_044869955.1 Thermoanaerobaculia bacterium | reverse complement strand
GCTCCCTCGAGGTTCCTGCGCGGCGTCAGGCATGATCCCCGGATCGTACCCGGGCGTGCTGTCCCGTCGAGGTGCCGCCCCTCGCGCCCAAGATGGCCAAGAGGTCCGACACGAGAAGCCGCTGGAGGTCTTCGGTCATCGGCTCGATCAGCACCGAAACCCTCAAGGGGGTCCTCCCTCTCGCGCCCTGGATTCGCTGCTTCCTCGCGCGTCCGCTCTGGCCTTCAATCTCCTGATGACGGGGCGTGGCTCATAGAAACTCTTCCTGGGGCACCAGGCTCGGCTCCCACTGCCCGAGCTCGGGCCGGTCCGGGCGCGGCAGCTCGAAGAGCGAGAGTCGACGCTCAGCGCGGAGCGGGAGCCAGTTGGGCCCGAGGGGGTCGGCCATGTGCCGCTGCAAGGTTGTGGTGGCCACCGTGAAGCTCCGGCACCTGATCAGGCTGCGGCGGGCGCTCGTCTCCCTCCTCTCCGAGTGGAAGCAGAAGAGGATGGCGTGGGGTGCGCTGTCGAAGTCGTACCTCGTGTACCAGATGAGCTTTTCTTCCAGGCGGCTGCCGTCTTCCGTCCCCCGGTCGAGCTCCAAGAAGAAGGCGACCAGCCCTCCCGAACCCCGCACCATGCCGAGGCCATCCGGCCGAACGGGACCGATCTTTCCTGCCCGGTGCTCCCCGAACCATCGGGCGAGCTGGGCTCCCTCGGCCTGGCGGCAGGCGAACGCGAGCCGGCAGAAGAACCCGTTGGTCTCACGGAGGTGTCGGAGGAACGGGCTTCGGGACAGGCGGAGTACCCGGTCGGTGCGAAACCTCAGCTCCTTCAGCTCCACCCCCAGATACCCGGCCACGAGCTTGGCCCCGCGCTCGTCCAGGACGTAGTGGAAGGGCTGAGAGCCAGGGCGTTGGGGCGGCCGAAACCGTCCAAGCACTCCTCGGTCGTACAGGAGGAGGAGCCTCTTCCTTGCTCGGTGGTAGCTGGGAAACAGAAGCTCGAACGCTTGTTGAGTAGTGAGCACGTGATGCTCGTAGAGGTGAAGACAGAGATCCGTGTCCCTGTCGGTAATGCCCTCGAGCAAGGAGTAGAGAATCCTCTTTCCGGAGGAAGATCTGGATCTTCCGAAGGAAGTCGGGGCGTTGACTGAGCCACCCATCAGCCCGTCCGACCAGCTCTCTTCTTGGGGGAGGACTGGCTCAGTCTTGGTCGAGCCAGATATCGAGCCGCATAGGAAGCCGGATGCCGCGACCCATGATTCCCGGGCCACCGTCGGCCCCCGGGCGTAGCAACTCGCTGCCCCCTGAAGCGGAGCAAGTGACGCCCGGGTGGCATCTGATCTCTGAGTGTCGCTCTCATCCCATTGGTTCTCCTCGTCCCCGAGACTCCGTTCGGACCGAGGCCGAGGGCGCCAAGCCCAGCCCCCGACCCGGCTGGCCCACCCGGTCAACCACCTATACAAAGAGCGGCGACGAGCCCAAAGATGACCTCGGAGGCGGGGGAGTTTTCGGGGAGTTCTGCGAGAGGAGGAAATGGAGAGGACGAGCCACCTGCTCGATAGCCTCAGGCTGTGCTCCGCGTTAGCGCTGGATAGCCCTTGGTGAACCGGGGCGTGAGAGTCGGCCTGGTGTGCGACCTGACCTCCGGTCGACGTTGGAGACTCGGAGTTCGAGGTCCGCCTTGCCGTCTAACGACGCTGACGAGCTCGGGCCTCCACTTGCTTCTTGTGCTCGGAGAACGGAAGCGGCCGGGACTCGACTGTCCCGAGGCGCCAGATCTGGGGCCGCCTACTCTGGTGTCTCTTGGCCACATCTGGCAGATGAACGAGCAGCAGACCGGACGCCCGGACCGGGTCATCCCCGACGCGCCGGCAGGTCACGATCGAGAAGCCAGTGCGCTCTATCGCGTCCAATACTTCCGGCCGGAAGATCATGCTGTCGTCGCACGTGATCAAGCCTTCGATTCCCCTCCCGGCGAGCTCCCCGATGAGCTCGTGGTCCTGATAGGCCCCGAGGAGGCTCAGGTCGACGTCGACTAGCAGAGCGATTTCGATGCCCAGGACGTACTTGTCTATGGCCTCGCGAAGGATCGGCTGAGGGAAGTTCTCATCCAGCGCGAAGGCGGGGCGCTTAGGCGGCTGCACGGAGGTTGCGGTCGAGCTGCACCTCCAGGGCGATGGCCTCCTCGACGTTCTGGTGCGTCAGCCTCGGGTAGAGCTCGATGATGGCATCGACCTCAAGCCCGCGCGTTCGAAGAGATGAAAGCATCTTCGTCGGAATCCGCGTATCCACGACGTGCGGCTCTCCAGAGAGCTTCCCTGGGATGATCCGAAGGGTGGAGCGAGGTTCGAACAGGTGAGGGCCAACTACTCCGTTCTCGCCCTGCCAGGCCTCTACCAAGTCGAGGCCTTCGAGATGGGTCAACGCCTGTGCGAGTCCCCGACGCAGGGGGACGAAGACCTCGTCCTCCGCTTTCACGACGAGCCCGCCCTTGGGATCGACCCATACCTTCACGCTGTGTTCGCGCAGCCGATCGCCGAGCCGCTCGACCGCCGCAAGCGCCCCACGGATCCTGGCCATGGAAGTCTTGGGCAGCTTGAGGTCTGGCTTGTCCCGACGCAGCCAATCGATGAGCCTGAGCGCCAGCAGATCCGAGTACGACCAGCGCTTGACTCTGATACTGGAGACGCTCGGTATCCAGATCTCTTTCCGGGCCCAGTAGTGCAGGGTGCTCAAAGGGACACCGGCTAGAGCCGCGGCTCGGTCGGCCGTGTAGGCAGCACCGGCGGGAAACGCGCTGACGGTCACCGGTTGAATCCTACAGGGGAGCGCCGACATGCCGGGCATGCTTGGCACGTCTCGCGGCCGACTCGGAGGCAGACAGGACGGGAATGAGGGTGGCAACCGAAGCGGCAGTGCTGCCGGCAGTGGATGCTTGGCTGAATCCACTCGCCTTCTTGACCGGCCCACGTTTTCGAGCAGGTCAATGAGTCACGGGCACTGCATACATCTGGCTCCCGGGCCCTATCAGCGGTGAAGCTTGCGAGCCCGAACGCTACCGTGAACGATCGTTGACACGAGGACGCGGATGATTCCGTCTAAGGCCTGCAAGCGAGGCACGATGCGACGCTGGAGGTCCTCGAGGCTGGAGCCTCGGGCACGGGCGATGAAGTCATAGGACCCGGTCACGGCATCTGCCGCGGTGATGCCGGGCGCCGT
>JBIOYC010000107.1:0-16531 GCA_044869955.1 Thermoanaerobaculia bacterium | reverse complement strand
GGTTCGAGAGCGGCTTCGACGGCGGTAGCCTGGCGGTCTCGCTCAACGGCACCAACTACACCTACGTGCCCACCTCGGCGATCACCGGCACGACCTACAACGGCACCGTCTCCGCGAGCTGCCCGCCCACCGGCAGCGCCGGCGTTTCGATCTTCACCGGTGTCGCCACCACCTTCAGCAACACCACGGTCGACCTCGACGCGGTCTGCAACCTGATCACCGGGGGCAGCGGCGGTTGCGCCGGCCAAGCCGTGCGCGTCGCCTTCACCACCATCACCGACTGCTCGGCGGTGGACGACGGCTGGTTCCTCGACAACGTCACCGTCACGGCCTGCGTGCCGTAGTCACAGCGACGCCTTCCCCATAGGGGCGCAGCATGCTGCGCCCCCAAGCCTGACGATTCAGGGCCGCCTCCGGGCGGCCCTATTTCGTTTCGGTCGGTTGCCGGTGGATCTCTTGGAGGGGCTGGACCGATAGGGATCCGGCCTGGAGGGCGGCGATGCCCTCGGCGGCGGCCAGGGCTCCCGACAGGGTGGTGACCACCGGCACGCTGTAGCGCAGCGCGGTCTTGCGGATCTGGGCGTCGTCCTCGTGAGGCTCGCGGCCCATCGGGGTGTTGACCACCAGGTCGATCTCGCCGTTGATCACCGCATCGTCGACGTTCGGCCGACCTTCGTGGACCTTCCTCACCCGACCGACCACCAGGCCGTGGCTGGCGAGGTGAGCCGCCGTGCCCTCGGTCGAGACCAGCTCGAAGCCGAGCTCGGCGAAGCGGCGAGCCACCGGCACCAGGGCCGGCTTGTCGCGATCCGGCACCGAGAGGAAGACCCGCCCGCCGAGCGGCAACCGGCTGCCCGCCGCGATCCAGGCCTTGGCGAAGGCGGCGCCGAACGAAGAGGCGAGGCCCATCACCTCGCCGGTCGACTTCATCTCGGGGCCCAGCACGGGATCGACGTTGGGCAGGCGGCGGAAAGGGAAGACCGGTGCCTTCACCGCCACGACCGGCACCGGCGGCTCGGCGGTGAAGCCCAGCTCCGCCAACGACCGGCCCGCCATCACCTGCGCCGCCAGCTTGACCAGTGGCACCCCGATCGCCTTGGCGATGAAGGGCACCGTACGGGAGGCCCGGGGATTGACCTCGAGCACGTAGACCCGGCCCTCGTGCACGGCGAACTGGACGTTCATCAGCCCCACCACCCCGAGCCGCAGCGCCAGACGCCGGGCGATCTCGCGCATCTCGTCGAGCAGGGGATCGGGCACGTTCTGGGGCGGCAGGATGGCGGCCGAGTCACCGGAGTGGATGCCGGCTTCCTCGATGTGCTGGAGGACGCCGCCCACCACCGCCTGCCGGCCGTCGGCCACCAGATCGAGGTCGAGCTCCATGGCCCCTTCGAGGTAGCGATCGAGCAGGACCGGATGGCCGTCCGAGACCTCGGCGGCCCGAGCCACGTAGCCTTCCAGGCTCTCCTCGTCGTAGCAGACGGCCATCGCCCGGCCGCCCAGCACGTAGCTCGGCCGCACCATCACCGGGTAGCCGATCTCGCGCGCCGCGGCCAGGGCCTCCTCGAGCGAGGTGGCGCTGCCATGCTCGGGTTGGGGGATGCCCTCTTCCGCCAGCAGGGCGCCGAAACGACGGCGATCCTCGGCAAGGTCGATCGCCTCGGGCGGCGTGCCCCAGATCGGCACCCCGGCGGCGGCCAGGCCCCGGGCTAGCTTCAAGGGCGTCTGTCCGCCGAGCTGCACGATCACCCCCTTCGCCTGCTCGTTGGCGATCACGGCGAGGGCGTGCTCCAGGGTCAGGGGCTCGAAGTAGAGGCGGTCCGAGGTGTCGTAGTCGGTCGAGACGGTCTCCGGGTTGCAGTTGACCATCACTGTCTCGTAGCCGATCTCGGACAGGGCATAGGCGGCGTGGACGCAGCAGTAGTCGAACTCGATGCCCTGGCCGATGCGGTTCGGGCCCGAGCCGAGGATCACCACCTTCGGCCGCTCGCTCACCTCGCTCTCGTCCTCCTCGCCGAAGGTCGAGTAGAGGTAGGGGGTCATGGCCGGGAACTCGGCGGCGCAGGTGTCCACCCGCTTGTAGATGCGCCGGATTCCCAGCTTGTCCCGCCGCGCCGCCAGCGCCCCCGGCGCCACGCCCAGCAGCTGGGCGACGCGGGCGTCGGTCAGGCCGTCCTGCTTGGCGTGTAGGAGCAGGGCCTGGGGCACCGAGACCAGGTCCCAGCAGGCGAGCTCGGTCTCGAGGTCGACGATCTCCTTGATCTCCTGGAGGAACCAGCGGTCGATGCGGGTCAGGCTCGAGACCTGCTCGAGGGTCCAACCCTGGCGCAGGGCGGCGAAGATCGCCGGCAGCCGCTCCCAGTTGGGCATCGAGAGCCGCCCGGCCAGACGCACCGGGTCGGCCATGCGGCGCTCGCGGCTGCCGAGATCGCCGTCCAGCTCGAGCGAGGCCAAACCCTTCATCAGCGCCTCGCGGAAGTTGCCTCCAATGGCCATCACTTCGCCGACCGACTTCATCGAGGTGCCGAGCGTGGAGGGGGTGGTGGGGAACTTCTCGAAGGCCCAGCGGGGGATCTTCACCACCGTGTAGTCGAGAGTGGGCTCGAAGGCGGCGAAGGTCTTGCCCGTGATGTCGTTCGGGATCTCGTCCAGGGTGTAGCCCACGGCCAGCAGGGCGGCGATCTTGGCGATCGGGAAGCCCGTCGCCTTCGAGGCCAGGGCCGAGCTGCGCGAGACCCTCGGGTTCATCTCGATCACCACCCGGTCACCGCTCACGGGGTCGACGGCGAACTGGATGTTCGAGCCGCCGGTGGCAACTCCCACCCGCCGGATGACGCGGAAGGCGTCGTCCCTCATGTCCTGGTACTCGCGGTCGGAGAGGGTCTGCTGGGGCGCCACGGTGATCGAGTCGCCGGTGTGCACGCCCATGGCGTCGAAGTTCTCGACCGAGCAGACGACGATGGCGTTGTCTGCCACGTCGCGCATCACCTCGAGCTCGAACTCCTTCCAGCCGAGCACGGACTCCTCGAGCAGAACGCGCCCAGCCGGGCTCGCCGCCAGCGCCGCCGCGACGACCTCTTCGAGCTCGTCGCGGTTGTAGACCACGCCGCCGCCTTCACCGCCGAGGGTGAAGCTGGGCCGCACGATGATCGGGTAGCAGATGTCCGCGGCGATCGAGCGGGCCTCGTCCAGGCTCGAGCAGTAGCCGCTGCGCGGCACCCGCAGGCCGACCTCCTCCATGGCCTGCTTGAACAGCAACCGATCCTCGCCCAGCTTCAGGGCCTCGACTCCTGCCCCCAGCAGCTCCACACCGAAGCGCTCGAGCACGCCACCGTCGGCCAGGGCGAGGGCGAGGTTGATGCCGGTCTGGCCGCCGACCGTGGGCAGCAGGGCATCCGGTCGCTCGCGCTCGATGATCTTCTCGAGGATCTCGGGGATGAGGGGCTCGACGTAGGTGGCGTCGGCGAGCTCGGGGTCGGTCATGATCGTGGCCGGGTTGGAGTTGACCAGGATCACCCGGTACCCCTCGCGGCGCAGCGCCCGGCAGGCCTGGGTCCCCGAGTAGTCGAACTCGCAAGCCTGGCCGATCACGATCGGCCCGGAGCCCACGATCAGAATGGACGAAAGGTCGGTGCGCTTCGGCATGGCGGCGGGAGTGTACACTGCCGATTATGGAGCCCGAGAAGCCACAGGAGATCACCGATTCCGGATGCTCGACGCTTCGAGAAGCCGGCCGACACACCTTCCTGGACATTCACCGAATTCTCTTCCTGGATCCACCTCAGCCCCATACCACCGAAGAGCTCAAAGACGGACTGCGACAGCATGCCCGGCGGAAGTATGCCGGGGGATGAATCCCCTGGCTAGGTTGGACCCGTCGCTGCGCGACGGGAAGAGATCCCTCCGCTGCGCCTGCTTCGCAGGCTCCGGTCGGGATGACGTGGTACTGGTGTGCTGATTTTTCCCGTTGTCATCCCGAGCGCAGCCGAGGGATCTCCCCGGGCGGGGGCGCGTCGCGCAGCGACGCGGCCAGCCTAGCCGGGGCTTTCAAGCCCCGGCCCTTGCTTGCCCCCCTCCCACCCCCCACACTCCCGCACCGGCAGGGGCGGATAGCGCAGGAAGCTCGGGTCCTGGTCCGAGAGGTCGCAGCGCAGGAAGACGCTGCGGGCGGAGGCCAGCAGGCGGGCGTGGCGGCAGGTCCGGCAGAGGCCGGGGGGCGCGGAGAGGCGATCCCAGTCGGTGGGGGGCGAGGCCATGGCAGCCTCGACGGTAACGGAATCGGGGCCTCGGAAGCCACTCGTCACAGGACCGTTGACCGGAAATGGAAAACAAAGACTATAATGCGCACGTTGATATGAATTCGGCCTGACAACCTGGCCCGATTCGCCCCGCGGCGGTCCAGCCCCCCGTCACCCGCCGCCGCGGGTTTGGAGTTGCCCCACCTAAATCCCCACCGACCCTCGAGGGTCAACCCCCTGCTCCATCGTCCGGGGGCCGGCGAACCGGCCCCCCGACCCCCACCTTGCCGCCGCTGCGCGCTACTGGAGGGTCAACACCTCATGGCGGGCGTTGGCGACAATGCGTTTCGGCTTCTCGGGCAGTCTCACCGTGAGGTCCACCTTGCGCGTGCTCGGCCCCTTGAAGGGCAGGCGGCCGAACATCGCCTGCCGACCTTTGCCGAAATCCGCGTAGAGGGGCACCAGGGAGAAGAAGCCCTCGCTCACCCCCTCGATGGACACCTCGCCGGTGACCTGGTACTGGTCGCCGTCGAGCTTCTTGGCCGTCAGGCTCTGCTTGAGGCGAGGCACCTCGGTGCCGTAGACCCACTGGTCGAAGAACCAGTCGATCTTGCCGTCGCCGGTGGCGTTCATCGCAGGCACCATGTGCCGCTCGACCACCTGCTTGAAGTCGGCCGTCGAAGGCGACTTCCCCGCCCAGCTGCTGGTGAAGTCCTTCATCATGGCGATGAAGCGCGCGTCCGGCTGGGGATTGCCCGGATCCCACATCAGCATGCGCAGCATGTGGAGCACGAAGCCGCCCTTCGAGTAGGCCAGCACGGAGTAAGCCGCCGGGCTCTTGGCGGTCGAGAGGCGCCAGCCGCGGGTGATCGGGCCCACCTGATAGGTCGGGTAGTTGCTCCGCACCTTGGTTGTGATCAGCTCGCGGGCGTCCTGCCAGACCTGGGCGTAGGCATCCCAGCCTTCGGTGTGCTGGACAGCCAGCGCCGCCGAGAACTCCGCAAAGCCCTCTGACAACCACTGGTCGCGGTAGCTTTCCCAGCCGACCAGGTGCCCCCACCACTGGTGGGCCATCTCATGGAAGGCCACTCTGCCGACGAAGGCATCCACTCCCTTGCCGGTGGCGCCGAGGGTGTTGCGGTCCGTGCCGGTCATGAAGGAGAGCGAGGGCAGGTAGATGAGGGATGGCCAGGACTGGCCGAAGTTGAAGAAGGCCTGCTGGGAGATCGACACCTCGGACTGCGGCAGCGGACCGAAGTAGGAGTGGAAGAGGCGGGCGGCGTTCATGTTGTCGACCAGGACGCCTTGGGCCAGCTTCTTGGGATCCCGCTGGCCGGTCTTCGGACCTTCCGCGGCCGTGCTGAAGTCGGTCAGCTCGGAGCCGGCGCCGCCCACGGCCTCGTCGATCTCGGAGACCGCCGAGCGACCCACGAATTGCAGAGCCTTGTCACGGGTGAAGACCGCCAGCTCCAGGCCAGAGACTTCGTCCTTCTGCTCGATCTTCTGATATTGGCCGTAGTTGAAGCCCGCCACGCGGATCGGCTGCTCGGTCCTCCAGACGCTCACCCGGGCCCCTGGGAGATCCTCGCTCGACACCAGCTTGCCCACCGAGATCAGCTCCATGCGGGGCGGCACCCGGTAGGTCAGGTCGTAGTCGGCGAGGTCGAGGAAGATCCCGGCGTTGGGGTACCAGCTCTCCCGCGCCACCACGCCCCAGGTCTCGAAGCCGAAGTCCCACACCACCTCGCGGCCCCGGTAGGAGAGGCGCAGCTCCAGCTCCGAGTCCTTGGGGAGGATCTCGGGCAGGATCACGGCCGGATCGGCGTCCTCCTTCTCTTTCTCCTGGATGAATGGGACCTCCCGCCAATCCTCCTGCCCGGGGAGCTTGGCCTCCACGTTCTGGATCCGCAGGGTCGAGACCAGGGTGAGGGGCACCACGCGGACGGGCATCTCCGCCCGCAGCCGCATCGTGGTGGTGCCGACCAGCTCTTCGTTCTTGCGCACCTCGGTGTCGATGGCGTAGTGCAAGGCGTCGACCGAGGGACGGTAAGGAGAGCGCCGTTTCCCTCGCAGCTCGCCGGCACGATCCGAGGCGTACCAGAAGCCGCCCCGGGCGTCGTCGGCCACGAATAGGACGCTGTCCTCTCCGCCCACCAACGGGCTGATCCGCAGCGCCTCGGCGCCCCGAGGGTCCACCGCCGCCACCGCGGGCGGCAGCTCGGAGCCGTCGAAGAAGGCCAGGAAGACCCCGCTCTTGAGCGCCGGGGTGTCGAGCAGGTCGCACAACAACCGCACGTGGAAGTTGGTGCGGAACTTCACCCGCTGCCAGTCGAGGAAGTTGCCGTAGGCCCGTCCGGCTGCGCCCTCGGGGGCACCCGAGATGGGCTCGCCCTGGAGGCCCAGCTCCTCGAAGGTGTCGTCCGCGAACAGCAACACCAGCTCGTCGAAGGAGTCGGTCAGGACCTCGAAGCCCTCCTTACCGGTCATGAAGCCGAGGTGGTGGCGCTCGTCCTCGCTGGCCGGGGTCAGCCGGAAGCTGCCCTTGCCGACGAAGACGGCGCCCACGGTGCGACCATCGACCGGCGCCAGGAAGTGGAAGGCGCCGCTATCGAACTGGAAGCGGAAGGCGTCCCGCTCCAGGGCGAAGGGCCGGGAGACCGCCAGCTGGCGACCATCCGGGCGGGCGTTGCGCAGCGCCTGATAGGAGGGATCGGGGGGAGCCGCCCAGGCGGCAGAGCCGAGGCACGAGAGGAGCAAGGCGACCGGGGTCACGAGCCACCGAGAGACCATGGGGGAGACCTCCTTCTGACTACTGTGGACGGACACGAACAGGATAATCCCTCTCCCCCCGGCTAGAATCGCCCCCTTCATGGGCGAGACCACGGGCCTCTACGAACAGATGCTGGCGGCGATCGGCGGTGCCGACCGGCTGTCGGCCCCGAAACCACCGCGGCCCTCGGCGGCGGTGGTGCCCTGGCGGCGCTGCGGGGGTGATCTCGAGGTGTTCTGGATCCGGCGGGCGGACACCCTGGCCTTCATGGGCGGCTGGCACGCCTTCCCGGGCGGAGGGCTCGCCCGGACTGACGCCGAGTGCCCCCTCACCGGCCTGCCCGCGGGAGCGGAGGGCTTCCCCGGGCCGGCGGCGATGCCGGAGACGCTGACCGAGGGCATCGAGCCGCCGCCCCACCTGATCCCCGGCCTCGTCGCCTGTGCCTTGCGCGAGCTGCTGGAGGAGACCGGCATCCTGCCGGTCCCCGAGCTCTTCGCCGGCCCGGTCCCCCTTGAGCTGGCCGCGCGGCTGGACCAGGCCCGCAGGGCCTTGAACGAAGGCAGGCAGCCCCTGGCCGAAGCCCTCGCCGGAGCCGCTCTGGCCGCGGACGCCTCGCGGCTCACCTTCGCCGGCCGCTGGCTCACCCCGCCCCTAGGTCCGATGCGCTTCGACAACCGCTTCTTCCTCCTCGAATGGCCGGCGGAGCTGCCGGTGCAGCCGGCGATCGAGCCCGGCGAGGTGGTCGAGGGAGAGTGGCTCGCTCCCGGGCTGGCCCTCGAGCGCTGGCGGCGGGGGGAGGTGATCACCGCGCCCCCCATCCTGCACCTCCTGCGGGTGCTCGCCGAGGACGGTGTCGAGGCCGGTCGTACGCGGCTGCTCGAACCGGCCGAGGCCAACCTCGGCCCCTTCCGGCGCATCGAGTTCCGGCCCCACGTCCTGATGCTGCCGGTCAAGGCCGGCACCCTGCTGCCGGCGACCCATACCAACGCCTATTTGCTGGGCCGCGAGGAGCTGGTGCTGGTGGATCCGGGCTCGGCGGCGCCGGGGGAGATCGACCGCCTGGAGGCCGCCGTGCGGGCCACGGCCGAGCGGGGCCAGCGGGTGAGCGCGATCTGGCTCACCCATCACCACCCGGACCACGTCGGGGGTGTGACGGCCCTGGTGGAACGGCTGGGGCTGCCCGTGGCGGCCCACCCGGAGACCGCCCAGCGGGTGGCTGGCCGGGGCATCCGCGTCGATCGCCTGCTCGAGGATGGTGAGCGGATCCTGCTGGCGGGAAACCCGCCCTTCCCGGTGCAGGTTTTCCACACTCCGGGGCACGCTCGCGGCCACCTCTGCTTCCTCGACGAAGAAGGCCGCTCTCTCCTGGCCGGCGACATGCTCTCCACCGTCTCGACGATCGTGATCGACCCGCCCGAGGGGGACATGGACGACTACCTGGCCTCGCTCGAAAGGCTGCACGCCTTGGGCCCGCTAACCCTCTTCCCCGCCCACGGCGCGCCGGCCAAGGACGGGCCGGCCACGCTCGAGCAGCTGATCCGCCATCGCCTGTGGCGCGAGGAGCGCATCCTCGAAGCCTGGCAAGCCGGCGTGCGGGAGGTGGAGGCCCTGGTCGAGCGGGTCTACGAGGAGGTCCCGCCCCCCGCCCGTCCTCTCGCCGCTCGCCAGGTCACGGCCCACCTCGAGCGGCTGCGGCGAGCAGGCCGGATCGCCTCCACCCCGGGATAGACTCCCCCCGCGTGCGCGAGCCGGTTTGGCAGGAGGCTCAGCGGAGGCTCTCGACCAGTCCTCCCTTCCTCGCTCTCCTCGAAGGTCTGGCTCACTCGGGTCGGCCGCGGGAGAGGCGGGATCTCGTGCGCCTGCCGCTGGCCGCGGCGGCCTGGGTGGCGGAGCTGGCCGGGGAAGCCCTGGGCCGCCCGGTGCTCGCCCTGGTCCCCGCCGAGGCCGACGCCCTGGCCTGGCTCGAAGCGGCCGAGCTCTTCGGCGACCCGCGCCGGGGATCGGTGCTCTACTTCCCCGCGCCCTCCCTCTCCCCCTATCACGACGCCGAAACCTCTCTGCTGGTCCGGGCCCAGGAGGCCCTGGCCCTGGACGCCGTGACGCGGGGCCGGGCCAGGGCCGTGGTGGCGACGCCGCGCTCCCTCTTCCGCCTGCTGCCCGAGCCGCAGACCTTCCTCGCCGCCGCCTTCGACCTCGAGCCCGGCCAGGACCTGCCGATGGGCGACCTGGTCGAGAGGCTGATCGCGGCCGGCTACCACCGGGCCGACCTGGTCTCGGAGGTCGGAGAGGTCGCCGTGCGCGGCGGCGTCTTCGACCTTTTTCCACCGGGTGAGGAGCAGCCGATCCGCCTCGACTTCTTCGGCGACACTCTCGAGGCCATCCGCACCTTCGATCCCGCCTCCCAGCGCTCGAAGGACAGCCTCGAGCGGGTGCGGGTGCTGCCCCTCTGCCCCTTCCCCGCCGGCCCGGAAGCCGCGGCTCGGCTGGCGGCGAAGCTCGGTCAGGAGCTGACCGGGGACGCCGGGGGCGAGCTCGCCGAGCACCTCGCCCAGCTCGCCGGCCATGGCTCTTTTCCTGGATGGGAGAACCTCCTCCCCTGGCTGGAAGGGGCCGAGCACAGCCTCGCGGACCTGCTCGAGGATCCCCTGGTGTGGGTGGTCGATCCCGCCGCCCTCGAAGCCGAGGCTCGCCACCATGCCGAGCTGCTCGAGGGCGAGTACGCCGGCCGGCGCAGCCAGGGCCGCCCGGCCCTGCCCCCCGAGCTGCTGGAAGCTCCCCTCGAGGGCGTGCTCACCGTGCTCGGCGGCGCCGAGGTGGCCCTGCGCGAGCTGATCGCCCGCGCCGCGAGCGGGGCCATCGACTTCAGCGCCACGCCCACCGACGTCTTCCACGGCCAGCTGCCCCGCTTCCCCAACGAGGTCGCGGCCAGCCGCGCCCGCCACGAGCGGACGGTGATCGTGGTCGCGGCGCGCGATCGCGAGCGCATGGCCGAGCTGCTCGAGGGCCGGGAGATCCCGCTCGGCCGTGACGGTGCCGAGCTGGTCGAGGGTGAGCTCTCGCGCGGCTTCCGCCTGCCCGCCGCCGGGGTGGCGGTCTACGGCGAGCAGCAGCTGCTCGCCCGCCGGGCGCTGATCCGCGCCGCGAGCAAGGGCCGCTTCGGCCCCTTCCTGCCCAGCCTGCGCGACCTCAAGGTCGGCGACTACGTGGTGCACCTCGACCACGGCATCGCCCAGTTCGTGGCCCTGCGCTCGGTCGGGGGAGATCCCGAGGCGAGGAAGCGGCTTCCCCCCGAGCTGGCGGCGATGTTCCCCACCGAGGCGCCCACCGAGGTCATGGAGCTCGCCTACGCCGGGGGCAAACGCCTGCTGGTGCCCCTCTCCCGCCTCGACCTGATCCAAAAGTTCAGCGGCATCGAGGGGGTGGCGCCTCGCCTGGATCAGCTCGGCGGCACCTCGTGGAACAAGACCAAGAGTCGGGTGAAGAAGAGCCTGCGCGACATGGCCGAGGAGCTGGTCAAGCTCTACGCCGAGCGCCAGCTCGCCCGCGCCCCCCGCATGGGTCCGGACACCGACCTCGAGCGCCAGATGGAGGCCGCCTTCGCCTGGGACGAGACCGCCGACCAGCTCGACGCCATCGCCGCGATCAAGAAGGACCTCGAGGGCGAGCGCCCGATGGACCGCCTGCTGTGTGGCGACGTCGGCTACGGCAAGACCGAGGTCGCCATGAGGGCCGCCTTCAAAGTGGTGGACAACGGGCACCAGGTGGCGGTGCTGGCGCCCACCACCATCCTCGCCGACCAGCACCTCGAGACCTTCAAGAAGCGCTTCGACGGCCTGCCGGTGACGATCGAGATGATCTCTCGCTTCCGTTCGCCCGCCGAGGTCAAGGAGGTCAGCCGCCGCGCCGCCGACGGCAAGGTGGACATCCTGATCGGCACCCACCGCCTGCTATCGAAGGACATCGAGCTGCCCCGGCTCGGCCTGATGATCGTCGACGAGGAGCAGCGCTTCGGTGTCGCCCAGAAGGAGCGGTTGAAGCAGCTGAAAAAGAACGTCCACGTGCTCGCCATGTCGGCGACGCCCGTGCCGCGCACACTCCAGCTCTCCCTCGCCGGAGTGCGCGACCTGTCGGTCATCGAGACCCCGCCCAAGAATCGTATGGCAGTAGAGACCGCCATCGTGCCGTTCTCGCGCGACCTGGTACGGGAGGCCATCGAGCTCGAGCTGGAGAGGGGTGGCCAGGTTTACTACGTCTATAACCGTGTGGAGTCCATCGAGGTCATGCTCGCGGAGCTCAAGGAGATCGTGCCCGGGGCCCGGATCACCGTCGGCCATGGTCAGCTCCCCGAGGAGGAGCTGTCGCGGCGCATGCACGCCTTCACCGAGGGCCAGTTCGACCTCCTGCTCGCCTCGACCATCATCGAGAACGGCATCGACATCCCCAACGTCAACACCATGATCGTCCACCGCGCGGACCGCTTCGGCCTGTCCCAGCTCTATCAGCTGCGCGGCCGGGTCGGCCGCAGCGACCAACTGGCCTACTGCTACCTGCTGGTGGAGCGGGACGTGGTGCTCTCCGAGATGGCCCGCAAGCGCCTGGCCGCCATCCGCGAGTTCACCGACCTGGGTGCCGGCTTCCGCATCGCCGCCCGCGACCTCGAGATCCGCGGCGCCGGCAACCTGCTGGGCGCCGAGCAGAGCGGCCACATCAACGACGTCGGGCTCGAGACCTACCTGAAGATGCTCGAGGAGACGGTGGCCGAGCTCAAGGGAGAGCGGACGCCCGAGGAAGGGCCGTCCACCGCCATCGACCTGCCGGTGCCGATGTCCATCCCCCACGACTACATCGCCGACGCCAACCTGCGCATGGAGATCTACCGCAAGATCGCCGCGGCCCAGTCCGGACCGGAGGAGCTGGCCGCCGAGCTGGCCGATCGCTTCGGCGACCCACCCGCCGCGGTCCACACCTTGCTCGCCGTGGCCGAGCTGAAGCGCCTGGCCGAGAGGTTGCGGGTGCAGTCGATCTCGGCCAAGAAGGGCGAGCTGGTGATCCGGATGCGTCGCGACGCGGCGATCGACGTCGACCGGCTGATCGCTTTCGTCTCCGACCGGCCGGGTACGTCTTTCTCGCCGAGCGGTGTGCTGACCGTCGCCGTCGCCTCCGGCGAGAGCCTGCTCGGGGCGGCCCGGGGGACGCTGGCACACCTCGGTGCGCCCTCGGGGGCGGAGGCACCGGCATGAGACGTCGTTTCGGGGGCTTCGCGGCCCTCGCCCTGCTCGCCTCGACCCTGCTGGCCGACTGCCGGGGCCGGCCTCTGCGCTCCCCCGACGCGGTGGCGACGATCGGCGAGCGCGAGCTGTCCTACCGCGAGTTCCAGAGCTATCTCGACGCCAACAGCGGCGGCGAAGGCGAGCAGCTGGCGGCCGAGGTCCTCTCGGGTCTCCTCGACCAGTTCCTGGAGGAGCGCCTGCTCGTCCGGCTCGCCGAGGAGAGGGGTCTCGCCGGGCCAGATGCGGGCACCCGCGCCGCGCTGTCGCGGCTGCTCGCCGATGGTGAGGACACCGTCGACCGGGCGGCCATCGAGGCTTACTACAGCGAGCATGGCGCCGAGTTCAGCCTGCCCGAGCGGGTGCGCCTGCGCCAGATCCTGACCGATGCGGCGGCCGAGGCCGAGGAGGCCCGGCGCCGTCTGCTCGGCGGCGAGGACTTCGCCCGCGTCGCACGCGAGGTCTCGAAGTCCCCCGACGCGGGCAGCGGCGGGGGGCCCCGCGAGCTGGCCCGGACCGACCTGCCGCCCGAGCTGGCGGACGCCATCCTGAGCCTCGATCCCGGCGAGCTCTCCCCGGTGATCGCCGCCGACTACGGCTTCCATCTCTTCCAGGTGGTCGAGAAACTGCCCGCCGAGCGCCTGCCGATCGCGGCGGTGATGCCGCAGATCCGCCGGCGGCTCGCCGAGGAGGCCCGTCGCGCACGCCTCGAACGACTGCTCCTGGACGCCCGGAGCCGCTACAATCTGGAGCTCTATGCTGAAAACCTCCCCTTCGAGTATCGCGGCCGCTACCACCGCACGGGCGGCTAGGGTCGCCCTCGTCCTCTCCGCCCTCGTCGTCGCCGGCTCGGGCGCGGCTCTCGCCGAGACCCTGAACCGGATCGTGGTCCAGGTCAACGACCGGATCACCACCTTTCACGAGTACCAGACCGCGCTCGGCGACCGGATGGCCGGCCTCGACCGGGCCCAGCTGCCGCCCGAGGAGAGGGCGCAGGTCGAGGCACGGCTGCCCGGCGAGGTGCTGCGCTCGATCTTCGAGGAGATGCTCCTGCTGTCGCGGGCAGACCAGCTCAGTCTGCGCACCAGCTCCTCCGAGATCGAGGCCATGCTCGACGAGATCCAGCAGGCCAACAGCTTTCCCTCCCGCGACGAGCTGAAGAAGGCGGTGGCCGCCTCGGGCCAGACCTGGGAGTCGTTCCGTGAGCAGCTGGAGAAGAATCAGCGGATCCAGGAGGTCATCGGCCGAGAAGTCTCGACCCGCATCAAGCTGGAAGAGGACGACCTGCGGATCTACTACCGCGACCACTCCGACCAGTTCCGCCTCCCCGAGGAGAGGAAGCTGGTCGAGGTGGTGGTGCTCGACTCGAGCCCCCTGGACGACGCCGCCAAGAAAGCCCTGGCCGACGACCTTTCCCGCCGCCTCAACGCCGGGGAGGCCCCCGCCACCCTGGTGGCGGAAACGGCCGGCCGCGGCGAGACCAGCGGCGCGATCGACCTCGACTGGGTGCCCAAGGGGGACCTCGATCCGGCGCTCGAAGGGGCCATCGCCGGCCTCAAGCCGGGGCAGGCGAGCGCTCCGGTCTCCGGCCGGGGCGGGCTCCACGTGCTCCAGCTCGTCGAGCTCCGTCTGGCTCGCCTCCGAGGCTTCGACGAGGTCCAGGACGAGATCTCCCGCCGCGAGCGCAGCCGTCGCTTCGAGAAGGAGTTCCCGGTCTACCTCAAGGACCTGGAAGCCAAGTCCTACGTGGTGGTCAACCCACCGCCCGGCGCCGAGGGCTTCCGCCGCACCACCCCGGACCGCCCCGGGGAGGATCCGCTGGATGCGTTCCGCAAGCCGAAGGCGGCGGGCGGGAAGCCGTAGCGACCTGGATGCATCCACGAGGCGCTGAAGCGCCTCGCTCCGCATAAACGTCCCTGACGGGACGGGGACCGGCGAGCCATCTTGCCCTGGTGCCCACGCTCTGGGTGGGAACCCCAAAGATCACGGCCCACGCTCTGCGTGGGGACCCGAGTCCGGCCGCTCCGCGGCCTCTTTCCGGTCCCCTCTCCCCCGCCAGGGGGAGAGGGCCAGGGTGAGGGGGATCCCACGAAGCGAGGGCAACGGGGAAGCCCGCTAGGCTGGGTTAGCCGTCTGCGGCGTAACCCAGCTCCGGCAAGGCGACGCGAGAGCTGGGTTACGGCCCTGTCGGGCCTACCCCAGCCTACGAGCTCTCGGACTCGACTCACTGCTGCGGCAGACCCCCTCACCCTAACCCTCTCCCCCCTGCGGGGGGCGAGGGGACCGGAGCGCTTTGCAGCTCGCTCGACCTGCTCGCCCTTTCGCTGGTTCCCACGTCTTGCGTGGGAACCCAAGCAGCACGGCCCGCGCTCTGCGTGGGGACTCGAGTCCGGCCGCTCCGCGGCCCGCCTCCCGCCGTCATCCCGAGCGAAGGGCCGAAGGCCCGGAGCCGAGGGATCTCCCCGTCCCCCGTCCCGCCAGGGACGTGTGTAGGTAGCGAGGGTTCTCAATCCCTCGTTCTAGCTGCGGAGAGCACGCGCCGCGGCACTGACACTTCCCTCACAGCACCTCAGCGGGCCAGCCGCCAGCCGGCCAGAGCGAGCGCGACCGCCACCGCGAAGGGTCTCATCGGGCCCTTGGTGGAGAATCGGGGAACGAAATGGCATTTTGTGGACAGAAGTGGGCTATTTCGGTAGACTTGCCCCTAAACGCCTCTGCAGCCGAGGGCGGGAGTCATGTTCCGGGGTAGCGCACCAGCGACCATCGACGAGAAGGGCCGGCTGAAGATCCCGGCCGACTTCCGCAAAGTGCTCGAGGACACCTGGGGTCCCGAGCTGCCGGACTTCTTCGTCACCTCGATCGCTGGTGACCGCGCCTTTCTCTACCCCCTACCGGTGTGGGAAGGCATCGAAGGACGCCTGGCCAAGATGCCCTCCACCGACCGCACCCGCGCCCGCTACCTCGAGCGGGCCAACTACTTCGGCCAGCAGGTCAAGGCCGACGCCCAGGGCCGCCTGGTCATCCCTCAGATCCTGCGCGAGGCCGCCCGCATGAACGGCGAGGTGGTGATCAACGCCCAGCTGGATCACCTCGAGGTGTGGAACCGCGAGAGGATCGAGCAGCGCTTCGCCGAAGATCCCTTCACCGAAGACGACTTCCGGGCTCTCGCGGAGCACGGGATCTGAAGGGTGGGACGTTGGATGCCCTGCACGTCCCGGTCCTGGCGCGCGAGGTGGTCGGGCTGCTCGAGCCTGGCCGCGGCGGCCTCTTCGTCGACGTCACCCTCGGGCTCGGTGGCCACGCCGAGCGGCTGCTCGAGGCCAGCCCGGACCTCCGCCTGGTGGGCCTCGACCGCGACCCGCAGGCATTGGAGCTCGCCGGCCGCCGCCTGGAGCGCTTCGGCGACCGGGTGCGCCTCGCTCAGGGCGATTTCCGCCACCTCACCGAGATCCTCGGCGACCTCGACGTCGGCCCGGCCGACGGCATCCTCGCCGACCTGGGCGTTTCCTCGCTGCAGCTGGATCGGGGCGAGCGCGGCTTCTCCATCCGCCGCGACGGGCCCCTCGACATGCGCATGGGACCGAGCGGCCCGACCGCTCGAGAGATCGTGAATCGGTATCCGGAGGCGGCCTTGGAGAAGATCTTCCGCGACTACGGCGAAGAGCGTCAGGCGCGGGCGATCGCACGGGCGATCGAGAAGGCGCGCCGCGAGAAGCCCATCGAGACCACCGGCGAGCTGGCCGCGATCGTCCATCGCGTCCAGCGGCGCGCCGCTCCCCCGCGTCACGGCGAGCCGCGCATCGACCCGGCCACGCGGGTGTTTCAGGCCCTGCGCATCGAGGTCAACCAAGAGCTCTCCGCCCTGCCCGAGCTGCTCGATCAGGCGGTCAACCTGCTCGCCGCGGACGGGCGGCTGGTGGTGATCTCGTACCACAGCCTCGAGGACCGCATCGTCAAGAACAGCTTCCGCGACCTCGCCCGCGGCGAGGTCGACGAGATCACCGGCCGCCCCAGGAGCGAGACCCGGCTGATCGAGGTCTTGACCAAGCATCCCACCCGCCCCACCCCCGAGGAGGTCGAGGCCAACCCCCGCTCCCGCTCGGCTCGCCTGCGCGCCGCTCGGAGGCTCTAGGTGCGCACGCCCTACGCCCTCACCCCGCCCCGCGACGGAGCCAACAGCTACCTGCGGCGCGAGCGGGACCGCAAGCGCTGGCGCGAGCTGCTGGTGGTGGTGATCACCCTCCTGCCCTTCGGTC
>JBIOYC010000106.1:0-4987 GCA_044869955.1 Thermoanaerobaculia bacterium | reverse complement strand
GGCCTCGCCGGCATCGCGGCCGTCTGGCAGAGCTCCCGGCCGGGCACCGGGACCGCCGTGCCACCGCCTCGGGGCACCGTGCGCTCGCTCGCCGTCCTGCCCTTCGAGCCCCTGCGGCTGGGCACTCCCCTCTCGGTCGAGGAGGACGCCTACCTGGGGTTGGGCATGGCGGACGCCCTGATCACCCGGCTGTCCAACCTGAAGAGCCTCGCCGTGCGCCCGACCAGCTCCGTGCGGCGCTACACCGGCGCCGGCCGGGACCTCGGCGGCATCTCCCGTGAGCTCAGGGTCGACGCCGTGCTGGACGGCAGCTTCCAGCGCGACGGCGACCGGTTGCGAGTGTCCGTCCAGCTGCTCTCCGGGCATGACACCGCGCCCCTCTGGGCCGCCCAATACGACGCCCGCGCCGCCGGCCTCTTCGAGCTCCAGGACGCGATCTCCCAGAAGCTCGCCGCCGAGCTGAACCTCGAGCTCACCCAGCAGGAGTGGGCGCGGCTATCCCAGCACGGCACCGGCAGCCCGGAGGCTTACGAGCACTACGCGCGCGGGCGCTACTTCTGGAACCGGCGCAACGCCACCAGCCTGCAACAGGCGATCGAGTCCTTTCGCAAGGCCATCGCCCTGGACCCGGCCTACGCCCCGGCCTGGGCCGGCCTCGCCGATTGTCACGTGCTGTTGCCCCTCTACGCCAACGAGCCCCCCGTACGCGCCTTCCCCGAGGCCGTGGCCGCGGCGGAGCGAGCCCTGGCCCTCGATCCCGAGCTGGCCGAGGCGCGCACCAGCCGGGCCTACGCCCACTTCGTCTACGAGCGCCGCTACGACCAGGCCGAGGCGGGCTTCCGCCGGGCGATCGAGACCAAGCCGGGCTATTCGACGGCCCACCAGTGGTACGCCTTCCTGCTCTCCGCCCTGGGCCGGCACAGGGAGGCGGAGGCCGAAGCGCGGCGGGCCCTGGAGCTGGACCCCCTGTCGCTGATCATCAATGCCGACCTCGGCATGGTGCTGCAGTTCGGGCGCAAGACCGAGGCCGCCATCGCCCAGCTCGAGAGGACCCTCGAGCTCGACCCGTCCTTCTCCTACGCCCGCTTCGGCCTGGGCCACGCCTACCAGCAGCAGGGCCGGCTCGATGCGGCCGTGGCCGAGCTACGCCGGGCAGTGGAGGCCGCCCGCGGCACCACCGCCCTCCAGGCAGCCCTCGGCCAAGCCCTGGCCCAGTCCGGCCGGGCCGCCGACCAGCGGGAGGCCCGATTGATCCTCACCGAGCTGGAGCAACGGGCCCAGCACGAGTACGTCGACCCGAGCCACCCGGCCCTGATCCGCGCCGGCCTGGGCGACAAGGCGGCCGCCCTCCGCGAGCTGGCCCGGGCCGTCGAGGAGCGCTCGCGCTTCGTGGTCTTCCTCGAGAGCTGGTCCCTCTTCGACAACCTGCGCGGCGAGCCGGGCTGGGAGGAGCTGGTCCGGAGCGCGGGGCTGGCGGTCCGGCCGGCGACTACGGCACGGTAACTGCCCATCCCGAAGTATCCCCGGTCTCGAAGCCGTCAGCGAAGAGGAGGCTGGGGCCGACTGAGGGCTGGTCGAGGGCGACCTCGAAGGCGGTGGCTGCTTCGGGCGCGACCCGCAAGGAGACCATCGCCGAGAGAGCAGCCGGTGGGGCGGTGAAGCGGCCGAGGCTGCTGTCCGCCCAGGCTCCGTCTGTGGCCCCGGCTGCCAGGGAGGCGATCTCGCCGGAGAGGACGGCGCCGCTGCACCCCGGGCCGTCGAAGAAGGTCGCCACGCCGTCGAGCCGGGGGCTGCCGGACACGTCGCTCTCGATGCGGACCCGGGTCTTGAGCGTGTAGGCGCCGGGACCCAGATCCAGGCATTGGGACAGGGAGCCCAGCTCCACCGTCGGCTCGTTGGCCTCGATGCGCGCCGAGCCCGAGGTGGTTGCGCCGTCGGCGTCGTCGGCAGCGAAGGCCGCCGTCACGGGCGCCGGTGCCGTGACCGTCCAGCCCCCCAGGTCGCCGTCGAAGTTGGGGTTGCCGAGCAGATTGGTCGCCGTCACGGCAAAGCCGAGGACGAAATCGTCGCCGCCCGTGCCGTCGGCGTCACCGTCCAGGGGATTGCCGGGCAGGTCGACGATCGAGGTCGAGCCGCAGGCGACCAGGCGATAGAGCCCCCGAGGCAGGGCGCGGCGGCCGTTGACGGCCAGGAGGGCTACTCGCGCGACGCCGTCGTAGAGCACTCCGTCGATCGGGATCACCACGTCCGCCGGATCGGGGGGCGAGGTACAGGCCAGGCTGCCGAAGACGCCGTCCCCCCCATCCCCCATTAGGCGGTAGTTGGCGGGGTTGGTCACGTCGTCGGGGTCACCGTTGCCGGCCGGATCGGCCACGGCCTCGCTGAAGGCGAGCAGGAGCTGGGTCAGGGGGCGATTCGTCGCCTCCCCCGGCGCCAGCTGGCCGTCGCCGGTGTCGGCCACGGTGGCCACACCCATCACTCGCGGCGGAATCGGCGCCGTCACCTCGACCGCCCCCGGGGTCAGGGTACCGAGGGGCACCAGCAGGGCCTGGGCGTTGGCGGCCAGGACTTGCTCGAGCGTGACGGGCACCGAGCCGGGCGGGGCTGCAAGGGCGATGGCGTAGGGCAGCAGCACCAGGTCGCCGTCGGCCAGAGAGGTGTTGGTGAGCGAATCGAAGAGCAGGCGCAGCCGCCCGTCCAGGGGCTCGTGCCAGGACAGGAGGTGATCGCCGAGGGCCGGCCCGGGGCTCGGCTCCCCTGCCGCCAGGGCCGCCGGGTCGCTCACCAGGTCGAGCTGCAAGGCCACTACCCCGGCCGCCGCGCTCAGCTCCACCGGCACCAGCACGGTCGCCCCCGGCTCGCCGCTGGCCTGGCCCACGGTGATCGCCGGCTGGGCACCGAGGGGCACCGTGACCAGAGCCGCCAGCAGACACCCGAGGTGCCAGCCACTTCGGGAAACGAGGTGCCAGCCACTTCGGAAACCGGGGTGCCAGCCATTTCGGAGACTCATCGCAGACCTCAAGGCGTCCAGGTCGCGCGCACGAATCCGCGCGAGAAGCCGGAGGGGATGGCGAGCGTGGCCGTCGCAGTGGACAACTCGAGGGTGCCGGCCAGGGGCGTCGAGTCCACCAGCTGGTCGGCGGCGTTCTCCGAGAACAGGCTGAGCTTGACGAGGGTGCCAAGGGGCACGTGCCGGGCCTCGATCGCCACCGTCGAGGCCCCGGAGTTGTCGATGGTCACGTCCGGCGGGGTGAAGCTGCCGTCGGGCAGGGTGGGCACCGGCACGCCGTCGATCGACACCACCCGCACCGAGGGCTGCGCGGTGGGCAGGAAGAGGCCGAACGGCGAAGCGTAGACCGCGGAGGGCGACGACGAGCCGGTGAAGGTGCGGACGAAGGCCTCGACGCGGATCCGCCCCTGGCCGGCCCCGCCGCTGGCGCCGGCGCCCAGGGCACCGTTGCCGGCGAAGGTCGGCGCGACGATCCGAATGGCGCCGCCGCTACCGTAGCCGCCACCGCTGTTGCCCGTGCCGGCGGCGCCGCCGTTGGCGTGGACGCTGCCGTTGACCGTCACCGATATCGAGCTGGCGATCAGGATCGCCCCGCCGCCGGCTCCCCCGCCGCTGCCGTTGCGGGTGCTCACGCCTCCCGAGTCGCGGCCTCCCCCACCACCTCCCGAGCCACCCAGCAGAGGCACCAGGAAGTCATTGCCATAGGCCGGGCCGGCCAGAGACCCGCTGCCCGGGTTGGCGTGGCCGGCGGCGCCGCCGTTGTTGTTGACCGTTCCTCCGCCCCCGCCCCCCGGCCCACCGCCCGACTGCGCCGCTCCGGCGGGATAGGCGCTGCCCATGGCACCCACCCCGCCGGGAAAGCCCCCCGAGCCCGGCACGGCCGGCCGCCGGTCGCCGTTGTTCAAGATCAGGGTGCCGTTCTGCCCCACGTCCCCGTCGAGATCGATCACCCCGCTGATCGTCACCGCCCCCTGGGCCAGCCAGAACACCGGGGCGTTGATCTTGGTCGCCCTCAGCTTCACCGTCACCCCGGCGCCGATCGTGATGGTGGTGAAGTGGAAGACGTGGTCCCCGTCCGGGTCGAGGGCGGGAACGAAGCTCGCCGGGTCGAAGACGATCGTCCCCGGGGTGGTCAAGTTGAGGGCGCCGTCGCCGCCGTTCGAGCCGCTGTCGAAGGTTTGGGCTCCGGCCGGCACGGTCCACAGCGCCAGGGCGAGGGCGCTCCACCAGGTTGCGGTTCGCTTGCGCATCATTCGATCCTCCGTGTTTCGACATCCTCAAGGCGGGCTTTGGTCCTCGACGCTCCAAACCGGTCCCACAGCCTCGTTGGGTAGCCCCGGAGCCACGGGGTTGACACCATCGACCAAGGACAAAGTCAGGCCGACCACCTCGTTCGGCAGTCCCAGGGCAGTCGGGCTCGCACCCTCCAGCAGAGAGAAGCTCAGCCCCACGGCCTCGTTGGGCAGGCCGACGGCCGCCGGGCTGGTGACGTCGAGCAGCGAGAGAGCGGGGCTGCTCGCCTCGTTGGGCAGGCCGGGGGCGCTCGGATCCTGCGCGTCGAGCACGGCCAGGGTCGACGGGAAGGCCTCCCCCACCGAGGCGAAAGGATCGACCGGCCGGCTGGCCGGGCTCAGGGGGTCGGAGCCGCTCGCCACCTCGTCGCCGTCGCCGAAGCCGTCGTCATCGCTGTCGCCGTCCAGGGGATCGGTGCCCCGGCTGCGCTCGTCGGCGTTGGTCAGGCCGTCGAGGTCGTCGTCGGCCCCGGGGGAGAGCACCCGCAGGGTGTTGGAGGCTGAGGGCAGCGTGGTCGAGCTGCCCCCGCTCGAGCTGGCCACCAGGACGAAGAGGCCGGTGGCGCTCGCGCCGGCGGTGACCGCCAGGCTGGCCGAGGTGCCGTCCGGAGCCACGGTCGCGCCGTCCACGGTGATCGCCGGCGGTGCCAGAAGGGGCTGGAAGGCGAAGCTCGCGCCGCCCAGG
>JBIOYC010000105.1:0-13212 GCA_044869955.1 Thermoanaerobaculia bacterium | reverse complement strand
GCCTCGGTCGGCTCCCCGCCCACGATGTGCAGATCCACCCGGCCTTCCTCTCTCCTCAGGCCTCCAGGCGCTCGATGCGGATCGCCGTGGCCTTGAATTCGGCGGTCCCCGACTTCGGATCCACGGCGTCGATGGTCAGCTGGTTCGTCGCCACGTCCTCAGGGAAGTGGAAGGTCATGAAAGTCAGGCCCGGGCGCAGCCCCGGATCGATGTGGACCGGCGCGATCACCTCGCCGCGGCGCGAACGCACCCGCACCCGCTCTCCGGCGGCGAGACCCAGGCGCAGGGCGTCCTCCGGGGAGAGGTCGAGGGTCTCACCCCGGCGCACCGGCGAAGCGTAGGCCGCCGTCTGGACGCCGGTGTTGTAGTCCTCGAGACGCCGGCCGGTGGTCAGGCGCAGGGGAAACTCCGCGTCCAGCTGATCGAGCGGCAGCTCGTGCTCGACCACGCTGAAGGGTGCCCTTGGACCCTTGACCGGCCTCTCCCAGAGTCGACTGTGGAGGAAGCGTTCGCCCGGGTGAGCCTCGTCGTAGCAGGGCCACTGCAGGCCGCCCAGGGCCTCGAGCCGCCCGTAGCTCATCCCGGCGTGCACCGGCGAGAGGGTGCGCAGCTCGTTCCACACCAACTCGGCTGACGGCTCCCCCCAGTCGTGGCCCATCCTGCGGGCGAGGTCGGCGAGGATCCACAGGTCGTCACGAGCGTCCCCGGGCGGCGGCAGTGCCCGCCGCACCCGCTGCACCCGCCGTTCGCTCGAGGTCACGGTGCCCTCGGTCTCACACCAGGCCGCCGCGGCCGGCAGCACCACGTCGGCCATCCGGGCAGTGCCGGTCAACATCAAGTCCTGGACGACCAGGAAGTCGAGCTTCGACAGCAGGTGCTGGGCGCGCTCCTGGTCGGCCTCGGACTGCACCGGGTTCTCACCGATGACGTAGAGGGCTCGGAGCTCACCTCTCTCCATGGCGTCGAACATCCCGGAGAGATGCCAGCCCCGCTGGGGCGGGACCGTGGTGCCCCAGGCGCGGTCGAACTTCGCCCTCGCCTCGTCCTTCTCCACGTGCTGGAAGCCCGGCAGACGATCCGGCAGGGCACCCATGTCGCCGCCGCCCTGGACGTTGTTCTGGCCCCGCAGAGGATTGATCCCCGAGCCCCACCGGCCGACGTGGCCGGTGAGCAGGGCGAGGTTGATCAACGACAGGACGTTATCGACCGCGGTGTGGTGCTCGGTGATGCCGAGGGTCCAACAGATCATGGCCCGCTTCGCCGTGGCGAAGCGGTGGGCGATCTCGCGAATCGCCTCGGCCGGCACGCCCGTCTCGGCGGCTCCTCGTTCGAGAGTCCAGGGCTCCACGGCGGCACGGTAGGCCTCGAAACCGGTCGTGGCGTTTTCGATGAACTCTCGGTGATAGAGGCCGGCATGGATGATCTCCCGCGCCACGGTATGGGCCAGGGCGATGTCCGTGCCGACGTCGAGGCCGGTCCACAGGTCAGCCCACTGCGCGGACGAGGTCCGCCGCGGGTCGATGGCGATCAGGCTCGCCCCGTTCCTCACCCCCTTGAGCAGGTGGTGGAAGAAAATCGGGTGCGTCTCCCGAGCGTTCGAGCCCCAGAGGAGGATGCACTCCGTCTCCTCGATCTCCTGGTAGGAGCTCGTGCCTCCGCCCATGCCGAAGACCGTCGCCAGACCGGCGACGCTGGGGGCGTGTCAAGTACGGTTGCAGCTGTCGATGTTGTTCGAGCCGAGGACGACCCGGGCGAACTTGCCAGCGAGGTAGTTCACCTCGTTGGTGCTCTTCGAGCAGCTGAAGAGCCCGAACGCCCGTGGGCCCTGAGCGGCGACGGCGGCGGAAAATCCCGCCGCCACCCGGCTCAGGGCCTCGTCCCACGACGCCGGCCGAAGCTCGGCGTCGCGGCGGTCCCGAACAAGCGGCTGCAAGAGTCGCTCAAAGGGTTTCATGACGATTTCGTAGCCTAGCACGTCGGCCGCCTATCCCCTGGTGCGGTGTGGCTCGTCTGCCTCTGCCGCGAGACCGAGGCCGGGCCCTCTCTCCACCGCAGAGGAGCGCGGACAGACCGGGACTTACCCGTTCGGCCTCTGAGCTGCCGCAGGAAACCGCAGAAATCCCGCCCTTTTCGCGGATCTGCTCGCGCCGGGGCCGTGTTCCGAGCCACTTCCCATCACGTGATGTGCTTTCAGCATAAAACGGCTCCGTTCCGCGGAGGTTGACATTCCGCTGAGCATCACTAGAATGTCCCAGTTTCCGTCGTCACCGGACTCAATCAACCCAGACTGGAGCCGCTGAGAGCACGATGCGTGATCGTTGCCACACTGTAATCTTGGTGCCGCATTCCCGGGCCAGGCTGCGCAAGTGGCAGATCACTCCTCGCCAGCTGAAGCTGGTCGTGGCCGGCGTCGTGGCGATCAGCCTGGCGGCGGGCGGGCTTCTCTGGTCTGCTCTGCGGAACGCCGTCGACCAGGGCGAGCTCGCCAAGCTGCGGCAAGAGAACCAGACCCTGCAGGACCTCCGCAAGAGCTTCGAATCCAGCCTCAAGCGCCTCGAGCAACAGATCGAGACCTTCGACGATCGGGCTGCGAAGCTGTCCATCGTCGCCGGGATCGACGCCGAGGCGGGCGGCGACCGCGCCGGCATTGGCGGCGAGGTGATCGGCGACATCGACCAGTACGAGGCCTACCTGCAGGCTCTCGAGGCCCGCTCCCTCTCGATCGAGGGCCGGCTGGACCAGGTGGAGACGCTGCTCGACGAGCGCAGCCTGATGGTCTCCTCCACCCCCTCGATCGCGCCCGTGCGGGGGATCTACACCAGCGGCTTTGGCTATCGGCGCGATCCGGTCACCGGTCGCAGGGAGTTCCATCCCGGCCTCGACATCGCGGCTCCGGCGGGTCATCCCGTCCTGGCCCCGGCCGACGGAATCGTGCTCAAGTCTGGAGTTCAGGGCGGTCTCGGGCGGGCGGCCTTCGTCTCCCATGGCTTCGGCCTGATCACCGGCTACGGCCACATGTCCCGGATCGCGGTGGAAGGCGGCCAGAAGGTGCGCCGTGGCGACGTCATCGGCTACGTCGGTACCACCGGCCGCTCGACCGGCTACCACCTCCACTACGAGGTGCACGTCGACGGCAAGCCGGTCGACCCCTTGAGCTTCATCCTCGACGCCCGGTAGGGCTGCTCTCCTCTGCTAGACTCCGCGGGTTCCGCGAGCAGCGCCCGCGCGCTGCTGGCACATGGCCTGCATCCCCCGGCTCCAACCTCGAGCCCAGCGAGCCACCCCTGCGAGCTAAAAATGATCAATTGGATCCTGACGAAAGTCCTTGGCAGCCAAAACGAACGCGACGTCAAGAAGCTAGAGCCCGCCGTCGCGGCCATCAACGCCCTCGAGCCGGAGATCAAGCCCCTCACCGACGGTGAGCTCAAAGCCAAAACGGCCTGGCTGCGCGAGCGCCTCGACCAGGGAGCCACCCTCGACGACATCCTCCCCTATGGCTTCGCGGTCGCCCGCGAGGCCGGCCGCCGTACCGTCGGCATGCGTCCGTACGACGTCCAGCTGATGGGCGGCATGGTGCTCCATCAGGGCAAGATCGCCGAGATGAAGACCGGCGAGGGCAAGACCCTCATGGCCACCCTCCCGGTCTACCTGAACGCCCTTGCCGGCAAGGGCGTGCACGTGGTCACCGTCAATGACTATCTGGCACGCCGCGATGCCGAGTGGATGGGGGAGATCTACCGCTTCCTCGGCCTCTCGGTGGGCGTCATCCAGCACGACCTCTCGGACTCCGAGCGCAAGCGCTCCTACAACTCGGACGTCACCTACGGCACCAACAACGAGCTCGGCTTCGACTACCTGCGCGACAACATGAAGTTCGACCTCGAGTCGATGGTCCAGCGCGGGCACCACTTCGCCATCGTCGACGAGGTGGACTCGATCCTCATCGACGAAGCGCGCACCCCGCTGATCATCTCCGGCCCCTCCGAGGAGTCGACCGACAAGTACTACCGGATCGACCGCATCATCCCCAAGCTGGTCCGGGGTGAGGAGATCGAGGAGAAGGACGGCAGCAAGCACACCACCGGCGACTTCCTGGTCGACGAGAAGGCCCACTCCGCCACCCTGACCGACGACGGCGTAGCCAAGGTCGAGAAGCTGCTGGGAGTCGACAACCTCTACGACCCGAGCAGCATGGAGATTCTCCACGGGGTCAACCAGAGCCTGCGCGCCCACTCCCTCTACAAGCGCGACGTCGAATACCTGATCAAGGACGGCAAGGTCGTCATCGTCGACGAGTTCACCGGCCGCATGATGCCCGGGCGGCGCTGGTCCGACGGCCTGCACCAGGCGGTCGAAGCCAAGGAGGGGGTCAAGATCGAGCGCGAGAACCAGACCCTCGCCACCATCACCTTCCAGAACTACTTCCGGATGTACAGCAAGCTTGCGGGCATGACCGGCACCGCCGACACCGAGGCGGCCGAGTTCAGCCAGATCTACAAGCTGGACGTGATCGTGGTGCCCACCAACCGGCCCATGATCCGCGACGACCGCGCCGACCTGGTCTACCGCACCGCCGGCGAGAAGTGGGAAGCCGTGGTCGAGGAGATCGCGGACTGCCACGAGCGCGGTCAACCGGTGCTGGTCGGCACGGTCTCGATCGAGAAGAGCGAGATGATCGCCGCGATGCTCAAGCGCAAGGGCATCAAGCACGTCGTTCTCAACGCCAAGTTCCACGAGCGTGAAGCCCCGATCGTGGCCCAGGCCGGGCGCAAGGGGGCGGTGACCATCGCCACCAACATGGCCGGCCGCGGCACCGACATCGTCCTCGGTGGCAACGCCGAAGGCCAGGCCAAGGCCGAGGCCAACCCCGAGACCGAGCCGGAGGCTTACGCGGAGGCCCTCGAACGCTACCGGCAGCTGACCCTGCGCGAGCGCGACCAGGTGGTGGCGGCCGGCGGCCTGCACATCCTCGGCACCGAAAGGCACGAGTCCCGCCGCATCGACAACCAGCTGCGCGGCCGTTCCGGCCGCCAGGGCGACCCGGGCTCGTCCCGCTTCTACCTCTCGCTCGAGGACGACCTGATGCGCATCTTCGGCGCCACCGAGAGGGTCAAGAGCCTGATGGGCCGCCTCGGCATGGAAGAGGGCGAGGCGATCGAGAACCGTATGGTCAGCCGCTCGATCGAGCGCGCCCAGAAGCAGGTCGAAGGTCGCAACTTCGAGGTCCGCAAGCACCTCCTCGAGTACGACGACGTGATGAACAAGCAGCGGGAGGCGATCTACCAGCTTCGTCGCGACGTCCTCGAAGGCCGTGAGGGCCGCGACTACGTGGTGGGGATCGCCACCGAGCTGATCGAGCAACTGGTCGACGCCCACTGCCCCGAGAAGGCCGACCCTCAGGACTGGACCCTCTCCGAGCTGGCCATCGACATCCTGGCCTACTTCGACATCGACCTCCACCAGAGCGGCCTCGCCCTCAAGGAGCTGGGGGCGGATGAGCTGCGCGATCGCCTGGTGGAGCTGGTGGCCGGCAAGTACGACGAGAAGGCCGAGCGGCTCGGTCCCGAGCTGATGGGGTTGTTCGAGCGCTCGGTGATGTTGCGGATCGTGGACTTCTCCTGGAAGGACCACCTGCTCGCCCTCGACCATCTGAAAGAGGGCATCGGCATGCGCGGCTATGCCGGCAAGGACCCGCTTCAGGAGTACAAGCGGGAAAGCTACGACCTCTTCCAGGGCATGAAGGAACGGATCGAGGACTCCATCCTGAAGACCCTGTTCCGCCAGGAGCCCGTGAGCGAGGAGCAGCTCGCCGAGCAGGAGCGCCGGCGGGCCGCCCGGGGGCCGGGCAGCTTGCAGCTCTCTGCCCCGGCCAAGTCGTCGGCACCGCCACAGATCAGCGTCTCGGTGACCAAGAAGGAGCCCAAGGTAGGTCGCAACGACCCCTGCTGGTGCGGGTCGGGCAAGAAGTACAAGAAGTGCCATGGCGCCGCGCAGGCGGCGAGCTGACCCCGCCTCCCCCGCCCCGCCGGCGCCCGCCGGTGGGGCGTTCGCCGCCTCACCTCGATCTGTTAGAGTCTTTTCGCTGCGACTCTCCTCGGCTCCTCCCCCTCACGGAAAGGCGGCTTCATGGTCCACAAGGCACCCCGTCTAGCCCTCACCTTCGACGACGTGCTGATCGTCCCGGGCTACTCGGAGACCCACCCTGCCCAGGTCGACCTTGGAACCCAGCTCTGCCGCACCATCCAGCTCAACATGCCGATCGTCTCGGCGGCCATGGACACGGTCACCGAGTCACGCCTCGCCATCGCCCTGGCCCAGGACGGAGGCATCGGGGTCCTGCACAAGAATCTGCCCATCGACCAGCAAGCCGGCGAGGTGGACAAGGTCAAGCGCAGTGAGGCCGGCATGATCGTCGACCCGGTCACCATGCGTCCCCACCAGAGAATCCACGAAGCCCTGGCGGTGATGGCGCGCTACAAGATCTCCGGCGTGCCGGTGACCGACGCCGAGGGCCATTTGGTGGGCATCCTCACCAACCGCGACCTGCGCTTCGAGACCAACCTCGAGAAGGAGATCGGCGAGCTGATGACCAAGGAGAACCTGGTCACGGTTCCCGAGGGCACCACGCTCGAGGAGGCCAAGGCCCTGCTCCACCGCCACCGCATCGAGAAGCTGCTGGTGGTCGACAAGAACGGCGGTCTCAAGGGTCTGATCACGGTCAAGGACATCCAGAAGACCACCGAGTATCCCACCGCCTGCAAGGACGAGCTCGGCCGGCTGCGGGTGGCCGCCGCCGTGGGCGCCAGCCGTGAGGACCTCGACCGGGCCCGGGCCCTGGTCGACGCCAAGGTCGACGTCTTGGTGGTGGACTCTTCCCACGCCCACAGCAAAGGCGTGCTCGACGCGGTGGCCCGCCTCCGAGAGGCTTTCCCCGAGGTGGCCCTGATCGCCGGCAACGTCGGCACCCGCGAGGGCGCCCAAGCCCTGCTCGATCGGGGAGTGGACGCGATCAAGGTGGGCATCGGGCCGGGCAGCATCTGCACCACTCGGATCGTCACCGGCGCCGGCCTGCCTCAGGTGACGGCGATCATGGACTGCGTCGAGGTGGCTGCTCCCCGGGGCGTGCCGGTGATCGCCGACGGCGGCATCAAATTCTCGGGCGACATCACCAAGGCCCTGGTGGCCGGAGCTTCCTCGGTGATGATCGGCTCCCTGCTCGCCGGCACCGAGGAGAGCCCGGGCGAGACGATCCTCTACCAGGGCCGGACCTACAAGGCCTACCGCGGCATGGGGTCGCTCTCCGCGATGAGCCGTGGCAGCGCCGATCGCTACTTCCAAGACGGCGGAGCTCCCCTCTCCAAGATGGTCCCCGAGGGAATCGAGGGGATGGTGCCGTACAAGGGCGGCGTGCACCAGGTCCTGCTCCAGCTCACCGGCGGCGTGCGCTCGGGCATGGGGCTGGCCGGCTGCGGCACCATCGAGCAGCTGCGCCAGGAAGCGCGCTTCGTCCAGATCACCTCGGCCGGTCTCAAGGAGAGCCATGCCCACGACGTGGTGATCACCAAGGAAGCTCCCAACTACTGGGTGGACCGCACCTGAGTCGAGCCACGGGAGGCGCCATGCACGTCCTCTTCGTCGAACCCTGCTTCCCCAACTACCAACGCAGCTTCGTTCGTGGACTGGCCGAGGTCGGCGCCCGGGTCACCGCGATCGGGGAGACCCCGCGCGAGCACCTGCCCCACGAGGTCCGCCAGTACCTCCACGGCTATGAGCAGGTCCCTTCGGTGGTGGACGAGCGTGCCCTGCTGGCGGCGGTGCGCCGGGCTCAGGGCAAGGACTGGGTCGATCGTCTGGAGGCGACCATCGAAGCCCACGTGATGCCGGCGGCGAAGGTCCGTGAGGCGACCGGCATCCCCGGCACCTCGGTGCGTACCGCCTGGCTCTGCCGGGACAAGCCGGCCATGAAGGAGGCCCTGCGCCGCGCCGGTGTGCCCTGCGCCCAGTCGGCCGCCGTCTCGGAGCCGGAGGAAGCGTGGCGCTTCGCCGAGGAGGTGGGCTTTCCCCTCATCCTGAAGCCCCGGAGCAGCGCCGGGGCGTCGGGCACCAGCCGAGTCGACAACCCCCGGGAGCTCGAGGCCGCCCTGCACGCCATGGGCCTCGGCCATGGGGCCTCGATCGCCGTCGAGGAGTTCATCGAGGGGCACGAGGGCTTCTACGACACGGTCGCCGTGAGCGGCCGGGTAGTCCACGAGTTCATCTCGCACTACTACCCCAACGTGCTCGAGGCCATGCGCGAGCGATGGATCTCGCCCCAGGTGGTGAGCACCAACCGGATGGAAGCGGCCGGCTACGACGAGATCAAGGCGATGGGTCGGCGTGTGATCGAAGCCCTGGGAATCGGCACCTCCGCCACCCACATGGAGTGGTTCTACGGCCCCAAGGGCCTGCGCTTCTCGGAGATCGGCTGCCGGCCCACCGGCCAGGCCCAGTGGGACATCTACTGCGCAGCCAACGACTTCGACCTCTACCGGGAGTGGGCGATGGCGATCGTGCACGGCCGTCCGGACCGCCTCCCCTCCCGTCGCTTCGCGGCCGGCATGATCGCCCTTCGCCCCGATCGAGACGGGCGCATCGCGGGCTACCAGGGTCTCGACGAGATCAACCGCCAATACGGGGAGTGGGTGATCGACGCACACTTCCCTCCCGCCGGTACTCCCACCCAGCCCGTCGCCAACGGCTACATGGCCAACGCCTGGGCCCGCCTCCGCCATCCCGACTACGACCACCTCCGCCAGATGATGGACACCATCGGGCGGACCGTGAAGGTCTTCGCGCAGTAGCCCGAAAAAGAACAGGGCGCACCGTGGTGCGCCCCGTGGCTCGCGGCGAGGTAGGGGCGCAGCATGCTCCGCCCCTACGGCTTCGCCGTGAGACTCTACGGCACCGTCAGCGACCAGGCCGCGGTGTCCCCGGACTCGAAGCCGTCGGCGAAGATCAGGGTGGTGCAAGACTGGATCTTCACGTCGTCGACGTACCAGCCCTCACGACCCACCGAGCCGTCGGAGACCACGCGCCAGCGGAACTGGACGGTCTGGCCGGCCCATGCGTTGACGTCGACGATCGAGTTGAGCCAGTCCTGCGGATCACCGCACCAGCCGTTCTGACCCTCGAGCGGGTTCCCGGAGCCGAACGGACCGTCGTAGGGATCGGTCTGCAGCTGGGCCTCGAGCCGCGTCCAGGTCGAGCCACCGTTGTTGGTGATCTCGAGCACGCCGCCGTCCCAGCAACCGGCGGTCCGGTCCTCGAAGGTCTGATGATTCCAGAACTGAAGGGTGATCGGCAGCTCGGTAGCAGACGGGAGATCGATCGGCGGTGACACCAGCAGCTGATCCGACACGGTCGTGGGATCCACCGCCTTCCAGGAGGTCGTGCCCGAGTGGACCCGGGCCGAGGAAGCCGCCCAGGTGTTGCCCGTACCGCTCGAGCTCCAGCCGGTCGCGCCGGCCTCGAAGCCCTCGGTGAAGCTGGTGGTCGCCGTCGCGCCGGCCGAGCAGTCGCCCGGAGCCGGTACGGTGGTGAAGGAGAAGGCCGCCGCGAACGAGCCCGTGCCGCAGGTGTTGGAGCCGCGCACGCGCCAGAAGTACTCGGTGTTGGTGCTCAAGGCCGGCGTCACGGTGTGCTGCGTGCCGGTGATGCCGGAGGCGGTCGAGACGATGTTGGTGAAACCGGCGTCGGTCGCCACTTCGACGGTGTAGGTGCCACCCTCCGGCGAGGCCGTCCACTCCAGAGTGGGGCCGACCGCCACGTTGGTGGCGTTGTCAGCCGGCAGATTGAGCGCCGGGGCGCTCGGCGAGGCGGTGAACAGATTGAGGCCCGCCGTGCGGTTCTTGACGTTGGGCCCGGCCGCGGTGCCGGTGACCGTCATCGAGTAGGAGCCACCGGTGGCGGAGCCGGTGTTCGAGATGGTCATCGTCGAGGAGCCAGGCGGCGTCACCGGGTTGGTCGTGAAGCCGACCGAGGTGCCGGCCGGGTTGCCCGCCAGCGACAGGGTCACCGGGTCGGTGTAGCCCTCGATCTGGCCAACGTTGATGGTGTACACCGCATCGGTCGGAGCGCAGACGCTCTGGGTGCCCGGGGAGGCGAGGCTGAAGTCCGGCTGCAGGTCGCAGTTGGAGCAGACCAGGGCGAAGTCCTGGTCCGTGCCGTCGCCCGCCAGGGGGATGCCGTCGCCGTTGATCGCGGCGGCGTTGATGGTGATGTCGATGGCCCCGCCCGTCGGGCTCTGGATGAAGACGTTCTCGAGGTTGTTGAGGGTATCGGCGCTGCCGCCGGTGGTCGACCAGCCGGCCGAGAAGACGTTGCCGAGATAGGTGCTGGCGCCGTCCACCACGCTCAGGTTCAAGTTGTTGACCAGGGCCGGGTTGGCGCCCACGGCGCCCGGCGCGTCCGACCAGGCGAGGGTGATGCGGACCGGCTTGGCCGGGTCGGGTACGCCCAGCGTCACGGTGAAGCTCTCTCCGGTGTTGTCCAGGACGTCGCTCTGGTCCCAGTACTCGACCAGAACGTCGGGAGTGATGGTGCGGGTGATGTTGACCCGGCCCCAGCCCTCGGCGTTGTTCCAGCGGTCGGCCGTGCCCATGTCGACCGCGTTGTTGACCAGCAGGGCCTTGGCCATCGCGGGGCTGGGATCGGCACCGCCCTCGGCGAAGGTCCGCCACCATTGGGTGATCAGGATCACCGCGCCGGCAGCGTGGGGGGACGCCATGCTGGTGCCGGAGCAGAAGGCGTAGAAGTTGGAGGTGCCGCCGATCGCCGTCGAGCAGCTGCCACCCAGGTCGTTGCGCGCGGACGCGATCTGCTCGCCAGGGGTCGCGATGGTCGGCACGCGACGACCGTCGGCGGCCGGCCCGCGGCTCGAGAAGCTCGAAATGTTCTCGATGCTGCCGACGCGGTTGTTGACCGAGCTGGCGACGATGATCAGGTTCTTGGCTTCCTTGGGCGCGGTCAGGGAGTTGCTGCCCGGACCAGAGTTGCCCGCCGAGAAGACCTCGATGAAGGGCTCGGCCGCACCGGCGGTGTCGAAGTTGCCGTCACGCACCATGAAGTCGTGGGTGCGCTCGGAGGCTTGGTAGCCGTGGTTGGTGCCTTCACCGGTGGTCCAGGAATTGTTGCCGCCCACGGCGCTGCCGAGCACGGCCTGCTTCGAGTGCTCCTGCCAGCCGCCGGCGGGAGGCCAGATGGTCCCTGAAGCGGTGAGGGAGTTCATGGCGAAGATGCTGTAGTTGGGGGCCACCCCGAGACCGTAGAGGAAGCCGCTGCCGTCGGTGAACCCCGCCGCGGCATCGCCACCCATGATGCCGGTCACGTGAGTGCCGTGGCCACCTCCGCTGCAATCGCTACCCGGCTGGCCGGCGAACGAGCAGGCACCGGGAAAATCGTGGCCGCCGACGATGCGTCCGGCAAAATCCGGGTGGTCGTAGTCGACGCCGGTGTCGACGGTCGCCCAGATGACTCCGGTGCCGTCCACGCCCAGAGTGGCGAGATGGGCGTTGTAGCCGGTGACGGGAATGCCGCCAGGATGGTTGCCGGCGAGGATCTGGTCCGACATCTCGTCGTCGAGGATCGGCCTCGGGCCCTGGAAGCTCATCGACAGGACCTCGGGGATCTGCGCCAGGCCGGCGAGGTCGGCCGCGTCCACGCGCACGATGGCGTCGAAGAAGGCCTTGTCCGGCTGTGCCGGGTGGTGCTGGACGACCGTGGCACCGGCCCGCGCCAGCGCCTCGACGGTGGCCTGCACGTCGCCGCTGTTGTAGAAGTGCACGTCGACGTTGCTGATCAGTCCAGCGCGGCCGGCCAGGTCATCGGCAATCTTGTAGCCAGGCTGGAAGGGGCCCTGCCAGCGCACGAAGGGAAGGGCCTCGACCGCCGCATCCAGGGCCGCTCCCGAGGACCAGACAAGGTAGGTGTGGTGGGGGTAGTACTGGAGCAGCCGGGCGCCCTGTGCGCGCAGACCGTCCAGCCACTCCTGGCGCACCGCACCGACGAACTGCACCAGCCGGAAACCGGGGGCCTGGGCATTCGCCGTGGCGCTCGCCTCGAGCTGCGGCGTGCCCTCACGAAGAGGATCGAAACGGAAGGAGTGGAAGCGGATCTGATACGCGTCCCGCTCCTCGGCGAGAGTGGGAGCGGCGGCGAAAAGCAAGCCGATCCACGCCAGGGCCAGGACGAAAGAGCCGAGGGACCTTCTCACGAATGACTCCCCTTTCTGGAGCTTCCGGTCCCGTTCGAATCCGGGGCCGTCGCTGTGCGTCGGAATGAAAGCTGCCGGATCTTACCAAAAGGAAGGCGAGGAGGTGACCACGGCCGGCCAGCCGGAGAGGTCCCCACTCTCGAAGTCGTCCGAGAAAAGGGGCATGGCCTCACTGCAATTCCAGCACACCAGCGCGAGGTCCTGATCGAGGGATTTGCCATTGCCTGGGACGCCGTTGCCGGCGATCTGGAAGGCCGTGACCCGGACCGTGGCGAAGCCGCCGGCCGAGGGCACGCGGACGTTCTCGAGGTTGTTGCGGCGGTCCGGATCCCCACCTTCGACCGAGACGCCCCCCGCGAAGTGGTTGCCATGAAAGGTGCGGCCGGCGGTCTGCACGCTCAGGTCGAGGTCGTTGACCAGGGCGGGATCGGCACCGGGCGCCCCGGGGGCGTCCGTCCACGCGAGGGTGACGATCAGCGGGCGCGTCCGATCCGCCACGGCGACGGTCAGCTCCAGGTCCTCATCGCTCTCCGTGAGATCGTCGACCTCGTCCAACATCAGCACCGGGCGCGACGGCGCCACCATCTCGGTCAAGTGGATCCGTCCCCAGCCCTCCGCCCCGTTGGGCACGTCGGGCTCGCCGAGGTCCACGGCGGTGGCCACCACCATCGCCCGCACCAGAGCCGGGCTGGGGTCCTCCCCGTCGTGCTCCGCCCGGTAGCGCTCGACGAAGAGAGCGATCACCCCAGCGACGTGGGGGGCCGCCATGCTGGTGCCCTGGCAGAAGGCATAGAGGCCGCCGGTGCCCGGGATGGCCGTGGCGCCACAGTTCTGCGTCGCGCTGTCCGCCCTCGCCGAGGCGATCATCACACCGGGAGCCGCCACGGTGGGCACCCAGCGGCCGTCTTGCGCGGGGCCACGGCTCGAGGTCTCGTAGATCTCCTCGATCGAGCCGGCACGAG
>JBIOYC010000104.1:0-11950 GCA_044869955.1 Thermoanaerobaculia bacterium | reverse complement strand
GCGAGCCCAGCTCGCCAGCCTGGCTCTCGGCGAGCTGGGCGGAGCGCAGCTCGCGCTCCCGTGCCTCACGGAAGGCCGCGGCGGCGTGGAGCGTGGCGACCATGAGGGTGAAGATGATCGCCTGGATCGGCAGCTCCATGGCGTAGCGCAGGGGCATGCGGCCGTAGTCGAAGCCACCCAGCCCGAAGAGGGGGTAGAGCAGCGAACGCGAGGCCCACATGAAGGAGGTGTGGAGCATCGCGAAGACGGCCAAGGCCGCCAGGTATAGCGGCAGGTGACGCCAGGCGGCCGGGCCGTTCAGGGGGAAGCGGCGGGTGAGGGCGCGCACCCCGAAGAAGAGCAGGCCCGCACCGAGCGAGCCGGTCATCTCGTTGACCAGGGGCCGCCGGAAGTCGAGCACCTCGCCTTCCGCCAGGGCCCCGAGGTAGCGATAGCAGAACATCAGGAGACCGATGGCCAGCACAGCCGCCAGCCATGGCAGCAGCTCGCGCCGCCTCACCGTCACGTCCTCACCGCCATTTCCTGACCTGGGGCCAGAGCTCTTCGATCGGCATCTTGAGACGACGGCAGACGTGGAGGTCGAAGTGCTGGTGGGGCATCGAGTAGGGGTGCTCGAACCGGCCAGCCCATTCGACCTCCTCGAACAGGCGCTCGAGCGTCTCGCGGTCGTCGTCCATCACGATCACCACTTCGCCTCGGCTGCTTCGCGGTCCCCAGTCATGGTACGCGAGGTGGCCGGAGATCGCCTTGGGCAGGCCCAGCTCCGGCCCGAAGAGGTCGATCGCCCCGGCCTGGCCGTAGTTCTGGCCGAACACCGCCGCCACCGCCCGCTCCTCGGGGGGCAGGGCGTGGTACACCCGCGCCACCTCCTGTGCCACCTCCTGTGCCATCTCCCGCCAGCCGAAGCGATCGGCCATGAGCTGGGGCAGGGGGCCCAGGCGGTGGCTCTCGATCCGCGGCTGGGTGAGGCCGGTGGCCTCGGAATAGCGGATCAGGGTCTGCGGGGGCAGCAGGGGCACGAAGAGGGGGGCGAGGGCGGCGCCGCCCAGGGCGAGGACGCCGCCGTAGGCCGGCAGCAGCCAGCCCCGGGCCAGGCGGTGGGCCCAGCGCTCCAGGGCCACGCCGCCAGCCGCGAGGAGCATCGGGTAGGCCGGCGCCAGGTAGTAGACGCGGCCGTCGAGCAGGAGCATGAGGGCCAGGGTCACCAGGTAGGCGATGCCCAGAGGCCGCCAGCGGCTGCCCTCGCCGGGGAGGAGGAAGAAGCCGAGGCCCCCGAGCCAGAGGGGCAAGGAGAGGGGATGGAGCATCAGGGCCTGCTGGGCCAGGAACAGCCAGGGAGGCAGCGAGACGTTGCGGCCGTCCTCGGCCACCTGGGCCAGAACCTGAAGGTGCGGGAAGCCGTGGGTGACCACCCAGACCAGGTTGGACAGGAAGATGGCCAGAGCCACCAGGCCACCTAGCCAGATCCAGCGCTCGCGGAAGACCCGGCGAGCCGGCGTGGCGACCAGGCCGGCGACCACGGCCACGCCGAAGAAGGCCATGGAGTGCTTGTTGAGCAGGCCGAGGCCGGCGACCGTCCCGAAAGCGAGCCACAGCCGCGGATTCTCGCCGTCGAGGATGCGCACCAGCAGCCAGGCCGCCGCGAGCCAGAACAGGGGCTCGAGGGCGTTCATGGTGTGGAAGCTGTGCATGGCGAGGAAGATCGGCGCCGCGAGCACGCCCAGGGCGGCGAGGCCCATCGCCACCCGCCCGCCCGCCAGCCGGCGGGCGAAGAGGCCGGTGGCCAACACCAGCGCGGCGCCGGCCAGCGCGGGCACCAGGCGAACGGCAAGCAGGGACTCGCCGAGCAGGGCCCGCACCAGGGCGGTCAGGGCCGGGAAGAGGGGAGGCACGTCGACGAAGCCCCAGGCCAGGTGCTCACCCAGGGCCAGGTAGTAGAGCTCGTCGACGAAGAAGTCGTAGCCGAAGCGGCCGGTCGTGAGCAGGTGGAGGAGCAGCTTGGCCACTGCCAGAGCGGCGACCAGGGCGACTCCAGCCGAAAGCGCCCGAGTCTTCGTGGTGGCGGGAGCCTGGGCCTCGACGGGAACGGGCGACGCGATCGGATTCATGAGCGGGCCTCCTTTCGGGGGCCATCTCATCGCCGTCGGGCCAGACTCAGCGACGGTCTCGGGACGAGCGGGACGGTGCCGGGACGAGCGGCTCGAGGCAGAGGCCGACGATCCCGCTCATCACGACCATCTCGCCGCCGTCCTCGAGCAGACCCAGCAAGTCGCTCAAGGTGCCCTGGTCCAACATCACGTGAAGCGGATCGAGGACGACTCCGAAAAACGCGAGCAGAGCGACCGCCACGAAGAGGCGCCGGGAGGCTTGCTGAGCTTCGGGGGCGCTGTCTCGGTGGGTCAGAGCCACCAAGCCGAGCAGGGCCGCCCCCACGCCGAAGCTGACGGCGAGCTCGCCGAGGTCCTGCGGGCGCAGCCCGTGCCAGGGAGCGAGCGGCAGGTGGGCGGCGATGCGGCCCCCCACCCGTTCGTGGAGCTGCAAGGAGTCGTCGAGCAATAGATAGACAAACAGGGCGGACCAGGCGAGGGCGGGCCGGCTGGACCTCCGCCACGCCGCCAGGACGAGCAGGAGGACGATCGCCAGCTCCTTGCCGTACTGGAGGATCTCGCCATACCCCCAGTCCTCCATGACCGAGAAGCGGGGATCGCCCAGGAAGCGGGTGTTGAGGTGCACGACGGTCAGGGTCAGGAAGACCAGATCCAGCAGGAGAAGCCCGGTCAGGGCACGGGCCGGTCCCCGGCGGCGCAAGAACGTCCCCACTTCAGCCCTCGAAGGTTGTCTGTCGAAGTTGGAAAGGGTAGCACGGGATGTCAGGCTCCTCCGCTCAGCAGCTTCGATGCGACGGGCAGAGCGTCATTGGGGCTAAGCTTCGCGCGCCGATGAGCGCCTCCCTTTCCGTGCCCCAGCGCTTCCTGCGCTCCACCGTGGCCAGCTACTGGAGCCTCGGTGTGCGCATGGTGGTGACTTTCGGCTCGCGGGTGTTGCTCGCCCGCCTGCTGATCCCCGAGGACCACGGCGTCTACGAGCTGGCCCTGCGGGTGGTGATCGTGGCCTCCGCCCTGCGCGACCTCGGCCTGCCCTTCCACCTGATGCGCGACGAGCGCAAGCCCTACGGCACGGTGCTCGCCTTCAGCCTGATCTCCGGCGTGGGTATGACCGCGGCGCTGGTCCTCGGGGCACCCCTGGCAGCGGCCTGGAGCGAGGGGCTGCCGGCGGTGCTGCGGGTGTTCGCCTTCTGGGTGCTCCTCGATGGCATCGCCGCGGCGCCCAAGGTCTTCTTCGAGCGCGAGCTGGCCATCGGCCGACTGGTGCTGCCGGAGATCGGCCGGGGCGTGGTGGTGGCGGGTGTGGCCATCGGTCTTGCCCTGTTCGGCTGGGGGGCCTGGAGCCTGGTGATCGCCGACCTCGCCGGCGCCGCCCTTTTCGCCGCCCTGGTCTGGCGGCGGGCCTGGGGCCGCTTCCCCCTGGACGTCCATCGGCAGCTGATCCCGCAGCTGCTACGCCAGAGCAACACCCTGTTTCTGGTGTGGATCGCCCTCCAGGGGGTGCGCTACGTGGACGCCTTCATCGTCGGTTCCTACTTGGCGGTGGAGGAGGTCGGCTACTACACCCGAGCCTGGGGCCTGGCCTTCCTGGTACGGCAGGTGGTCTTCCCACGGGCCCTGGTGCCGGCCCTGGTGGAGTACCGGCACGACCCCGAGCGCTTCGCCGTCGCCTTTCGGGTGGGTACTCTCTTCCTGATGTTTTTCGAGGTCACCGCCGGCTACTTTCTGTTCTGGAACGCTGAGAAAGCGGTGGCGATCTTCCTCGGTTCGCAGTGGGGGCCGGCGGTGGCCCTGCTCAAGGTACTGGCCTTCGTGCCCTTTTTGGACGTGTTCTCGGAGCTGGGCGGGGAAGTGCTCAAGGTCAAGAGCGAGGATCGCCTCTGGCTGGCCATCTCCCTGCTGAACCTCGTTTCGTTGCTCGCTTTCGGCATCGCCTTCACCCGCGAGTGGGGGGCGCTGGGGATGGCAGCGGCCAACCTCTTCCTGGTGGGCAACCTGGTGATGGGGTGGCGGATGGCGCGGCTCTTCGGCCCCGCCTTCTATCAGCTGCTCGGCGACATGTTGTGGATCTATCTCGTGCCGCTGGCCCTGCTCGGCGGCGTGGCTCTGCTGCTGCCGCCGGCGAGCTGGCCCCGCTTCGCCTTCTCGATCGTCGCCGGCCTCGCCACCGCGGGGGTGATCTGGCTGCGCTTCCAGGGACTGTTGCGGATTTTCCTCGCCGAGCGCCACGTCGCTTGAGGCAAAGAAAAAGGCCGGCCCTGCGGCCGGCCCTTGGTGCGACGATGGGGGCGCTCTCGACTACTGGAAGGTCTCGAGAAGCAGGTTCGAGTACTCCCAGCCGTAACCTGGGTCCTCGTTCTCGTTGCGGCCCTCGTTGAAGCCGAAGTCGGCGCGCAACGTCGAACCATCGGGAATCTGCAGCGAGTTGACGTTCGGCACGCCGTTGTAGTCGATCAGCACGTTGCCGGCCAGATCGAGCAACTTGTAGTTGAGGGTGTGCTGTCCCGGGTTATAGGTGTAGTCGATGACGTAAGTGGTCCCAGGAGTGCCCTCGACCGGGAAGAAGATCTTGGGTTTCTGGGTCGCCTCGATGGCGATGCCGTGGCGGAACATCACGTCGTTCTGCGGTGCCTTGCGGAAGACCGAGAAGCCGACCAGATTGAAGTTGCGATCGACCACCAACCAGAAGAGACTGAACAGGCCGCCAGGACCCGAGAGGTTACCGGTGCCCCAGCCGCCGTGCTTGACCTGGACGCGGAAATGCACCTTGGAGTAGGTGCCCGGCGTGGTATCGAACTGCTGGATATTGATTACCGCCGGCGGCACCTGGGTGAAGAAGGTGCCCGGGCGGGTGAAGCACTGGAAGGCGGCTACGGAACAGCCTGGTATCGGCGCCGGCCCGTCGCCCGGCCGGCTCAGCGTGCTGTCGAGCCCGAAAGAGGGTGACTGCACCGTGGCCTCGCCGAGCTGTGTGTCGAAGGTCAGGGCGTAGGCGTAGAAGCCCTGGTCGCAGGAGACGTTGATGCGGGCAGCGGCGAGGTTGGTCTCTCCCAGGGCGGCGAGCACGTCGGTGAACTGGCGGTGGGAGAGGGCCGGGAGTGTGACCACGCCGGCCGGCCCGATCGCGCTGCCGTCGAAACGGAAGGCCGCCACCTTGCAGGTGGACTCTTCCTGGGCGAGGTTGGCGAGCACGAAGTCGGTCTGGCGGACCGAGGTCCGCTCGAGGTTCAGCACGTTGATCGAGCCGTTCGCAGCGAAGAGATTGTCCGAGGAGACCACGGGGACAGCGGCGCCCAGCTTCTCGGTGCTGTTGACAGTCGCCACTACCTTGGGCTGCACCACGATCTGGGCCGCGCCGTCGATCTCCAGCATGCCGTTTTCGTTCACCGGTGCTACACCGGTCAGCTGCAGCGTCGAACGGGGCCCGACGGTGAAGGAGGCTCGGTCCGGTGCGCCGGTACGAACCGTGCCGTCCGTCTCGGTGGGGATGAAAAAGGTGGTGAAGGTTTGGGCGGACTCGCCCTTGTTCGAGACCCAGATCTGGGTCTGGTAGCGAATTCCGTTGACGACGACGTCCTTGGCCAGGGGCACGTAGACCGCGCCGGCGTGCGCGGAGCTGACCGCGACAAGGGCCAGGACCGTCGCCACGACTACCCGAGAAGCAACGGCTCTCATTCGATGACCTCCAGGAGGAATAGCGAAAGGCCGACGCATGCGCGCCGGCCTCCAGGGTATGCAGGATCTCCGAAGACTCCGTCTACTGCCAGACTTCCACGATCAGGTCCGAGTAGTTCCAACCGAAAGTCGAAGGCTCGTTCGGGTTCTGGCCCTGCTGGGTGCTGAAGTCGAGAGTGAGATCCTCTCCCGCTTCGACGTTCATCCGGTTCACGTTGGCCCGGTCGGTGATCCGCTCAAGCACGTTGCCGGCGCTGTCGAGGATCTTGAAGTCGACGGTGCGGGTGGAGGGATCCCACAAGTAGTCCATGGTGTAGGTCAGCCCCGGCACCCAGGCAAAGGCTGGCGTGAATTTCGGCTTGACGCCCGCCTCGAGGTTCATGCCATGACGGAACAGCACCTGATCCTTGCCGGGGCCGAGGGCACCGGCGAAGCCGATCAAGCGGAAGTGTCGGCCACCGAGGGCGTACCAGAACAGGCTGTGCAGGCCCGAGGGCGGGCTCAACCAGCCGCCGTGGAACACCTTCACCCGCATGCGGGTCTTGGCGTAGGAGCCGGGCGGGATCGCGAAGCTCTCGCGGCGCACGGTCTCGCTGCGGTTCGGTGAGTAGAAGATCCCGGCCCTCTGGAAGCAGAAGGTCGCGCTGGCGTCGCAGTCGCCCGGCGGGGGCGGCGGGGTGCCGCCTCCCGGAATCGCCAGGGTGCTGTCGAGGTCCTCGGCCGGGGTGATCACCGTGGCCTCGCCCGAGGCGGTGTCGAAATTGAGGGCGTAGGCGTAGAAGTCATCGCTGCAGGCGATCTGGAAACGGACAGCGGAGATCCCCACCAGACCGAGGAGGTTCAGCACGTCGCTGAACTGGCGGTGCGACAGCGGCGCCATCCCCACTTCCACGGCATTGCCGACCTGGCTGCCATTGGCCTGGAAGACCGAGACGTTGCAGATCGCCGCCTCGTGGGCGAGGTTCACCAGCACGAAGTCGCTCCGGCGCGACGAGCTGCGCTCGAGGTTGACCAACTGGATCTGGGTATCGGCGGGGATGAGAGTGTCGGAGGAGAGGGTGGGGATGGAGGCTCCGAGTTGGTCGACGCCGTTGACGGTTGCGATCAGCCGGCTGTGGACCGTGATCTGCGGGGCGCCGGTGATCTCCAGCATGCCGTTGACGCCCGACGGCGCGACGCCGGTCAGGAGCAGGGTCGACAGCGGGTTGACGCCGATCTGGTTCTCCTCGCCGGAGCCGTTGGGGCGGAACGTGCCGTCCGTTTCGGTGGAGATGAAGTAGGTCGAGAACCGGCGTGCCACGTCACCCTTGTTGGAGACCAGGACCTCCGTCCTGTAGCGGATGCCGTTGATGGTCACGTCCTTGGCGAGCGGTACGTAGACCGAGCCCGCCCAGGCTGGTAGGGTCGACGCGAAGACGATCGCGGCGGCTGCCAGCGTTCTGGCCTTGAGATTGCGCATGCAGAGAACCTCCGTTTGCTGGTGGAACGACGACACTACTTGTCCGGGTTAGGCGGTTGACAGTCGAAAACTTTTAGGACAATACAACATAACCGGGCCGGGGGCAAGCGATCCGGCGGCTTGGTTTACGGCTGAAACCCCCGGACAGTTTGCCAGTCCCGGGCGAGCCTCCCGGTGGTGCCGAGGGGCCTTTGACAAAACACCGGCCTCTAAATACTCTCTCGGAATATTTGCGCTCCGGGTCGTCGTCCGGGCAGACGGGAGCCGTGAAGCAACCGACCATGGCCGGCTTGAGCAACTTCGAGTACCACGTCCTGCTGGCGCTGGCGAGCGGCCCGCTGCACGGTTACGCCATCAAAGAAGCGGTCGTCATCGAGTCGGCCGGGACGCTGACTCCTCCCGCCGGCTCGCTGTACCGGGTCTTGGCGAGGCTGATGACCCGCGGGCTGGTCACCGAAGCGCGGCCCTCCCAGGAATCGTCGCCGCACCCGGGCCTGGCGAGGCGGTACTACGAGCTGACCGCGTTCGGGCGCCGGGCGCTAGCCGCAGAGGCCCAGCGCCTCGAGCGCACCGCCGCGGTGGCTCATAGCCGCCTGGGAATGGGGGAGGGCCACTCTTGAGGTCCTTGCTGATCGGGCTGGTGGGCCTGTTCCCCGGGCCGTTCCGAGAGCAGTTCGGTCGGGACATGGTCGAGCAAGTGGGGCTCGACTACGACGGAGCCTGCGCTCGCGGCCGCCTGGCCGCGCTGCGTTTCACGCTCGCCACCGGCCTCGACCTCCTCTCTTCCGGCATCGCGGAGCGCTGGAATCCTACCTGGGTGGGCCGCCGACGGCCTCCCGTAAAGGGACAACACATGCTGAGTGAATGGACTGCGGACCTGCGCCACGCGGCGCGTGCCCTGCGGCGGACCCCCGGCTTCACCCTGATGGCCGCCGGGACGCTGGCGCTCGCGATCGGCGCCAACGCCGGCCTGTTCGGAGTCGTCCAGGCCGTCTTGCTGAACCCGCTTCCCTATGGCCACCCGGACCGGCTGGTGAGCATCTCGGGCACGGCGCCGGGGTCGGACTTCCCGGAGCGGTTCGGCCTCTCGCCCGAGTTCTACCTCCAGTACCGCGAGGAGTCGCGCCTGCTCGAGGACGTCGCGACCTACAACTCGTTCACCTCGACCCTGCGCACCGAGGACCGAGTCGAGCGCATCCGGATGTCGGCCCCCGCCAACTCGCTGTATTCGACGCTCGGCGCCCGCCCCGTCCTCGGCCGTCTGCCGGTGCCGGAGGACGAGAACCGGGTGGTGGTGATCAGCGATGCGCTCTGGCGTTCCTGGTTCGGCGGCGACCCCTCCGTGGTCGGGCGCTCCTTCGAGATCGCCGGTCAGAGCCGCCAGGTGATCGGGGTGATGGCACCCGAGTTCAAGTTTCCCAACGATGGCACCCTGCTCTGGATCGCCAACGAAATCCGCCCCGAGGGGCTCGAGCCCGGACGCTTCGGCCTTCGGATGGTGGCGCGCATGGCGCCGGGAGCGACGCCCGCCGCGGTGGCCAACGAGCTCACCACCGTGGCCCGGCGGCTGCCGCAGCGCTTCGGCGGATCGCCGACCTACGCTCGCCTGATCGACCAGCACCGCGCGATCGTCACCCCGCTGCTGGACGATCTCATGGGGTCCGCCTCCTGGTCGCTGTGGCTCCTTCTCGGCTCGGTGGCCATCGTCCTCCTGATCGCCTGCGCGAATGTCGCCAACCTCTTCCTGGTACGGGCCGAGGGGCGTTCCCGCGACCTGGCGGTGCGGCGGGCCATCGGCGCCACGCGCCGGCAGGTCATCCGGCTTCAGCTGACGGAGGCCCTGATCGTGGCGGTGCTCGCCGGCGCGCTCGGGATCCTGCTCGCCGCGCTGACTCTGCCCTTCTTCTTGCAGGCCGCCCCTGCCGGCATCCCACGGCTCGACGAGGTCGGCCTCGACCTCGGCACCCTCGCCTTCACCCTGGTCGCCGCCCTCTTCTCGGGCCTCGCCTGTGGCGTGCTGCCGGCCCTGCGCGCCTCGGCCTCGGACGTCGCGCGCTTGCGCGATGGCGGCCGTGGCTCGACCCGGCGGCGGCGCTGGACGCGAAATGCTCTGGTGGTCGGGCAGACCGCCCTCGCGCTCGTCTTGCTCACCGGCTCGAGCCTGCTGCTGCGCAGCTTCCAGGCTCTGCGGCAGGTCGACCCCGGCTACGACACGCGGGACGTCTTCACCTTCCAGTTCGCGCCCGAGCAGGAGGGCCTGACCGACGGCCCGACGTGGGCCCGCTTCCACCTCGATTTCCTCACCCGGTTGGCAGCGCTGCCGGGGGTGACCTCGGTCGGGCTGGTCGAGAACGTCCCCCTGAACGAGGGCACCCGGGCCGACCGGTTCCGCACCGAGGAGATGGCCAACGATGCCGACGCCGGCACCCTGCTCAACTTCACGTGGACGGCCGGGGACTACTTCCGGACGATGAGCATCGACTTGGTCCACGGCCGGGTCTTCGACACCACCGATCAGCTCGCGACCCCGGGGAACGTGGTGGTCAGCCGGAAGGCAGCGAGCCTGCTGTGGCCGGGGCAGAACCCTCTGGGACGCCGGCTCCAGGTCGCCGACGGCACGGCCTGGCATACGGTGGTGGGCGTGGTCGAGGACGTGATGCAGGAGGGCTTCCGAGAGACCCCGCAGGCGCTGGTGTACTACCCGCTGGTGGGCCCGACGCCGGAGAGCTGGGCGATCTCTTCGCCGGCCTACGTGGTCAAGACCGCCCGAGCCGAGGTCATCGCGCCGGAGATCCGCGAGCTGGTGCGCCAGGTGGCCCCCGAGGCCCCGATGTACCGGACGTTCACCATGGCCGGCTTGGCGGCGGACTCGATGGCCGAGCTGTCGTTCACCCTGCTGACCCTCGGATTCCTGTCCCTGCTGGCCCTGATCCTGGGTGCCGTCGGCCTTTACGGTGTGCTGTCCCACGTGGTCGCCGAGCGCACCCGCGAGATCGGCGTGCGGTTGGCCTTCGGCGCCACCGCCGCACAGGTCCGAGGCCTGGTGGTGGCGCAGGCGACACGGGTGGTGTTCCTGGGTGTCATGGTGGGGATCGCGGTCGCCGTGGCGTCCGGTCGCGCGCTCACTGGCCTGCTGTTCGGTATCGCCGCCCTGGACCCGCCGACCTTCGCCGCGGTCTCAGTCTCGATGCTCGGCGTCGGTCTCGTGGCCAGCTATTTGCCGGCGCGGCGGGCCTCCATGGTGGATCCGATCGACTCCCTGAAGGGCGACTGAGCGCCCGCCCGCCAGGCCCGGGCGAGCCCCTCGGCGGTGCCGAGGTCGAGGTAGCGGCCGGCGGGGAAGGATAGGCCGCGGATCGACATGCCGGCGGCGAGGGCCGCGGTGAAGGCTTCGCCGAGTCCGGGCTCGCCGTGATCGCCCGGACGCTCGGCGAGCCAGCCGGGCAGGAACGCCGAGAAGCTCGGCCGCCAGGCGGCGAGGAGCCAGTTGAAGGACAGCTCGGTCGCCTCGGGTCGCACCTCGAAGCGCAGCACCCGGCCGTCCTCGGCGAGGTCGACCATCTCGGTGGTGGCCGGCTCGGTGGCGGGGAAGCAGGCGAGGACGACGTCGTCTCTGCCCCGTTCGAGCTCGCTCAGCAGGGCCCCCATCGCCTCCGCCGGCTCGAAGAGCACGTCGCCGAAGCCGAGCACCACGGGGGCATCGCCGGCGAAGACGAGGGCGCGGCAAACGGTTTCGGGCATGCTGCGGCTGCCTTCGATCACCGGGTAGGCCAGGGCCAGGCCGTACGAAGCTCCGGAGCGAAGATGGCGAGGGACGTCGAGCTTGTCGGGGGTGACCGCGAGCAGGGCCCGGCGGACTCCCGCCGCGGCGAGGGCCGAGAGCAAGCCCTCACAGGCCAGCTCGAGCCGCGGCGTTCCGCCGGCAGAACTCCCGGTCGCTTTCACTACGGCCACGGGCAGCAGCTCCTTGCTCAGGGGCAAGGGCCCCAGGCGACGGGCCTCCCCGGCCATGGGCACCACGGCGATGGGTGGGGGAGAGGCTGGCGGCAAGGGCATGCCCGGATGGTAGCAGGAGGGAGTTTGACGCTAGGATTGCGCGCATGCTGCGCGGGAATGTGCACTCCTTGCCCTTTCGAAGTCTCCTCCTCCTGGCTCTGGGCCTCGGTACCACCACCCTCAGGGCCGAAGATCCCCTCGTCGCGGATGGCCCTCGGGGTCAGCTGCTGCTGGCCGAGGCCGGCACCACCGCGACCCTGACCCTGCCGGATGGCACCCTGCTCTCCCTCCAACTGGCCGCGGGCGCGGACGTCACCAGCGTCGCCGCACTCGACGAGAGCTGGGTTCTGGCCGGCACCGAGAGACCCGCCAGTGACGGCCGGCGCCTCTTCCTGCTGCGCGGCGACGCCGGGGGAAGCGAGCGACTGGCCGCCCCCGGAGCGGACGAGGGGCTGGTGCAGCGCGAGGCGATCCTGCTCGCCCGAGACGGCCGGCTGGCCGGCATGGCCTGGCTCGAAGGCGACGATGCGCGCGCCCTGGCGGTGAAGGCCGCGCTCTGGCGGGGCGATGGCTGGGGCGCCGCCGAGTTGGTCTCCGGTCGCGGGCCGGGGAGCCAGGTGGCCCTGAGCGGGGCCGTGCTGGCGGATGGCAGCTGGTTGCTCACCTGGGCCGCCTTCGACGGCGAGGACGACGAGATCGTCTGGTCTCGGCGTAC
>JBIOYC010000103.1:0-4877 GCA_044869955.1 Thermoanaerobaculia bacterium | reverse complement strand
TGCGAACGCTCGCCGAGGGCTCGGACCTCCTGCTGGAAGGCGCGTCGCTGGGACGGCTCGTCCTCCCCCAACGTCTTGCGCCACTCGCCGTGCGTGGGCGCCTTGTCGCGCACCTCCTTCGACGGCTGGACCGCACGCAGCTGCCATCGGCGCTCGATCTCCCGGGCCGCCGCTTCCGAGCGCGGCCAGTCCCAGCTCTCCGAGACCCGCTTGCCGTCCCAGGTGGTCGGCGTGGTGACGATGTGAACGTGCTGGCGCTTCGGATCGGAGTGGAGGTAGGCGACGAAGGGTGAGTCGCCGTAACCCATGCGCTCCCGGTAAAAGTCGACGATCTCTCGCCACTGATCCTTCGACAGGTGATCCTCCGGAGCAGCGGCGAGGATCATCTGCTTGACGATGCGGTTCTGCTGCGGCCAGTGGTTGCGCGCGAGGCTTTCGATCTGCTGCGTCCAGTCCTGGTGTGAGTCGCCGGCAAGGTTCGTTTCCAGCAGCCGCGCGTCCGTCCGGTGCGGTCCACCGAGGTATTGCAGCAACCCCGCCACCGAAGTGCCCTTGCGCGGGATCTCGGTGATCATTCTTCCGGAGCCCTCGCGGGCGAGGTCAGCAGCGCCCGCTCGACGGCGAGGATCGCCCGCCTGATCTCCTCCACCTCGGGCACCAGCGCAAAGTCGACACGTTGGCTGTGGATCAGCACCAGGAGCTGATTCAGGTTGTTGCCGATGCGCCGAGTCTCCTGCAACAGAGCGAGACTCGGGAGCGGCATCAGCGGCCGCGGAGCCGGCACCTGCAAGGCGCGACGGCGCAGGTACTCGGACAGCGTGACCTGCCACTCGTGCGCGAAGCTCTGCACTCGCTCCAGTTGCTCGCCGGTCACCCGAAAGGCGAGCCACTGCGTCTTGAGTGCCTCGGGCGCGAGCGCGGGCCGTCCTCCCCGGTCCGGCCGTCGAGCGCTCCCTTTCGGCCTGCTCATCGGCCCGCCCCCGGCCCGAGATTTACCGCGGTAAATTCCGCTCCCTCCGAGCGCAGCGAGGCCGTCGCCGGGCGGAGCCCGGCCGAGCAAGAGCGAGCTTGCGAGCGGGATTTCGCGAAACGTGAGCCGCCCCGCGGCGAACGTTTCACGAAATCATTGCTCGCGGTGGTGGGCGGGTCTGCCACGGGGGAAGGCTACCCGCTGTCGAGCACTTGTCAAGCGTGCCCGTGGGGCGCCGCGAAACCTGATCGAAGCGGAGCGAGCCGGTGCGGGATCGATCAAACTGCCGGACACTGCCTCGAACGTCCCACAAAGCCCCGGCATTCGGCCCGTCCGATCGCACTTTCGGACCGGCGGGGCGGCACCGATCACCCCGCCGGTGTTTCAACGGGTGTCGAAGGGTGCTCCGATTCCTGTTGCGCACGGTTACGTATCGTTGACTGGCATGGCATTTCCTTGTTGTTCCTCTGGAAATCCCTAAAATAGAGATCGAAGTGCTTGGCGCCGGCACTGATCCATTCGAGGGAGCTGGCGCCGGCAACGTGACGGATCGGCCGGCACGTCCGTTCTCCGGAGGTGAGCGCATGAGCACCCACTCGTATCCCTTCCCCTGGCTCGACACGGCCACCGCAGCCGCCTACCTGGGCGGCCTCAAGCCCTCCACCCTGGAACGCTGGCGCTGCTGTGGCGGCGGCCCGGCCTTCCACAAGTTCGGAAGCCGCGTCTTCTACCGCCAAGAGGACCTCGATGCCTTCATCGAGGCCGGGCGGCGGCGGACGACGGGGGATCTGGAGGCGGACGCGGGCGAGGGGCGAGCCCGAGGCCGGTCGCAGGACCTGTAGTGAGAAACTCGGAGCTGAGTCCGTCTCTACCTTCAGGCGAGGCGCCAAGCGGCCTCGCGTCCGTGGCGAATCTGACGTGCCTTTTTACGCCCACACCCTCCCTGACCGCCCTCCCACCGAGTGGGAGACGCTCGAGCGCCATCTCGAGGATGTCGGGGAATGGGCAGCCGGGTTCGCTTCGGTCTTTGGCGCGCAGGAGTGGGGGCGGTTGGCAGGGCTGTGGCACGACCTGGGGAAGTACCGGCCGGAGTTTCAGCGCCGCCTCGCCGGCAGCGGCGAGCAGGTGGAGCACGCCGGATTGGGGGCCGCCCTCGCGGCGCGCGAGAACCCGACGCTCGGCCTTCCCCTCTCCTTCGTGATCGCCGGCCACCATGCCGGGCTCGCCAATCCGGCCTCGCGGTCGGACTCCGGCCTGACCCCGCTTCGCGAGCGGCTGGCCACCAACCGCAGGCGGTTGGACGAGGTTCTGCCAGTCGTCCCAGAAGCGCTCCGAGGCCGGTCCCTTCCGCCTTGGCCCGACCGCCTGGCCCGTACCAGAGGGGACTTTCGCAGCATGCGCTCCCTGGAGCTGTGGATCCGCCTCCTCTTCTCCGCTCTGGTGGATGCCGACTCCCTCGTCACCGAGGCCTTCGAGCGGCCCGGGGAGCGTGAGCGCATCCTGGGTGACTTCAGCGCGTTGCCTGCTCTGGCCGAGAGGCTGGACGGGGCGTTGCAGCGCAAGGTCGATGGTCTCGAGGAAGCGCAGCGGGCCTCGCCCGTCAACCGCGCCCGCGCCGAGGTGCTCGCGGCCTGCAGGGCGGCCGCCGAGCTGCCGCCGGGCTCCTTCACGCTCACGGTTCCGACCGGCGGCGGCAAGACCCTCGCGAGCATGGACTTCGCCCTGCGCCACGCGCAGCGATGGGGGTTGCGGCGGGTGATCGTCGCCATCCCCTTCACCACGATCATCGACCAGAGCGCCGAGGTCTACGCTCAGGCCCTGGGCACCCAGAACGTGATCCAGCATCACTCCGCGCTCGACCCGGAGAAGGAGACCGAGGAAGAGCGCTTCCACGAGCAGCGAAGAGCCCGTGCCGCTGAGAACTGGGACGCGCCGGTGATCGTCACCACCAACGTTCAGATCTTCGAGTCCCTCTTCTCGAACCGGCGTAGCCGCTGCCGCAAGCTGCACCGCATCGCCGGCAGCGTGCTCCTGCTCGACGAGGCACAGACCCTGCCAGCCGAATACCTCGCCCCCACGCTCGAGATCCTCGAGGAGCTGACGGCTCACTACGGCTGCTCGATCCTGTTCTCGACCGCCACCCAGCCGGCGCTGGCTCGCCGTGACAGCTTGCCCTTCGGCCTGGTGGGAGCCCGGGAGATCGTGCCGGACCCTGAGCGCCTGGCCAGGGAGCTGAGACGCGTGGAGGTTCGGTGGCCCGACCTCGACGCCCCACCCACCTCCTACCCGGAGCTCGCAGCCCAGCTGGTCGAGCTCGATCGCGTGCTGGCGGTGGTCCACCGCCGGGCCGACGCCCACGAGCTCGCCGAGCTCCTCCCCGAGGAGGGCCGCTTCCACCTGTCGGCGCTGATGTGCCCCGCGCACCGCCTCGCGGTGCTCGGTGAGGTCAAGGCACGGCTTCGCGAGGGCGGAGCTTGCCGGCTGGTCGCCACCCAGCTGATCGAGGCCGGAGTGGACATCGACTTCCCCGTGGTGTTCCGCGCCCTGGGCGGCCTCGACAGCCTGGCCCAGGCGGCGGGCCGTGCCAATCGCGAAGGGTTGATGCTTCCCGAGCTGGGGCTTCTGGTGGTGTTCCGGGCGCCGACGCGGCCGCCTCCCGGCCTGCCGCGGAAGGGGCTCGACGTGGCCGAAGCCATGCTGAGGCAAGGCGGCGGTGCGCTCGATCTCTTCCTGCCGGCGACCTTCGAGGAGTTCTTCCGGCGGCTCTACCACCAGGTCGAGCCCGATGCCCGCGGCGTCCAGGCCGCCCGGTCAGGGCTCGACTTCGCCACGGTGGCCCAGCTCTACCGGCTGATCGAGGACGGCTACACCCGGCCACTCGTGGTGCCCTGGGGCGCCGCCCCGGAGCGCCTCGAGCGGCTGCGGCGCGACGGTCCCAACCGCCGCACCCTGCGCGGCCTCCAGCCCTTCCTGGTCAACGTCCCCGAGCGCAACCTTCGCACCATACTTCTGAACGGGGTCGCCCAGGAGGTCGCGGACGGGGTCTATGCCTTGAGTGAGGTGTTCCGAGATCGGTACCACGAGACCTGGGGACTGCGGCTCGACCTCGATCCCGTGCTCGATCCCGAACTTTTGATCACCGATTGACCTCGGAAGAGAGGAGGTGCTCTGACGATGCCGCCCGATGTGAGCCCCCTGTTGTCTCTTCGCGCCCGTGGGCCCCTGGCCTGCTTCACCCGCCCGGAGCTCAAGGTCGAGAGAGTCTCCTACCCGGTGATGACGCCGTCTGCGGCCCGTGGCCTACTCGAGGCGGTGCTCTGGAAGCCCGCCATCCGGTGGGTGGTGGAGCGCATCCACGTCCTGGCGCCGATCCGCTTCGTCCCTTTTCGCCGCAACGAGGTGGCCACCAAGGCATCCGCCCCGGCCCGGGCTGTGATCGAAGGCGGCGGGGTCATCACCCCCTACTTCGCTGACGACGATCGTGCCCAGCGCAACACGCTCGCCCTGCGCGACGTGGACTACGTGGTCGAGGCCCGCTTCGAGCTGACGGGCAAGGCCGGCGCCGAGGACACCGTGACCAAGTTCGTCTGCATGTTCAACCGCCGCGTCGAAGGGGGCCAGCACTTCCACCAGCCCTACCTGGGCTGCCGGGAGATGGTGGCCGAGGTGCTGCCGGCCGAAGGCGCCCCCCCTCCCGTAGCGGCGAGCCGGGACCTCGGCCTGATGCTCTGGGACATCGACTACAAGCAGGGCCGCAACCGCCCGCTCTTCTTCCCCGCGCGGCTGGAAGGAGGCGTGCTGGTGGTGCCCCGGGGAGGTGGCTCGTGATCCTCCAAGCCCTCTACGAGCTCGCCCAGCGCGAGCAGCTGGTGGACGATCCGGATTTCGAGCCCCGGGCGATCGCCTG
>JBIOYC010000102.1:0-13312 GCA_044869955.1 Thermoanaerobaculia bacterium | reverse complement strand
CGGCGCTTCTCGGCGAACGAGCTGGTGGGATGAGAGGCGACCACTGAGGCAGTCTACCTCGGGGTGGGGCGGATTGCCTCGGAGGGCTCCGCCTGTGCCTTTCTCGCCGTGACGGCCGACCCGGCGGGATGACCATCGGTGAGCCTCCCCTACATCGAAGCCACGCTCCGCCGCGGTCGGCCTCTCGCTGACTTGAACGACCTGCTCGAGCGACGCGGCCAGGAGCCGCTGACCAGCCAGGACCTCGCTCCCCTCCAGGCGCCATAGCCGAGCCGGCACTCTTCCTCACCTCAAGTGCCTGAGCTGCTGGTCGCGAGGCGACCCGGCGGCTCCGGCTTGACCCGCGAACGGAAGGTCGGTTGGTTGCGACAGACCGCTGGATCGCTGACGAGGTATCGTCCAAACAGCTGACGGTGATGCATCTGTCTGGCGCTCCGGTCCGGGCGCTGGCCCAAGACCACCTCGTTCGCCAGATCAGGCCCCCCTCTTCGCCCGCAATACTGCGAGAGCGCTGAGCGCCACGAGCACCGCCAAAGCCGCCAACCCCAGGGGCGAGGAAGTGGGCACGTCGGGTTGGAAGCCGAGCAGCTCACGATAGAGTGCGCCTCCTCCTTCCCCGCCCCCACCGATCACCTCGAGCTCCTTACGCCGGCGGGTCGTGCCATTTGCGTTGGTGACCTGAATCTCGAGCGTGTGAACCTCGCCAACGGCTGCGCCCCCCGGGGTGATGAGCCACTTGCCACCACCCCCGGGGCCCTCGATGGTGCCGGTCGTCATGCTGCCGGTGAAGGTCGTCTGGGTGGAGGAAGAGGTCACTTGATAGGTAAAGCCATTGCCCTTCGGGTCGAGGGCGCTGAACGCCAGCAGCTGAGTCTTTAAAGAGAACGTGTAGCTCTGGATCGTGGGCGGGTTTGCCGCACCGACCGGGGCGGCGATCAGGAGCAAGAAGAGGCTGCCGCAGAGGCTCCGACACTGCAAGGCTGGTCTCGAGAGCACGTCCGATGCTCGCATGCTGACCTCCTCCAGTCTGGAATGAAGTCGTGTTGAATTCAGAAATTCTTGGCACAGATCATATCGCAACAATGGCTAAGCCCGGTTTCGACCGGCGAGCCCAGGAGGAGCCTCCGCCCGGTCCGGTCAGACTGCCGCTCGGCCGCACGGTGGACCGAGGACGAACCGGGCCCCACCGACCCTGCGATCGCCTCTCACCCCTCCCCAGCCGCCCGCGCCCGCTCCAGCCTCGACGCCTCGTCGCGCTCGAGGGTGCGGGCGGCGAGGAGGAAGAACGCGAGGGCGAGGACGTTGGCGAGGAGGCCGAGGGAGAGGGCTACACGCAGGCTGCCGGTGGCCACGCTCAGGCGGCCGAGGGCGTAGGGGCCCATGGCGAGGCCGATCAACGTGACCACCAGCAGGTAGGCGGCCGAGGCGACGGCGCGCATGCGCGGCAGCACCAGGTCCTGCACCGTCGAGGCCCCCGGGCCCAGCCACATCGCCGAGGCGGCGTAGAGCGGGAAGGCGAGGATCAGGGCGACGGTCGTATCGCTCACCCACAAGACCGCCAGGGCCACCGGCACGGGCAGCACGGCATTGAGCATGCCGACCAGCAGCCGGCCCTTCGGCGAGGTGCGGCGCAGGCGATCCGCGAGAATCCCCCCGAAGGTGACTCCCAACCACCCTCCCGCCGCGGCGGCCCCACCCACCAGCAGGCCCACCCGGTCGAGGGGAATTTTGTGCACGCGGGCGAAGAAGGGGGCCAGCCAGAAGCCGAGGCCGTAGCCGTTGAAGGACAGGAAGGCGAACCCCAGGCAGCTGTAGACCATCGACGGGGTGCGGAAGATCAGCTCCGCGCTCGGCCGGTCGCGCAGGAGCACGGACTGGTACCAGGACACGGCGGCGTAGAGGCCGATCGCCAGCGACCACCACTGGGCCGGGTTGCCCACGATGCGGCCCAGCAGCAGGGCGCCCCCGACCAGGCCCGCGGCAGCCGCGAGGTTCGCCACCAGGCTGCCGCGCGGGGCCCCGAGGCGGTTCAAGTTGAACAGGGTGAAAGGCGGGATGACCGCCGACAGCTCGGCGAAGAAGGCGCGCCAGGGCCGTGGCTCGGGCGGGCTCTCGATGCCGTCGCTCATCCCTCGCCTCGGCTCGCGCAAGGACGCCGCCCAGAAGGCGAGCAAGACCCCCGGCAGCCCGACCACCAGGAAGGCCGCCTGCCAGCCCTTCAAACCGAACGGGGTGGCCCCGGCGGAAAAAGCCGCGTCCCAGCGGTCGACCACCAGGCCGCCGAGGAAGAGCCCGAGGCCCGAGCCCAGGTAGATACCGCTCGAGTAGATCGCCAGCACCGTGGCCCGCCGCTCGCGGGGGAAATAGTCCGAGAGCAGCGAGTAGGCCGCCGGCGTGGCGCTCGCCTCCCCCACGCCCACCCCCACCCGCGCCAGGGCGAGCTGGCCGAAGTTGCGGGCGAGGCCGGACAGGGCCGTCATCACGCTCCAGAAGCCGAGGCCGAAGGCGATCAGCCGCCGCCGGTCCCAGACATCCGCCAAGCGTCCCAGCGGGATGCCGAAGAGGGCGTAGAAGATCGCGAAGGCAGTGCCGTAGAGATAGCCCAGCTGGGCGTCCGAGACCCCCAGGTCCGCCTTGATCCGCTCGGCGAGAATCGAGGGGATCTGGCGATCGAGGAAGTTGAAGACGTAAACCACCACCAGCACGCCCAGCACGTAGCGGGCGTAGCCGCCACCGATCTCGTCTCTCGGGTCGGAAGCCATGGACGCCCCTAGAGCACGAAGGCCGTGCCGGCCTGGTTGTAGCCCACCCCGGAACCGAGGAGGACCACGAGGTCGCCGGGGCCGGCCGCGCCGCGCTCGAGGGCGTCGTCCAGGGCCATGGGGATGCAGGCGGAGCCGGTGTAGCCCCACTTCTCCATGATCGTGTGAGCTCGCTCGACGGGCAGGCCGAGGTCCGCCATCACCCGCTCGATCGACGGCTTGCGCACCTGGGTGAAGATCCAGAGCGCCACCTCGTCGAGGCCGAAGCCCCCCTGCTCGGCGAGGTGCCGGGCGAGCCGGGGCCAGCCCTCCTGGTTCACCTCCGGGGGATAGCGCTGGTACATCCTGACCGTGGTCCGGCCGGCGTCGACGGCGGCGTGCGAGGCCGGCTCCACGGTGCCACCGGCGAGGATGGCCCAGTGGCGGGCGTAGGCGCCGTCGGCCTGGAAGGCGGCGGTCACGAAGCCCGGCGCAGACCCCGGCTCGAGCACCGCCGCACCGGCCCCGTCGCCGTAGAAGAACTGGGTCGGCTCGTCCGGCGCCGCCAGCCGGTGCATCAGGTAGGCGCCCACCACCAGCACGGTGCGCAGCCCGGGGTTGGCGGCGATCATCCCGGCCGCCGCGGCCAGGCCGGTCGGGAAGGAGGCGCAAGCGCAGCCGACGTCGAAGGTGCCGGCGTTCTTGGCCCCCAGCTTGTGCTGCAGCACCACCGAGGTCGCCGGGGTGATGTAGTCCGGCGAGTCCGTGCCCAGGATGATCAGGTCGACTTCCTCGGGCCCCCGGCCCGCCCGCTCCAGAGCCTGGCGGGCGGCCGGCAGGGCCAGGTCCGAGGTGGCCTCGTCGTCGCGGGCCCAGAAGCGCTGGGCAATGCCCGTCGAGGCTTCCAGCTTGGCCACGTTCTCGGCCAGGTCCGACCCCAGCTGCGTGACCAGGTCGGCGTTCGAGACCCTCCGCTCCGGCACCTGGCGGCCGGTCGCGACGATGCGCGCGAAGCGTCCGCTCACGGGGCCGCCAGGGCGTCGCGGAGGATTGCCAGGGCCGCCGCCGGTTGCTCGAGCACGAAGCCGTGGGGGGCCCCCGGCACCTTGACCAGCCGGGCTCCGGCGATGCCGCGAGCGAGCTCCTCGGAGTTGGGCAAGGGGAAAGTCAGGTCCTTCTCGGCGGCGACCACCACGGTGGGAGCCCGGATCTTGGCCAGCCGGTCGGTCAAGTCCACCTCCTCCAGGGCACCGAGCAGGCCGTCGAGGCCGGAAAACCACGTCCGGGGCAGGGCCGCCACCTGGACGCGCCGCAGGGCCAGGTTCGCCTCGTTGGCGGCGATCCACTCCGGCGAGTAGGTGGCGGGCACCACGACGTCGAGGATCTTGCCGCCGTCTCCCCCGGCGAGGGTCTCCTGGGCCAGCCCGCGTAGCCTCCGGGTGCCGGCGTCCATCTCCGGGCTCATCCGGACGGTGACGGTCATGGCGACGAGGGAGGATACCCGATCGGGATAGTCGGCCGCGAGGACCAGCGCGACCAGGGCCCCGAAGCTGGTGCCCACCAGGTGCGCCTTCTCGATGCCCAGCGCGTCGAGCACGCCGACCACGTCCGCGGCGTGCCCGGCGAGGGTGGGCGGTGGGGTCCCGGGCGAGCGCAGCTGGCCCCGAAAGTCCAGCCGTACGACCCGATGGCTCTTCTCCAGCTCCTGGGCGATGGGTTGCCAGGCGAAGGAGCTCATCATGCCCCCGTTCAGGAGCACCACGGCCTCTCCCTGGCCGGCGACCTCGTAGTGGATGGCGGGCGGTGCGTCGATCATCATGATGGCTCTCCTCGGGCAGCGAGATAGCGTTCCCGGAGCTCTCCCTTCACCACCTTGCCGTAGGCGGTGCGGGGCAGGGCGTCGAGGAAGACGAACTCGCGGGGGTGCTTGTAGCGGGCGAGGCGACCGGCGAGATGGGCGAGCAGCTCCGTGGCCGAGGGCGGGCCTCCCGCCGCTCCGACCACGAAGGCGACGCCGACCTCCCCCCACTCGGGGTGCGGCACTCCGACCACGGCGGCATCGGCCACCGCCGGATGCAGCAGCAGCTCGCCCTCGATCTCCGCCGGATAGACGTTGACCCCGCCGCTGATCAGCATGTCCTTGGCGCGGCCGGCGATGGTGTAGAAACCGTCCTCGTCACGGCGCGCCAGGTCCCCGGTGTGGAACCAGCCGTCGGCGGCGAGGGCGGCGGCCGTGGCCTCGGGCTGGCGCCAGTAGCCGCGGCAGACGTGGGGCCCGCGCAGCCACAGCTCGGCCACCTCGCCCAGGGCGGCCTCCGTGCCGTCCTCGAGCACCAGCCGGGCCTCGGTGAAGGGCAGAGGTTGGCCGACGGAGCCGGCCTTGGTCCGGGCCTCCTCGACGGTCATGGCGAAGCAGTTCACCCCCACCTCGGTCATCCCGTAGCCCTGCTTCAGCACGATGCCCCGCTCGCGGTAGCGGTCGAGGATCACCTGGGGCAGGGGCGCGCCGCCGCTGATCGCCCAGCGCAGGCGGGAGAGGTCCGTCGTCTCGAGCTCGGGGGCCTCGGCCAGACGCTTCAAGATCGTCGGCACGCCGAGCATCACGGTCACGCCCTCCCTCTCGACCGTGCGCCAGACTTCGACGGGATCGAAGCCCTCGAAGAGCAGGACCCGCCCGCCGATGGTGACCATCGGCACCAGGAAGGCGGCGAGGCCGCCGGCGTGGTAGAGCGGCGTGAACAGAGGCGTGACGTCCTCGGCCGTCAGCTGCCAGCCGATCACCGTGTTGTAGCCGTTCCACAGCACCTGCCGGTGGGGGATCATCACCCCCTTGGGCTTTCCCGTCGTGCCGCTGGTGTAGAGCAAGGCCCAGAGGTCCTCCGGCCCGAGGCGGGGCCGCCTCGCCAGCCGGCCTGTTTCGAGAGCCCGGCGCTCCCGGGCGTAGTCGAGATCGCCGTCCAGGGCGGCGCCGTCCAGGCCGACGGTCCGGGGCAGCGGCACCAGGCCCGCCAGCTCCCTCATCGTCTGCTCGTGCTCGCCGGCCCAGAGCAGGGCCGCCATGCCGCTGTCGGTGACCAGGTGGGCGATCTCGGCAGCGGTCAGCCGCGTGCCGATGGGCACCAGCACGGTGCCCGCCTTGGCGCAGGCGAAGAAGGCCTCGAGGAACTCCACCCGGTTGCCGGCGAGGATGCCGACCCTCTCCCCCGGCCCGAGCCCGAGGCGCTCGGCGAAGAGGCGGGCACAGGCCTCGGCCCGGCGGTCGAGCTCGGCGTAGGTGAGGCGCTCCCCTTGCGAGGCTCCGGCGGCCGGGACGGTGACGAGGGCGAGCGAGCCCGGCGTCAGCCGCGCCCGCTCGCCGAGGAGGTCGCCGGCGATCACGTCCCGATCACCATGCCGCCGTCGACCGAGATGACGGCGCCGTGAAGGAAGCTCGCCTCCTGCGAGGCGAGCCAGAGGTAGACCGCCGCTACCTCCTCCGGCCGGCCGAGTCGGCCGAGGGGCGTGCGGGCCGCGATGCCCTCCGTCACCTTGGCGGGCATCTTCGCCACCATCTCGGTGGCGATGAAGCCGGGGGCCACGGCGTTCACCCGGATGCCGTAGCGGCCCAGCTCTCGCGCCCAGGTGCGGGTCATGCCGATCACCCCGGCCTTGGTGGCGACGTAGTTGGTTTGACCGAAGTTGCCGTAGAGACCGACGATCGAGCTGGCGGAGACGATCACTCCGGCGCCCTGGTGGATCATCGCCGGCACCACGGCGCGGGTAGGCAGGAAGACACCCTTGAGATTGACCGCGACCACGGCCTCGAACTCGGCCACCGACATCGTCGACGCCAGCTCGCCGTCCTTCCATTTGGCGAGCTGGGCGTCGCGGGTGATGCCGGCGTTGTTGATCAACACGTCGATGCGACCGAAACGCTCGACGACGTGCCCGGCCGCCGTCGCCACCGCCGCCTCGTCGGTGACGTCCACGCGCTCCACGTGAGCTCCGCTGCTCGCCTCGGCGAGGTCCCAGACGACGACCTGGGCCCCTTCCGCGCTGAAGCGCTCGGCGGTGGCGCGGCCGATGCCCGCCGCGCCGCCGGTGACGATGACGACCTTACCTGCCAGATCCGTATCGATCATGTTGATCCCTGGAGGGCCGTCTAGAAGAATCGGTACTCGACCGTGGCGACCACCGTGCGCGGGGCACCGTAGGAGCCGACCAGGATGCCGAGGGCGGGGATGTTGTAGCCGTTGGTCAGATAGCCCTCGTCGCTCAGGTTCTTGCCGGTCACGCCCAGGCGCCACTTGGCGTTGGGAGAGAGCCAGCCGAACCAGGCGTCGTAAGCGGTGTACGAGGGCTGGGTGATCGGCAACAGCGGCTGGCCCGGACGCCCGGGATAGGGACCGCCCTCGTTGGTCAGCACGGAGTCGTCGCGATAGCTCGCCTGGAGGCTGCCGGTGAGCAGGCCGCCGAACAGCGGGAAGTCCAGGTTGACGCGCAGGGCACCGGTGAATTCCGGAGCGTTGGTGATCACCTGGGTGTCGACGAAGCCGTCGCCGTTCTCGTCGAGGAAGTCGTCCGGCTCGGCGTCGAGATAGCTCAGGTTGCCGGAGAGGCCGAACCAGTCGACCGCCTGCGAGGTGAAATCGAATTCCACTTCGACTCCCTGCATGGTGGCGTCACCGGCGTTGAGGAAGTTGCCGAAGAAGGCGTCCTCGACGCCGTCACCGTTCGAGTCATAGGCGGTGAAGGTGCTGACCTGGATGTCCTGGTACTTGCCGTAGAAGGCCGCGGCGTTCAGCACCAGCTGGCGATCGGCCAGCACGGACTTGATACCCAGCTCGGCGACGTCCAGTACCTCGTCGTCGAAGGGCTCGGCCGACTGCGGGAACACCGTGGCCTGGGCGCGCACGTTGAAGCCGCCGCTCTTGTGGCCCCGGGAGATCGAGAGGTAGCCCAGCACGTCGTCGGTGAAGCGATAGTCCAGGCCGAGACGGGGCGCGATCGAGTCGAAGGTCTTGCTCTTGTTGAAGTTGGCGGTGATCGCGTTGACCACCGTGAAGGTGTCGTTGGTGTAGCCGGCGTTGAAGGCGCGAGTGGTCTTTTTCTCCTGGGTGGCGCGCAGACCGACGTTGAGGGTCAAGGTGTCGGTGATCGCGTAGCTGCCATCGCCGAAGAGGGCGAAGGACTCGGTCTTGGTGGTTCCCTCGGTGGTGCCGAAGATGCGGTTCAAGAAGATGTTCTGCACCAGACCGCCGGCCTCGCCGTCGAAGTAGTAGGCGCCGAAAACCCCACTGAATTTGCCACCGCGATCGTAGAGGAGCTGGAATTCCTGAGTGATCTGCTCGTCGAAATAGGTCGCCTTGACGTCGGTGATGCGAGCCGGAGTGGTGTCGAAGTCGATGTTGTTCTTGCTGTCCGACTCGCGGTAGGCGGTGATCGACTTGAGCTGCCAGGCGTCGCTCAAGCCCCAGTGCACGGTCAGGGCGTAGCCGTCGGCGTCCGTGCTGTTGAGCGGTGCGAGCCCGCTTTCGGTGTCGAAGCGATCATCGAGGGGCGGGCAGGTCTGGCCGGCCAGGAAGAGGGGGCAGAGGGGGTTGGCCATCAGACGCTGGTAGCCCTTGGGCTCGGCGCTGTCCTCGGTGCGGTCGGCGGAGAGCTGCACGGTGACGTTGTCCGCGGGCAGCCAGTCGAGGGCGAGGCGGAAGGCCAGGGTGTCCTTGTCCGAGACGTCGCGGCCGGTGAAGCGGTTTTCACCGAAGCCGTCGCGCTGGAGCGAGGCGATCGCAACCTTGGCGCGCAGCTTGCCCTCGACCAGGGCACCGCTGACGCTCGCCCGCACGTCCTGGGTCGAGTAGCTGCCACCGGTGATCGAGACCTGGGCGGCCGTGTCGTCGGTCAGCTGGCGGCTGACGTATTTCAGCGCGCCGCCGATGGTGTTCTTGCCGTAGAGGGTGCCCTGGGGACCGCGCAGGGCCTCGATCCGCTGGACGTCGTAGACGTCGAGCAGCGCACCCTGGGGCCGGGCGATGTAGACGTCGTCGAGGTAGAGGCCGACGCCGGGATCGACACCCCAGAGGGGATCCGCCTGGCCGATGCCCCGCATGAAGGCGGTCAGGGTGGTGGACTGGTTGCGGCCCTGATAGATCGAGAGGTTGGGCACCGAGCTCTGCAGCTCGGAGATGTCCTCGGCCGCGCGGTCCTCGAGGACCTCTCCGGTGACCACCGATACGGCCACCGGCACGTCCTGCACGTTCTCTTCGCGCTTGCGGGCGGTGACGACGATCTCCTCGCCGACCCCCTCCTCGGCAACCGGGGCGCTCTCCTCTTCGGTCGTCTGGGTGGTGTCGGCGTCCTGGTCGGGGCTCGCCGCCAGCGCCGGCAGGGAGGCCAGGCCGAGGGCTGCGACCAGGGCCAGGAGAGTGGCTCGCCCTGGCAACGAGGTGCCCGCGAGCGGGCTGGGTCCGGTGGGACGTGTCATGTCTTTCCTCCTCCTGAGGATGCCTCTCGGCGCGGGGTTCCGTCGGAACGCGGCAGCAGGCCGAGCCGCAGGATGCGGCAGAACTCCGCGACCGCCGTCTTGGAATCGAGGCCGAGGTGCTCGGGCACGCCGAAGCACTTCTCGACCGTGAAGTAGTAGAAGAACCACCGGGTGGCCATCATCACGCCGAGCAGAGGGCTGGCCTCGCCGAGCTCCCCCTTCTCCTGGCGGCCGGCGAGGGTGTCGGCGTAGGCGCTCGAGAAGCGATCCGCCATGCGCTGGTAGAACTCGCGGATGTGCTTGCCCTTGAACTCGATGACGTCGATGTAGATGAGCAGGATCGAGGTGGCGTTGGTCTCCACCACCTCGGCGATGGCCGCCGCCAGCTCCTCGAGGTCGTCCGGGAAGCGACGGGCGGCGAAGATCTGATTGAGGCGCAGCTCCGGATCGGTCAGCACCTGCCAGTACTGGTCGATCAGGCGCTGGAAGATCGCTTCCTTGCCGCCGAAGTGGTGGTAGAGGTTGCCCACCGAGAGGCCGGAGCGACGGGCGATCTGGCGCATCGTGGTGGCCCGGAAGCCCTGCCGCGAGAACAGCGACAACGCCGCCTTCAGCGCCTTGCGGGTCGCAGCGTCAGAGCGGTCGGCCTGGCTTCTCCGTGCCATCGAGCTCCTAGATCAAGAACGAGCGTTCGGTTTGTTTCCGAGGATGGTAGGCGCCTGCCGCACGGCTGTCAAGTATTCCGTGGAGGAAGGAGGGAGGGGCGGCGGAGCGAGGTTGGGACAGCAGGTCGCGAGGGGCTCAAGCCCCACGCTCCATCAACACGTCCCTTCGGGGCGAGGAGATCCCTCGGCTCCGGGCCTGCGGCCCTGCGCTCGGGATGACATGCGGGGGCTCGGCCGTGGTGGTCCCGCTGTCATCCCGACCGGAGCCCGCGCAGCGGGCGGAGCGGAGGGATCTCCCCCTCTGCCGTCCCGGAGGGACGTCTCCAGGTAGCGTGGGACCTCGGTCCCTCGCGCGCCTCCCCGGCGCACTTTCGCCCCTTCGGAATCGTCCCAGCGCGAGAAGGCGGTAGAATCGCGGCCGGAGATCTCACCCCATGGCATCCGGGCCGAGCGACGTCTTCGTCAGCTACAACCGAGCCGACCGCGACTGGGCGGAGTGGATTGCCTGGACGCTGGAGGCCGCCGGACGTCCCGTGCTGTTCCAGGACTGGGACTTCCGCCCCGGCTCGAACTTCGCGCTCAGGATGCAGGACGGAGCCCGAGCCCGCTACACCGTCGCCGTCCTGTCCTCGAGCTATCTCGAGGCGGAGTACACCCAGGCCGAGTGGGCAGCGGCGTTCGCTCGCGACCCGCAGGGCAAGAACCGCTCCTTGATTCCCTTCCGGGTGCGCGAGTGCCAGCCCGATGGAATCCTGGGGCCGATCGTCTACGCCGACCTCATCGGGCTCGACGAGGGCGCGGCCCGTCAGGCCGTGCTCAATGCCTTTCTCGACCGCGCCAAGCCCGAAACGGAGCCGGCGTTCCCGGGGACTCGGAGGGGGCTGGGTGACCTGGTGCTCAGGCCCAAGCCGGCGTTTCCCGGTGGAGGCTCGGCTGTCCAGCTCTCCCTCAACCTCCCCCAAACCGGCGAGCACTTCTTCGGCCGGGAGGAAGACCTCGCCCGGCTCGACGCTGCCTGGGCGGCCCCGGCGGTCCACGCCCTCTCGGTCGTGGCCTGGGGCGGGGTGGGCAAGACAGCTTTGGTGAAGCATTGGCTGGCGAACCTGGAGCGGGACGGTTGGCGGGGGGCGGAGCGGGTGCTCGCCTGGACCTTCTACAGCCGGGGCAGCGGGGAGGACCGCAATGCCTCGAGCGAGCCGTTCTTCTCCGCAGCCTTCCGCTGGCTGGGCGAGGAGCCACCGCTCGCCCCCCGGGACCGCGGCCTGAAGCTGGCCGAGCTGCTGCGCGCCCGGCGCACCCTGCTTGTGCTAGATGGGGTGGAGCCCTTGCAGCACCCACCCGGCGCCGCCCAGGAAGGCCGCCTGCGGGACTCGGCCCTGGCCGCCCTGGTGCGGGATCTGGCCCTGGCGAACCCGGGGCTGTGCCTGCTCACCACCCGCGAGAAGGTGGCGGACCTGGCCGACCTGGCGAACGGCTCCGCGCCGCGGCTGGAGCTGGAGGCCCTCTCCCCCACCACGGCCGTGCGGCTGCTGCGCGAGCTGGGGGTGAAGGGTGCCGAGCGGGACCTGCGCCGAGTGGCCGAGGCCTTCGGCGGCCACGCCCTGGCCCTGACGCTGCTGGGCCACTACCTGCGCCGGGCGCGCGGGGGCAACGTCAACGCGGCCTTCGAGGTGGAGCTGGGCAAGGCGGACGAGCGCCAGGGAGGCCACGCCTTCCGGGTGATGGCGGCCTACGAAACATGGCTCCCGCCCCGGGAGCTGGCGGCCCTGCGGCTGGTGGGGCTCTTCGACCGCGCCGCGCCGGGGGCGGCCGTCAAGGCCCTGCGCTCCCCGCCGGCCATCCCGGGGTTGACGGAGGAGCTGGTGGGTCTCGGCGAGGAGGACTGGCGGTGGAGCGTCGCGAGCCTGCGGGAGAACAGCCTCCTCGCCCCCGAGGATCCCAAGGACCCCGCCGGCCTCGACGCCCATCCCCTGGTGCGGGAGCACTTCGCAGGGAGGCTGAAGGAGGCGGCGTCGGAGGCCTGGCGGGAAGGGAATCTGCGGCTCTACGAGCACTACCAGAAAGCCGCGCCGGAGTATCCGGACACGCTGGAGCAGATGCTGCCGCTCTACGCGGCGGTAGTGCATGGGTGCCGGGGTGGACGGGTCCAGGAGGCGTGCGTCGAGGTGTACTGGCGGCGAATCCTGCGTGGGAATGAGCACTTCAGCTGGAGGAAGCTCGGAGCGTTCGGTTCTGAGCTGACGGTCCTCGCCGCCTTCTTCGACCACCCCTGGGACCAGCCCTCCCAGGAGCTGAGCGCGGAGGTCCAAGCGTGGTTTCTCAACCAGGTGGGTGCCGCCTTGCGCGCCCTCGGCCGGCTGGGGGAGGCGGTAGGGCCGATGCGGGCCACTCTTGAGGCCAACAAGGCCGACCAAGAGTGGGAAAACGCTGCCGTTTGCGCCTCCAACCTCAGCGAGTTCCTCCTCACCCTCGGCCAGGTGGCCGAGGCCGTGGCGGCCGGGGAGGAGAGCGTGGTGCTGGCGGACCGCGGCGACAGTGCCTTTGATCAGATGGACCATCGAACCGTACTGGCTGATGCCCTGCACGGGGCGAGGCGGTGGGAGGAGAGCGCGGCCCTGTTCCGCGAGGCGGAAGGGATGCAGGCGGAACGGCAGAAGCAGTACCCGCGGCTGTACTCGCTAGCGGGCTACCGGTACTGCGACCTGCTGCTGAGCCGGGAGGAGCCGGGGGATGGGGCGGGGTTGGAGGGGGTCGGTATCGAGGTGGCCTCTTCCTCCGGGGTAGGGGCGCAGCATGCTGCGCCCTCGCAGCGGGCCGGCGGCCGTGAACGGACCGGAGACGGCGGGAGGGCGCAGCATGCTGCGCCCCTACGCGGACAGGACACCACCAACCGCTACCGCGCGGCGTGCGAAGAGGTGCGGGGACGTGCGGAGCAGTCGTTGGAATGGGAACAAGGCATGCACGACGCCCCCATCCTGGACTTCGCCCTCCATTACCTCTCCCTCGGCCGCGCCTGGCTCGGCCTGGCGCTGACGGCCCCCTCCGCCCAGGGCTTCGGCCCGGCCGCCGAGCACCTGGACCGGGCCGTCGAGGGCCTGCGGCAGGCCGGCACCGAGCACCACCTCCCTCGCGGCCTCCTCGCCCGCGCCGCCTTCCACCGCTTCACCGGCAACCTCGCCGCCGCCGCGGTGGACCTGGGAGAGGCCCTGGAGATCGCCGAGCGGGGCGGCATGCGCCTTCACGAAGCGGACGCCCACCTCGAATGGACCCGCCTCCACTTCCAGCAAGGCGACCTCCCCACCGCCCGCACCCACCACGCCCGCGCCCGGGAGCTGGTCACCGCCTGCGGCTACGGCCGCCGCGAGCGGGAGGTGCTTTGGTTGGCGGGGCGGGTGGAGGAATAGGACCCTCACCCCTGCCCCTCGGACCCTGCCCTGAGCTCA
>JBIOYC010000101.1:0-23312 GCA_044869955.1 Thermoanaerobaculia bacterium | reverse complement strand
GGCGGGCTGCTGCGTCGACCGCTGCGCGGTCGACGGCGGCCAGGGCGGCGGCGCGGGCCGCTGGATCGTCCACCGGCAGCCCGTAGAACTCGGCCTCGGCGAGGATCTCCGCCCATTGCCGGGCGGTCTCACGGCGGAAGGGCTCGCGACCGAGCAGGTAGGCCCGGGCCTCGCCGACCTCCTGCTCGGTCACCCCCTCGGCGAGCAGGCGGTCCAGCTCGTCGCGCACGCTCGCCTCGGCCTGGGCGAGGTTCTCCGGCCCGGTACCGACGTAGGCGAGGAAGCGCCCGGAATCCAGCCCGGCCCCGGCCACCGTCTGGGCGAAGGTGGAGTAGGCCAGCCCCTCGCGCTCGCGGATGCGGGCGGGCACCCGGCCGGCGAGGCCGGAGCCCGACCCCAGGATCACCGCCAGCACCTCGAGCGCCGTGTAGTCGGAGTGGCAACGCGGCACCGTCAGATGCCCCAGGTAGAGGTGAGCCTGGTCACCACCCCGCAGCTGCACCTCACGGCGGGGCTCACCACCTCGCGGCTCGGGGGGCGAGGGGGCCGGGCCCGCCTCCCCGCCCGCTCGGGCGAAGACCGCCTCGACCCGGGCCGCGGCCTCCTCCTCGTCGAGGTCGCCGGCCAGCGTCACCAGCAGGCCCCGGGCGAGCCCGGCGGCGAGAAACGATGCGCAATCCTCCGCAGTCAACCGGGCCAGGCTCGCGGCATCCCCGTGCAAAGGCCGGGCGCGCGGGTGGGGCGTGTAGAGCTGCTCGAGGAAGCCCCAGGCGGCCAGCACCTCGGGCTGATCGGCCAAGCTCTCGAGCTCGGCCGCCGCCTGACGCCGCACCCAGTCGCAACGGTCGACGGCGAAGGCGGGCTCGAGGAGGATCTCGGCGGCCCAGTCGAGGGCGCGCTCGAGGTCCGGGGCCAACGCGTCGAGGGCCACCCCGACGGTCTCCGGGGAGCCGCTGGCCTGGAGGATCATGCCCCGGCTCTCGAGGTCCTCGGCCAGCTGCCGCCAGCCCCGGCGGCGGGTGCCCTCGGCGAGCATGCGACCGGTGACCAGGGCCTGGCCGGGTACCTGCTCCACCCGCGCCCCACCGGCGACCATCAGGCGCAGGGCCACCACCGGCGCCCCGGGCACCCGCCGCACCCGGACCCGCAGCCCGCCCTTCTCCACTCGGCTCCCGCTCAAGAGGGCCTCCCCGAAGCCTCGGCGGGCAGCGACCAGCCGAGCACGCCACCTCCACCAGAATCCAACCAGCGCGCCGCCGTCCGCTGCAGGTCGCCTAGATCGGCGGCCAGCAGCCTGCCCAGCTGCCGCTCGGGATGTCGCAGGTCGAAGAGGGTGAGCGCGCCGCCCAGGGCCAGCGCCTGCTGGTGCACCCGCTCGTGGCCGAAGATCCAGTCGGCGACGGCGATCTGCTTCGCTCGCTCGACCTCCTCCTCGCTCGGCCCGGACGCCGAGAGACGGGCCATCTCCTCGAACAGCACCCCCTCGACGCGGGCCGGATCCTCTCCCGGCACCAGCTCTGCGGCCACCGAGAGATAGCCGGTCTCGAGGGTCTCGGTCAGGTCCACCGACACCCACGTGCAGATCTGCCCTTCGTCGACCAGGGCCCGGTGGAGGCGGCTTGCCCGTCCCACCCCCAGCACCGTCGCCAGCAGCCGCAGGGCCGGATGGCTGGGATGGGTGGCGTGAGGCGCCAGACGCTGCCAGAGCAGGCGCGGCACTTCGCCCTGGCGGCGGGCGACACGCACCAGCTCCGTGGACGCCGCCGGTGGTGGTGGCGGCATGCGCACCAGGCCCCGCCCCCCGGCCACCGGGCCCAAGCAGGCCCGCGCCGCGGCCGCGGCCTCCTCGCCGACGTCGCCGCCGATCACCAGCACGGCGTTCTCGGGCCGATAGAAGCGGGAGTGGAAGGCGGCCAGCTCGTCCCGTCCGATGCGCAGCAAATCCGCCTCGGTGCCGAGCACCGGACGGCCGTAAGGATGGGGATGGAAGAGCGCCGCCATCACCTCGATCTCGAGCGCATCCCAGGGATCGCTCGCGCTCATCGAGATCTCCTCGAGCACCACCTGGCGCTCGGAAGCGACCTCGTCGGGGTCGAGGGTGAGGTGCTCCATACGGTCGACCTCGATCGCCAGGGCCTCGGTCCAGCGGTCGGCGGCGAAGTCGAAGTAATAGGCCGTCAGGTCGTGGCTGGTGAAGGCATTGTTGACCCCGCCCAAAGCCTGGGTCAGCCGGTCGATCTCCCCCGGACCGTAGTTTCTCGAGCCCTTGAACATCATGTGCTCGAGGAAATGGGCGGTCCCTCCCAGACCGGGCTCCTCGTCGCGGGTGCCGGCGCGGTAGAACAGGGCGCAGGTCACCACCGGCGCGTTGTGGCTCTCGACCCGGCAGAGAGTCAGGCCGTTCGGCAGCACCTGGTGCCGGATGGTGCCCGGGAGGGTCGGGGGAACGTCGAATCGAGCTTGCACCATGCCTCTACTCCTTCGCTAGACGGACCTCGATCCGCCGCCGTCGTTCCTTCGCACCCTGCGCGACCTCGACCTCGAACTCCACCGGGCGATGGCCGGGGGCCACCAGGCTGATGCGATATCGGCCGGGCGCCAACCGCAGCCAGCCCCGCCCGAGCCCGCCGTAGAGCCCCACCCAGCCGCGATCCGTGCCGTCGACCAACACGCGAGCCGCCCGCGGCTCCACCCGGAAGGCGATCGCCTCGCTGACCTCGACCAGGACGGTCTGCCGCTCGCTCGCGGTCGTGGCAGCCGGTGCGGCCGGGCCGACCGTCTCCGCCTTGCGGACCCCCTCGCGTCGCGGCTCGGCCTCCTTCTCGGCGGACGGCTCGCTCGGCGGAGGGCCCGCCTGGGCCTGCTCTTCGCCCGGGGCGGCCGCGGGCTCCGAAGGCGGAGCGGCCTTCCGGGCGAGCGACGGGGCCTCCTCCGCGGGAGGCATGGGCCCGGGGCGATCCCGGGGGACCAGCCAGACCGCCACCAGTACGGCCACGACACCCGCGACAGCCAGCAGCGACAGCCGACTGCGCCGCCGGACCGGGGACGCTGGGAAGCTCGCCGGCGGCCCCGCCGCGGCCGACGGCGACGACCCCGTGGCCGGTAGGGCCATGGTGGGAGCGGCCGGATCCGCCGCCCCCCCGGGCTCCGGTACCACGGCCGGCAGGGGGCGGGCGAGCAGATCGGCCGGCAGGCTGCGGTCCAGCTCGGCGAGTGCCGCCACCAGCTCGCCGGCCGTGGCGTAGCGCTCACTCCGGTCCTTGGCCAGGAGGCGCTGCAACAGCCTCTCGAGGGGGAGGAGCGCAGCCAGCCCCGAAAGCGGCAGCGGGGGCGGCGGGGCGTTGAGGATCTGGAAGATCAGGGTCGAGAGGGTGTCTCCCTCGAACGGGCGGCGGCGGGACAGGATCTCGTAGAGCACGACCCCGAGACCGAAGAGGTCGGCGCGGCCGTCGAGCTTCTCGCCTCGGACTTGCTCCGGGGCGAAGTAGTGAGGGCTCCCCACCACCCAGCCGGAGTGGGTCATGTCGGTCGACTGGTCGGCCAGCTTGGCGATGCCGAAGTCCCCGATCTTGACCCGTCCTCGAGCGTCCAGGAGCAGGTTCGCCGGTTTGATGTCGCGGTGGATCACTCCCTGGGAGTGGGCATAGTCGAGCCCCTCGGCCGCTTCACGCGTGATCCGCAGGGCCTCGCTCAGGCTGAGCGGGGGACCCTCGCGCAGCCTCACCGCGAGATCCGACCCGGCAACGTGCTCGAAGGCGAGGAAGAGGATGCCGGCCTCCTCGTCGGCCTCGAAGAGGGTGACGATCTGGGGGTGGATCAGCCGGCCGGCGGCCTTGGCCTCGAGCAGGAGGCGACGCTTGCGGTCCTCGACCTCCTCGGGGCTGCCTTCGAGCTTCACGATCTTGAGCGCGATCAGCCTCTCGATGCGCGGGTCCTTCGCCAGATAGACCTGACCCATCGAGCCCTTGCCGAGGGCGCGGACGACCTCGAAGCGGCCGATCGACGCCGGCGCGCTCGAGCTGGGAATCGAGGGGTCGCTCTCTGCCAAGGGCTGCTCTCCTGGGGGAGAGGCATGATACCTCAGGGTTTTAGGGTCCCCGTCAACCCTTCGAGGCCGTAAGGCTGCCTCTCCTGTCGTGGGTAGACGTGGCGGCTGTGCTCGCGGAAGCATGTGGTCCCCGGGTCCCAGCGGTGGCAGGAGACGGTGATCGTGCCGCCGTCGGTGAGGATCCAGTTGCAGGTGTTGGCGGACCGCTCGCTGCCCCGGCCGCGGTTCGAGGTGGTGGTGCCGGTGTGGACGATGACCACCGGCGGCAGACCCCGCGGGTAGAAGTCCTCCGAGCTGCCGATGTAGCTCAGGTGCTGGTGACCGGAAAGGACCAGGTCCACCCCCGCCCGGGCGAAGACCTCGAGGGCCTGCCGCGCGTGGGTCGCCACCCGCTGGGAGTCGAAAGCGGGCGGAGCAATGAGATGGTGGTGGGCCACCACGACCTTGAGCACGCTCTCCGGAGTCGCGGCCAGCAGCTCCTCGACTTGCGCCAGGCGCTTGAGCGCAATCCGCCCGTCCTTGAAGGTCCATCCGTGGGCGGTGTTGACCCCCACCACGAGCATCTCCTCGTCGCGATAGATCGGCTCCAGGTCTCGGGCGAACCACCGCCGGTAGGCTCCGAACGGGACGAAGAGCCGCTCCCAGAAGCGATAAAGCGGGACGTCGTGGTTGCCGGGAACGACCACCGAAGGGACCGGGAAGTGGTCCACCCAGGCGCGTGCCTGCCGAAACTGGTAAGGCTTGGCGCGCTGGGTGAGGTCCCCCGAGAGGACCACCAGGTCCGGGCGCCGCTCGTCGATCGTGGCGAGCACCCCGGCCGCCACCTCGGGCACGTGCTTGGGCCCGAAGTGGACGTCGGAGATGTGGAGGATCTGGCGCAAGCGGCGAGGAACGGCGCCGAGCTACACCAGGTCGTCACCCAGCAGTTGGTTGACGTGCTCGCTGATGCGCTCGGCGGCGAGCTCGGAGAGGGCCTGGACGATCTCGTCCCCCTTGGTGCGCGCGAGGAAGAAGCCGCCGAGGGCCGCCAGGGCGACCGCCGGCCAGGGATAGGCGCGCACCAGCTCCTGCCAGTCGAGGCGCTCGGGGAGCAGCTCCTCGAGCAGCTCACGGGGGGCCGCCGCCTGGCGTGGGCGCGGCGGGGCCTCGTCGGTGGTCTCGGGGTCGAGGTCGTCCAGCTCTTCGGTCACGCTCTCTCCTCAGGGCCCCCTCAGTCGGAGTCCCGACCGCGGCGACGCACCAGGAAGCCGATCAGGAAGCCCACGCCGGCGGCGATCAGGATCGCCTTGCCCGGGTTGTCTCGGATGTATTGGGTGGTGTCCTCGGCGAGGCTGTCGACGTTCTTGCGGACTTTGCGGTAACCGGTGCGGACGGCGTCGGCGGTCTCGCGGTAGCGGCGCCGAGCGGCATCGGCGGCGCGGGCCGCGCCGCGGCGGACGTCCTCGGAGACTCTCTCGTAACGCTCACCGACCTCGTCGCCCAGGTCCTCCAGGCGCTCGCGGGTGGAATCGTAAGTGTCGCGCGCCAGGTCCGCGGCGTCCTCGGCGAGGTCCCTCGCGCGCTCGACAGCGTCCTCGGCGGCCTCGAATCGTCTGTCCTTGGCCATGATCGAACCTCCTCGCCCTGAAGGCGGGGTTGAAGAGGGTGACTCTCGGTAGCCCCCGCGTCCAGCGAAGGCGAGGGCAACATCATAGAGGATCCACGAGCGAAGACCAGAGATTCCAGACCCTCAGGGACAGCCGGCGAAGCTCGCGGTGTCGAGCAGGGGCGGGAAAGGCGCCCCTGCCTGGGTGTCGTAGGTCTGCACCTCCCCGGTCATCGTGTCGCGCACGGTCAGGGTCACGGCGACGTCGGTCAGGCCCCCGGCGAAGGTCCAGAAGCGGGCGTTGACGGCACAGCCGTCGAGCACCTTGACCAGCAGCTCGAGGTTGTCCTCGGCGAAGAACCAGAAGGCCCCGGTGTCGGCGGTGAGAGGCAGGGTCTGGCCGGCCCCGGTGGTCCCGGCGGCGGTGCGCCAGGAGGCGGAGACCTCGAAGCGGCCGCCGGCGAGGCAGAGATGGGTGGCGTCCGGGGAGCAAGACGCCGAGCGGGGGCTCGGCGCTCCCGGCAGGACCGCTCCCGACCTGGTCACCGAGTCCGCCCCGGCTGTCGTACCGAGCGCAGCCGAGGGGCCTCCCGGGAGGGCGTCGCAGGTGGCGAAGGCGGCGGTGTCCTGGATCGGTACGAAGGGGGTGCGCTGGGGGTTGTGGTAGACGCGGAGAGTGCCGGTCCAGGTGTCCACCACGGTCAGGTCCACGGCCAGGTTGGTCAGACCTCCGGCGAAGACCCAGAAGCCGTCGTTGACCTCACAACCGTCCACCACCTTGACCAGCAGCTCGAGGTTGTCCTCGGCGAAGAAGGAGAAGGCCCCGCTATCCGCGGTCAGAGGCAAGGCCCGCCCCGCGCCCTGCCCGGCATCCTCGAGGAAGGCGATGGCATAGCTCGCCTCCACCCGGAACCGCCCCCCCAGCAGGCAGAGGGTGCGCTCGGAGGGCAGGCAGGTCGAGGGAAAGGGCACCGCGAAGCGGCGGCCATAGACGTCCAAGCCGATCTCGTCGAAGTCCCCCACCGTCTCCCAGACGGCCACCAAGGTGCCGGTGTCGCCGAGGGCGAGGTCCGGCCAGTCCCCCCCCCCGAACTGGCGGCTGGTCACGTCGAAGTCCCCACCGGCCGGGGTGCCGTCGGCGAAGAAGGCGCGGCCGTACAAGCCGCTGTCCCGGTAGCTGATGCTCTCCAGCCACACCACCACGAAGTTGCCCGCCGAGTCCATGGCGATGGCCGGCCGCTCCTGCCAGCCCACGTGGGACTCGGTGACCCGAAACTCGTCCCCCCTGGGCTGGCCCCGCCGGTCGTAGCGGCGGGCGTAGATGCCGTCCAGCCAGCCGTCCTGCTCATAGCTCTCCCACACCACCACGAAGCCGCCCTCGGCATCCATGGCCACGTCCGCCAACTCCTGCCACGACTCGGTGTACTGATTGACGCGGAGCTCCGGCCCTGCCTTCTCCCCTTCGGTGTTGAAACGCTGCGCGTAGATGCCACCCTCCGAACCGTCCTGGCCCACGCTCATCCACACGACGACGAAGCGGCCGTCAGGACCGGCGGCCACACTGGCCGGGTATTGATCCCCTTTCGTGTAGGTGTTGACCTGGAGCTCGGGGCCGAGGAACTGGCCGTGCGAGGAGATGCGGCGGGCGAAGACTCCCGAGCCGGAGCCATCCTGGCCGACGAGGTCCGGTGCGGCGTCCGGATCGCTGCGCCAAACGACGATGAAGTTGGAGACACCGTCCGCCGCCACGAACGGCCCCGCCTGCTGGTCCGGCTCCCATTCGTTGATCCGAAGATGCTCCCGGACCGAGATCCCTGCCGCATTGTAGAGACTGGCGAAGATCGCCAGATCGAAGCCAGTCCGACTATCGTCGCTCCAGGCCACCAGGCGGCTGCCGTCGGGCCCGGCCGCCACGGCGTTGCCGCCGCGGATGACCAGATCCGGGCCAACTGCTGGGCGATCGGGGCCGGTTGGCAGACCTCCCGGGCTGAAGGTTCGCGTGACGATCGAGGGCCCCAACTCGGGATCGCTCTGGTCCCAGGCGACCACGAAGCCACCACCCGGCAACAGGGCGACGTGCCCCAACTGCTGCCCGGGCTCATCCAGCTCATTGACCTGGAAGTCCGGCCCCAGCGGTGCCTGGGCCTGGGCGCAGTCACCTCCCGCCAGCGAGGTCACGACGGTCGTGGTCAGCAGGACGGGCAGGAATCGCAGCCGCATGGTCGGTCTGCCTTTGGCTCCTTGAGGATAACGCGCGATCAAAGTCCCGGCTCCGTCACCAGCGTCGGCGAACCGAGGGACTCCGTGATGCCATCGAAGGCCACGGCCCAGTGGCCTTGGCTCTCGCCGATGGCGAGCTGCTGCCAGATCACTTGGAAACTGCCCAAGGCATCCGTCTCCAGCCTCTCCAGAGCTAGGTATTCCTCAGACCCTCCCTCAGCGATCAGCTGCTCCCCGCCCCGGGCCTCACCGTTGGCCTGGAACCGGCGGGCGCGCAAAGACCACACGCCACTGCTCTGCGCATACTCCTGCCAGGCCACCACGAAGCTGCCGAGGGGATCAGTCGAGACCAGGGGCGCGCGGCGGTTGGCGGCGGCGATCGAGCTGACCCAGATCTCCTCACCCACCGGAGCTCCGGTGAGGTCGAAGCGCTGTAGCCACACGTCGACCCTTTCGTTCTCGGGATCCTCGCTGGCCCAAGTCACCACGAAGCGCCCGGCGGCATCGGCGGTGACCACCGGCTCGAAGCGGCGGCGGGGGGTCTCGTCGTGGACCTTGAAGGGCTCGCCCAAGGGCACGCCCTCCTTGCTGACCCTGCGGACCAGGACCACACTCGCCTCGCCGCTCGGCTCCTCGGCCTCCCAGACCACCAGAAAGCTGCCGTCGCTGCCCCGGGCCACCTGGGGCTGACGCTGGAGAGAGGGAGTGGCCGGGGCCACCTCCACTTCCTCGCCCACCGACTCACCGCTCGCCTCGAAGAGCTGCCCGCGTAGGCTCCACTGGTTCAGGTCAGGGTCGACCTTCTCCCACACCTGAAGGAACCGCTCCGTCCCGCCCTGAGACCAGGCAGAGGCGCCGAGGCTGGTGTCCCGCAGGATCAGCACCCAGTCCCGGTCGCCGTTCTGGGGAACGCAGTTCTGCCCGGTGGGGCAGATCGGACGGGTGAAGCTGTAGACGTCTGTGGTCCCGGGGACGAGAGAGGGCACTGCTAGCTTTGCCGTGTCCCTGATGTCTCGGGGATTCCAGAACTGCTTGCTCCACCGCGCCGTGGTGAGGCCGGGATAGAGAGTCGGGCTCAGCTGGAGATAGATCTGCTCGTTGTCCGGCAGGTAGGCCAGAGTTGTACGACGAGTCAGGTGACGCGAGGCCACCGACTGGAGGTGCTGGTTGCCAGTGGGGGCTGGGTTGTTGCGGATCAGGGCCGGCACCGGCGCCAGCCACTCCCAGCGGTGAGACCGAAACAGGTTGCCGAGATGCTGCATCTGCTCCGCCGAGATACGAAGCGTTTGGTTCTGCACCGTGGTCTGTGGGCTCCGAGGCTGATAAGGACCGCCGCCGCTCGCCGCCGGGCCGTCTCCCCGACCCCAATCCCACAGGCCGTAGACGCCGAGGGTAGCCCCGAAGGCCCCCGACAGGGTGGAGAGCCAGGCCGTGTGGCGTACTCGATACGGCCGGTACAAGTGCGCGTTGGCGGGACCGCTCTGCCCCGCCTCGAGTACGGCGTCGATGCGGTCGTAGATCGCCTCGCCGTTGCCCAGGGGCTTGCGGGGCGAGAGTGCCCGCAGGTCGAGAGGCATCTGACGGGCCCGGTTGGTGAAGTTCTGCAGCTGCTCGGCGGGCGTGGCCGCCCCACCCCCGGGCAGGTTCATGCACTGGCCGCTCTGGAACAGGTGGAGGTCCAGCCAGGGCGAGCCCTGGAAGTCCCGGTAGTCGTCGTAGAGCACACCGGGCATGGTCACCGCCACCGGCGTCGAGCCCCCGAAGTGATTGGTCACGTGCATCCAGGGCCGGACGGCGTGGATCTCCGCACCCACGGAGCGGATCAGGGCGCTTCTGGCTCCGCCGTCGGGTCGGGTGTCGAAGCCGGGAGAGAGGATCACGAAGTTCCCCGCCAGCCGGGCCGTCAAGTTGCGGGCGAAGGTCCTGGCATCCTCCTGGGGAGGGTAGCGCTGGGTGGCGGAGATGCTGTCCTGGGCCAGGTACTGGTAGCTCGGCTCCATCAGCCCCACCACCACCACGAGAAGGCCCATCTCGTTGGCGTGCTGCACCTTGGCATCGAAGCCCTGCCAGAAGGCCGGGTTCCACTTCGACCATTGGGGGAAGGCCGTGCTGTTGACGAACGGCGCCTGGCCGGCGGTGTCCGTCAGGGGACCCTGGCTGGGCATCCACCACTGGGGCACCGAGATCGACACGGCCGTGAAGCCCTTGGCCACGCGATCCGCGAGGTAGCACTTCCAGTCGTTGGTGGACCAGCCCGAAGCCTGGGCGCAGTTGGGGTTGCTGGCCGCGTCGAAGCGGGCGCGTACCGGTGCGGCCCACGCCGTGTCGGCTTGGAAGTAGAGCGGGCCGAGGCCGTTGGCCAGGTAGCCGTTGCCACGGATCAGCTGGCCCCCCTCGCTAGTCGCTCCCTCCCAGTAGGCCGGGTAGCCGCCGAGGTAGAGCCGGTTGGTGATGCCGTTGGCGCTGCTCGAGCGGGCCACGGTGACCTCAGCGCTCGTGTTCAAGCCGGTGTCACCGCTGCAGTTGCTCTCTCCGGCGGCGAAGCCTTGGGCTGTCGTGGAGCAGGTGGTGGTCCAGCGCCACGTCGAGGTGGCGGCCGTGGCCGACGGCTGGGGAAAGGCAGCCCGGAGCTTGAAAGTGCCCCCGCCGTCCCAGAAGCCGTAGGCCGGCAGCAGCTGGTACTCGGACCCGCTACACGCGCTGACGCACTCCCAGATCACCTGGAGCAGTACGTGCCGGTAGGGGTTGCTGTAAGTCTGGCTGGCGGGGAGGGCCTGCTCCCAGCGCATGCCGGCATGCACGTGGGGCGGGGAGCTGGTGTGGGCGGAGAGACGCGAGGCGGCGAGGAGGAGGGCGAAGAAGGCGAAGCACTGTCTCCAATGTCTCATCGAGTGTACCTCGCGCGAAAAATTACGACACTGTGCGGAACTTCGCAAGAGCAGAAGAAATATATGAGCCAACCATGGGAGTTGGCCGACCTGCTCGGCGAGCGTGGCGTGCTTCCCCGGGGCCTCTCGCTCAGGTCACTTCGATCTTGGTGACGTTCTGGAAGCCGCGCGGCAGCGCCTTGCCGCGATGGGCGCGGTCGCCGCGGAACCCCTCGAGGTCACCACCCTTCAGGTTCAAGGGGCGCTTGCCGGCGATCACCCGCAGCGAGGCGCCCTCGGGCAGCACGGCGAGGGCCGTCACCGACTCCTCAGCGGCCTTGCTGCGCGGGATCGAGAGCAGCTTGACCCCCTTGCCGCGCGGCATCAGCGGCAGCTCGGATGCCGGAAACACCAGCAGGCGCCCGGCGCTCGAGGCGACCGCGATCGAGTCGGTCTCGGCCGAGCCGACGGCCATCGGCGCCAGGGCGCGGGCGTCCCCGCCCACCACCAGGACGGCCTTGCCCGCCCGGTTCTTGGCCTGGAGATCGCCCAGGGTGGTGAGGAAGCCGTAGCCGGCGGTGGAGGCGATCAGCAGCAGCTCGTCGTCGTTGCCCACCAGGACGCTGACGAAAGCCGCACCTGGAGGCGGCGCGAGGCTAGAGGTCAGGGGCTCGCCGTGGCTGCGCGCCGAGGGCAAGCCGTGGGCCGGCAGCGAGTAGGAGCGGCCGCTCGAGTCGAAGAACACGACGCTCTGGTTGCTGCGCCCGCGGGCGGCGGCGAGGAAGGCGTCGCCGCTGCGGTAGGCCAGCCCCTCGGCATCGACCTCGTGCCCCTTGGCCGCGCGCACCCAGCCCTTTTCGGAGAGCACCACCGTCACCGGCTCGGAAGGCAGCAGCTCGGTCTCGTCGAGGGCCCGGGCGGCCTCGCGGCGACGGATCGGCGAGCGGCGGGCGTCGCCGAATTCCTGGCCGGCGGCGGCCAGCTCCGCCTTCACCTGGCTGCGCAGCCGCTCCTCGGACGACAGGGTGCGCTCGAGCTCGAAGCGCTCCTGGAGCAGCTCGTCCTGCTCGCCGCGGATCTTCATCTCCTCCAGCCGGGCGAGGTGGCGCAGCTTGGTCTCGAGGATCGCCTCGGCCTGGAGGTCGGAGAGGCCGAAGCGCTCCATCAGCACGGGCTTGGGCTCCTCCTCGGTGCGGATGATGCGGATCACCTCGTCGAGGTTGAGATAGGCGGCGAGCAGGCCCTCGAGGACGTGCAGGCGGGCGTTGACGCGGTCGAAGCGATGCTGCAGCCGCCGCCGTACGGTCTCGATGCGGAAGGTGAGCCATTCCGCGAGGAGGGTCTTGAGCGTGTAGAGACGCGGCCGGCCGTCGAGACCGACGGCGGTCAGGTTCACCCGATAGGAGCGCTCGAGGTCGGTGGTGGCGAAGAGGTGGGCCATCAGGGGCTCGAGGTCGACTCGGTTCGAGCGCGGCAAGATGACCAGCCGGGTCGGGTTCTCGTGGTCGGACTCGTCGCGCAGGTCCTCGACCATCGGCAGCTTCTTCTGCTGCATCTGGGCGGCGATCTGCGCCAGCACCTTGGCCCCCGACACCTGGTAGGGCAGGGCGGTGATGACCACGTTGCCGTCCTCCTCCTCCCAGGCCGCCCGCAGTCGCACCGAGCCCGAGCCGCCCTCGTAGATCGCCGCCAGCTCCTCCGGGGAGCTGATGATCTCGGCCTCGGTGGGATAGTCCGGTCCGGGCAGGTGGGCCACCAGGTCCTCGGTCGAGGCCTCCGGATGGTCGAGCAGGTGGATCGCCGCCGCGACCAGCTCGCGGACATTGTGGGGAGGGATGTCGGTCGCCATGCCGACGGCGATGCCCGAGGCGCCATTGGCCAGCACGTGCGGCAGGCGGGCCGGCAGCCACTTGGGCTCCTCGAGGGTGCCGTCGAAGTTGGGGCCCCACGCCACCGTTCCCTGCTCCAGCTCGGAGAGCAAGGCCTGGGCGAAGCGAGTAAGCCGGGCCTCGGTGTAGCGCATGGCGGCGAAGGACTTGGGGTCGTCCTGGCTGCCCCAGTTGCCCTGGCCCTCGATCAAGGGGTAACGGAAGCTGAAGGGCTGGGCCATGAGCACCATGGCCTCGTAGCAGGCGGAATCGCCGTGGGGATGGAACTTGCCGAGCACGTCGCCCACCGTGCGGGCGCTCTTCTTGAACTTCGCCGCCGCCGACAGTCCCAGCTCGGACATGGCGTAGACGATGCGCCGCTGCACCGGCTTCAGGCCGTCGGCGACATAGGGCAAGGCGCGGTCGAGGAGGACATACATCGAATAATCGAGGTAAGCCTTCTCGGTGAAAGCGGCAAGGGGCAACCGCTCGACCTCGTGGAAGGGCAGAGCCGGCGGCGACGGAGGGCTCGCGCCGGAGGAACGGGAAGCACGCTTGGCCATGGCGGCGGGAGTCTAATCGAAGACCTTGGAGGGTCGGCAGCTCGGCCGACCGTTGCCACGCGCTCAACCTTCCCGCAGCACCGCGGCCGGATCCACTCTCGCCGCCCGCCGGGCCGGAGCCAGGCGGGCGAGCAGGACCGAGCCCGCGAGCACCGCCACGACGACACCCAGCACGCGCGGCTCCCAGGGCTCGACCGCGAAGAGCAGAGTGCCCAGAGCCCACGCCAGGCCCACACCGAGGCCCAGGCCGGCGCCCAGCGCGAGAGCCAGCGTCCCCAGCCCCTCCCCCAGGACGGCTCTTCTGAGTCGGCCCGGCTGGGCCCCCAGAGCGGCCCGCAGGCCCAGCTCGCGGGTCCGCGCCGCCACCGCGACCGAGGCGGCGCCGAAGAGGCCGAGGCCGACGAGGCCCAACGCCACGGCGGCGAAGAGGGCGAGCACCCGGCCGAAGAGCCGGTAGTCCCAGGTCCAAGACCGGATCTCTTCGTCGAGAGTGGTCAAGCCGACCAAGGCGAGATCGGGGTCGAAGGCGCCCAGCTCCTGCCGGAGTCGAGGGGCCAGGGCGAGGGGATCCCCCGCCGCTCGCACCAGCAGGGTGGCCCAGAAAGGCGGGGCCTGGGCCAGCGGCACGTAGACGGTCGGCAGCAGCTCGCTCTCCCGCGTCCAGCTCACCACCGGCAGGAAGCCGCGCACGTGGTCGGGCGTCAGGTCCGAGCCGAGGCCCGGTGCCACACCGACGACCCGTCGCCAGGCGCCCGGCCCGGAGGCCGTGACCTCGCGCAGGCGCAGCTCCCAGCTCCCGGCGGATTCCCCCAGACGGCGCAGGAAGCGCTCGTCCAGGATCGCGACGGCTTCCTCGCCCGCACCATCGGCCGTCGTGAAGTCGCGGCCCGCCCGCGGGGCCACGCCCAGGGTGGCGAAGAAGCGCGGGGTCACCCCGATTCGATAGGCCCGCAGGGGCGGACCGACCCCTTCCCTCCCCTCGATCTCGAAGCTCTCCGCCTTGCCACGCTCCAGGGGCAGGCTCGAGGCGAATGCCACCGCCTCGACCCCGGGGACGGCCGCGAGGCGCTCACCGAGCTGATCGACCGCCTGGGTGCGGGCGGCGGCATCCGGGTAGAGGGCCGGCGGCAGGGAGAGGCCGGCTGCCAGCAGGCCCCGGGGCTCGAAGCCCTGGTCCACCCGGGCCAGGCGCCAGGCGCTCTCGCCGACCAGGCCAGTGGCCAGGAGGAGGGCCGCGCTCAGGGCCAGCTGGCCGGCGACCAGCCAGCTCTCGACGCGGCCGCGTCCCGGCGCGGTCGTGCCGTGGGCCTGGGTCTTGAGCAAGGTCGCCGGCTGGGAGCGGGAGAGGCGCCAGGCCGGAAGCAGCCCCGCTGCCAGGCACGCCGCCACGCTGGCGCCCAGGGCGAAGGCGAGAGCGGGCAGGTCGAGCCGGATGTCCACCCAGAAGGATCGCAACAGCGGCGCGAGCCAACGGTCGAGCAAGGTGGTGCCGAGGGCCGCCACGGCCACTCCCAGCAGGCCGCCAGCTCCCGCCACCAAGGCCGCCTCGGCGAGCGAGGAAGCCAGCAGCCGGCGCCGGCCCGCCCCCAGCGCCTCCAGCAGGGCCAGCTCCCCTCCCCGCGAGAGGCCCCGCGCCAGCAGCAGGGTGCCGACGTTGGCGCAGGCCACCAGCAGGACGCCGATCACGGCGACCATCAGGGCCCAGAGGGTGCGCCGCAGCTCCGGGTCGGTGTAGCCCTTGACGTAAGGCCGCACCGTCGCCGCAAACCCCTCGGGGGCACCGGATCCCCTGGCCAGGAGGCCATCGAGCTCTGCCTGTGCGGCCTTCACCGAGACGCCGCCCGCCAGCCGCGCCACCACCTGGACGCCCCAGCTCGGCCGACCGCGCAGGGCCTCCAGCGAGAGTGGCAGCCAGAAATCCTGCGACAGGGGGAAGTGGAAGCCCGCGGGCATCACGCCGATCACCGTGGCCGGCTCGCCGTGGAGCCGCAGGGAGCGGCCGACCGCTGCCCTTTCGCCGCCCAGGAACGCCCGCCAGACCTCGTCGGAAACGACCACGACCTTCGGTGCACCTGGCAGGGTGTCCTCGGGAAGGGGGCCGCGCCCCAGAGCCGGCCGGACCCCGAGCAGAGGGAAGAGGTCGTGGGTGACCCAGGCGCCGTTGCGGCGGTCCGCAGGTGCCTCGCCGCCGGAGAGGGTCATCCCCACTCCCTGCCACGCCGCCAGCCCGGCGAGGGAGCGCGCCTCCTCCTGCCACAGCAGCACGTCTTCCACCGGCGGCGGCCGGCGGGCGATCCCCGCGGCTCGCTGGCTGACGTCGATCTGCACCAACCGATCGGCTTCGACGAAGGGCAAGGGACGCAAGAAGACGCCCCGCAGGGCGCTGAAGAAAGTCGTCGACAGGCCGATGCCGAGGCCCAGGGCGAGAACGCCCAGGATCACCGTCCCGGGACGTCGGGCGAGAGAGCGGGCGGCGAGGCGGAGGGTGGAGGGCATGAGCTCAGGGGGCGCTGAAGTCGGCCGGCCAGAGAGTGAAAGGGCGCCCGCTCTTGGGGACGACCGCCCGGAAGTGCCGTTCGTCGAGCGTGAAGACCCGATCGATGCCGAGCTGATCGGCAGCGATCATCGACCTGGAGTCTCCTCCACCCAGAGCAGATCCTCGGCTCGCTCGGCAACGTCCGACCGGCCGCTGCGAAATGCAGCGATGCCTAACGGCGCCAGCGACGTGATGCGCTGGGTGTAGGCGGTCAGGGCTTCGCGGATCACTTCGTGCTTGCTACGCCCCTGACTCTTGGCGATCCGCTTGATCTCACGATCGAGGATCTCATCGAGATAAAGGGTCGTCTTGACCATGACTATCCCTCACACCTCCGCCAGGTTTCCCTTCTCGGAGAGCCAGGCCTTGCGGTCGGTGGCGCGGGCCTTGCCGAGGAGCATGTCGAGGAGGGCGTCGGGGGGGGCCTCGGCGTCGAGCACCAGCTGGACCAGGCGGCGGGTCTCGGGGGCCATGGTGGTCTCGCGCAGCTGGATCGGGTTCATCTCGCCCAGGCCCTTGAAGCGCTGGACGTTGACCTTACCGCGCTGGCCCTCGGCCTCGATGCGGGCCAGGATCCCCCGCTTCTCCTCCTCGTCGAGGGCGTAGTAGACCTGCTTGCCGACGTCGATGCGGTAGAGGGGGGGCATCGCCACGTGCACCCGCCCCTCCGCCACCAGCGGCCGGAAATGCTTCAAGAACAGGGCGGTCAGCAAGGAAGCGATGTGCGAGCCGTCGGAGTCCGCATCCGCCAGGATGCAGACCTTGCCGTAGCGCAAGCCGGTGAGGTTCGCGGATCCGGGATCGACGCCCAGAGCGACGGCGATGTCGTGCACCTCCTGCGAGCCCAGCACCTCGGCCGGCGACACCTCCCAGGTGTTCAGGATCTTGCCGCGGAGCGGCAGGATGGCCTGGAACTCCTTGCTGCGGGCCTGCTTGGCCGAGCCGCCCGCGGAGTCTCCCTCGACCAGGAACAGCTCGGTCTCGTCGAAGTTCTGGCTGGTGCAGTCGGCGAGCTTGCCGGGCAGGGCCGGGCCGGCCGTGACCTTCTTGCGCTGCACCTGCTTGGCCGCCTTCTGCCGGGCGAGGGCGCTGTCGATCGCCAGCTGGGCGATCTTCTCGGCGTCGGCCACGTGCTCGTTGGCCCACAGACTGAAGGAGTCCTTGGCGACCCCGGCGACGAAGGCCGCCGCCTCGCGAGAGGCCAGGCGCTCCTTGGTCTGGCCGGTGAAGAGGGGCTCTTTCATGCGCGTCGAGAGCACGTAGGTGCAGCGGGCCCAGACGTCCTCGGGGGCGAGCTTCACTCCCCGGGGCAGCAGGCCGCGGAACTCGCAGAGCTCGCGCACGGCCTCGGTGAGGCCGGCCCGGAAGCCGTTGACGTGGGTGCCCCCCTGGACGGTGGGGATGAGGTTGACGTAGCTCTCGGTCACCAGCTCGGCGTCGTCGAGGATCCACGCCACCGCCCAGTCGACCTCCTCGTCGGCGCCCTTGAAGTGGGCTACGAAGGGCTTCTCCGGCGCCAGCGCGACGCCCTCGAGCTCGTCCAGCAGGTAGTCGTTCAGACCCTCCTCGTAGTACCACTCCTCGCTCTCGTCCGGGCTGGCCTCGTCGGTGAAGCGCACGTGGAGGCCGGGGCAGAGCACCGCCTTGGCCTTCAGGCTCCGCTTCAAGCGCGAGACGTTGAACCTGGGGGTGTCGAAGTAGCGCTCGTCGGGCCAGAAGCGCACGGTCGAGCCGGTGTTCCTCTGCCCCACGTCGCCGATCACCCTGAGGTCGCTGGTCTTGTCGCCCCCGGCGAAGCTCATGTAGTGCTCTCTGCCGCCCCGGCGCACCCAGACCTCGAGCTTCGAGGACAGGGCGTTGACCACCGACACTCCCACGCCGTGGAGGCCACCCGAGAAGCGGTAGCTCTTGTCCGAGAACTTGGCGCCGGCGTGCAGGCGGGTGAGGATCACCTCGACGCCGGAGACCCCCTCGTCCTTGTGGCGGTCCACGGGCATGCCGCGGCCGTTGTCCTGGACGGAGAGGGAGCCGTCGGCATGGAGGGTGACGTCGATTCGGTCGCAGTGGCCGGCGATGGCCTCGTCGACCGAGTTGTCGATGACCTCCTGGGCCAGGTGGTTGGGGCGTTCGGTCGAGGTGTACATCCCCGGCCGGCGCCGAACCGGCTCGAGGCCGGTTAAGACTTCGATGGCGGAAGCGTCATAAGTGGGAGTCGGCGGCATTTTGATCACCCGAAAGAGAAACCGCGCCATCTTAACGTGGGGCAGCTGGCGCTCGGGGTCGGATACAATCCGTCGACCCTCCCCACCGAGACGACCGAATGAGCTACCGAGTCCTTGCCCTGTCGCTCTGGCTCGCCCTGTCGGCCGGAGCTTGTGGCGGCCCTGCTGCGACCTCACCGCCGCCACCCCCGGTGGTCGCCTGCGAGCTCCTGCTCTCCGAGGACGTCGAGGAGGCCACCGGCCAGCGCCTCTACTCCATGAGCAGCCTGGCCGAGGACGAGCTCGGCAAGGACCTCACCAAGTGCACCTACGGCACGGCACCCGGCGACGTGGTGCGGGTGGTGGCCCTGGAGGTGCGCGCGTTCCGTTCCCTGGAGGAAGCCCGCGACGCCCAGAAGATCGCCCGCCGGGTGCTGAAGCGCATGGCCGCCGGGGACATCGAGGACGTTCCGGGCTTGGCGGACGGGGCCCTGTGGGCCGGCGATCAGGTGCGCCAGCTCCACGTGCTGGCCGGCCGGCGCCGGCTGCTGGTCACCGTCCAGGTGGGCAATGAGAAGTGGCTCAAGGACCGGGCGGTCGCCCTCGCCGGCCGGATCCTCGAGCGGCTCGGGAAGGCCGACGCCGGCGCCTGAGCCCGTCCTTCCTGGGATAGATTTCCACCAATGAACGCCAAGTGGCTCCCGTCCCTCGCCCTGCTCTTCGCCCTGATCGCCCCTGCCCTCTCCGCCCAGGAGCCGACAGCTCCCCCTCCTTCCCCCGAAAGCGCGGCCCGCGCGCGCAAGCTCATCGAGCTCTCGGGCGTCGACCAGCTCGGTCCCCGCATCCGCGACTCGGTGGTCGACGACCTGAAATCCAAGCGCAAGGACGTGCCGGCCGAGCTGTTCGACAAATTCCGGGCCCAGGTCGACCCCAAAGAGCTCACCGAACGACTGGTCACGGCCTACGCTCGCCTGTTCACGAACGAAGAGATGGACGCCCTGATCGCCCTGTACGCCACCCCGGTCGGCCAGAGCATCGTCAAGAAGCAGGGCTCGGTCGCCCAGGAGACGATGCTCAACAGCGGGGATTGGGGCGGCAGCCTGGCCGAGAGGCTGGTGGCGCTGATCACCGCCTACAAGGAGCAGGAGATCGCCGCTCAGCGGGTCAAGGCCGAAGCCGAGCGCAAGGGCGCCTCGCCGCCGCCGGCCGCCGAGCCCCCGCCGCGCTGAGGGGGTTGCAGGCGCCGAGCTCAGGCCTTGAGCCGTCTGGCGAGGACCTCGGCCGCGTAGATCACCAGGGAGCACCCGACCGGGAAGAACAGCTCGTTGATGCTGCGCGTGATCACCGCGGCGGTCGGCACCGGCGGCGGCGAGGCGCGGTTGAGGACGATCACCATCACGGTGCCGAAGGTCAGCCCCATCAAGGCGCCGAGACCCAGGTAGGCCTTCAGTCCGAGGCCTTTCCTGGCCAGGATCCCGAGCAGGAAGCCGAGCAGGCCGTATTCGAGCGACTTCATGCCGCCGATCAGCAACGGCGAGGCGCCACCCGCCACGCTGGCCAATCCGAGGGCCTGGAGCAGCCCCTTGTGCACCGACTTCGCGAGCGTGAAGGCCAGGGGAGCGGAGATCAGACCCAGGATCCCCATCGCCGCCGGCTGAGCCCGCCGCAGCGCCATGCCGAAAGCCACTCCGACGCAGACCAGGAAGGACCAGGAGATCTTCTGGGCGACGTCGGCGATCAGCTGCGCCAGGCTCTTGAGGGGCGTGCCCGTGAGCAGCGGCACGCTGAGCAGGAAGACCTCGATCATCAGGGCGATCAGGATCGCGCCCCAGGCGACGGTGAGGATGGTGCGGAAGAGGTTCGGGCCCTCTTCCTCCACCGGTACGACCGAAACGGCGGGGATCTCGGCGGTCGACATCCAGGGCTCCTCCAGGACGCGTTCGAGACGCGCAGTATTTCACGTGAGACGCGAGGAGAGGGAGAGACCCTGGGTCGCCCGCTCAGCGAAGTTTCGCTTGACCCTGAACACGGTCACCGAGATACTCCAGCTGCGAGCCATCGATGAGCTGACTCTCGAGCTGGAGGTGCCGTGTTGAGCTGGAGAAAGACTCTCGATCTCGTGCTGACAGCCCGGCACGACCATGACTTGCCGTTTGTCTCCCTCTGCAGCCTCCTCGAGGCTCTTTCCTTCCAGGTCCGGATCCGCGGATCTCACCACATCTTCAGCCGTGAGGGGATCCCGGAAATCTTGAACCTCCAGCCCAAGAAGCGGCTCGCCAAGCCCTATCAGGTGAAGCAGGTTCGAGCCCTGATCCTGCGCTACAATCTCCACCGTGAGCCCGACAACTCTTGATCCGCGCTACGAAGTCATCCTCTTCTGGAGCGACGACGACAGCGCCTGGATCGCCGAGGCTCCTGAGCTTCCCGGCTGCATGGCAGACGGGGGGACGCGCGCCGAGGCTCTGGAGAACGTCGAGGTCGTGATCCGGGAGTGGATCGAGACCTCTCTAGAGCTCGGCCGTTCGATCCCTGAGCCCCGCCCTCGGCTAGTCGCCGTCTGACCACCACGCCAGCCGCGACTGCTCACTCGTACAGCAACGCCGCCCGGCGCGCCTCTCGCCAGGCGCGGTGGTCGGCCTCGTCGGCGGCGAGGATCGCTGCGATCGGCGTGCCGGCGCGCAGTGCCGCGAGCACCCTGGGCGTGCCCAGCAGGCGGGTGAGGGCCGCGCCGCCTTCCCTCCACTCGAAGCCCGCCTGCCGCGCCAGGGCTGCCAGCAGCTCGATCCCCAGCCGGTAGGGCTGAGCGCCGGCCGCGTCGGTCACCTGCACGCTCAGGCCCCGGCACTCCCGATCCTGGTGCTTGGGGGCTGGTGTGGCCGGCGAGGCTCTGGGCACGAAGCGCAGGGGCTGGAAGCCGAAGCCTGGGACCGACAGGGTCAAGCGGGAAGGCTCGAGCCAGGGAGCGCCCAGCAGCAGGAAGGGTGACGCCGTGCCCCGCCCCTCCGAGACGTTGGTGGTCTCCAGCAGGGCCACGCCCGGATAGGCTAGGGCGGCCTCGGCGCTGCGCAGGTTCGGAGAGGGTGGCACCCAGGGCCGCCCGGTCTCGCTCCAGGTCATCGCGCGCCGCCAGCCGCTCATCGGCACCACCGTGAGCCGTGCCGGCTTCGGCCGGGCCGCGTTGGCGTGGCGCGCCAGCTCGCCCAAGGTCAGGCCGTGAACCAGGGGCCCCGGCGCGAGGTTCAGGAAGCTGGCCGCCACCATCTCGCGGGGGGCCGAGACCGGCCCCTCCACCCTCTCGCCACCCAGGGGATTGGGCCGGTCCAGGACCACCAGCTCGAGGCCCGCCTCGGCCGCGGCCTCCAGGCAGAGCAGCAAGGTGCTGGCGTAGGTGTAGAAGCGCACGCCGGCATCCTGGAGGTCGAAAACCAGGGCGTCGAGGCCGGCGAGGTTCTGCTCCGACGGCTTGCGTTGGTCGCCGTAGAGGCTCACCACGGGCAGACCGCTGGCCTTGTCCCGGCCACTCGGCACCACCTCCCCCGCCCCGGCCTCGCCGGCGAGGCCATGTTCGGGGGAGAACAGCCGCACCACCTCCGCCCCGTGGCCGCGCAGGACCTCGAGGGCGCTCTTCCCGTCGGCCGTGACCGAGGCCCCATGGGCCACCAGGCCCACCTTCTTGCCGGCCAGCGACGGCACCCCCACCTCCCCCAGCCGCTCGAGCCCCACCCGCACGGCCGGCGCCGGCACGAAGTCCGCCAGGCCCCGGATCACCGCATCGGCCAGGGCTGGACGGACCTGGCGAATGGCGATGTTCTCCCGCGTGGGGTGGACACGGTTGGTGAGCAGGATCAGGAACAGCTCGCGCTCGGGGTCGATCCACAACGAGGTGCCGGTGAAGCCGGTGTGCCCGTAGGAGCCCGCCGAGAACAAGGTACCGGCCGAGGAGCCGGTGGCGGAGCGGGTGTCCCAGCCCAGGGCGCGCGTGGAGCCCGGCACGGTGCAGCGACGGGTGAACGCCTCGACGGTCGCCCGCGAGACCAGGCGATGGTGCTCGAGGATGCCGCCGTTGAGCATCATCTGGGCGAAGCGGGCGAGGTCCGGCGCGGTGCCGAAGAGACCGGCATGCGCCGCCACGCCGCCCAGAGCGTGGGCGTTCTCGTCGTGAACCTCGCCATGCACCAGGCGGCCCCGCCAGGGGTCCTGCTCGGTGGGGGCGATCCGCGGCAGGAGGTGGCGTCCGGGCCGGTAGCCGGTGTCGCCCATCACCAGGGGCCCGAGCACGCGCTCGCGGACGAAGCCCTCGAGGGAGCGCCCCGCCACCCGCTCCAGGATCTCGCCCAGCAACAGGACGCCGAGGTCGCTGTACTCCGAGCGGCTCCCCGGCGGGTAGGCGAGATCCGCGGTCTGGACGAGCTCGAGGATCGCCTCCCTGCCATTCGCCTCCTGGTAGAGGGGCAGGTGCGCCGGCAGGCCCCCGGAATGGGTGAGCAGATCGCGCACCCGCACCCTCTCCTTGCCCGGGCCGCGGAAACGCGGCAGGAAGTCCATCACCCTCTTTTCGAGGTCGAGGCGCCCCTCCTCGACCAGCATCATCGCCATCGCGGTGGTGGCGATCACCTTGGTCAGGCTGGCGAGGTCGTAGATCGTGTCGGGGGTGACGGCGGGTGCGTCCGGCTCGTAGCTCTGGCGTCCGAAGGCCGCGACGTGCACCAGCTTGCCCCGGCGGCCCAGGGCCACCACCGCGCCGGGGAAGGCGTGCTCGGCGAGGGCCCGCTCGATCACGGCGTCCACCTCGGCCATGGCACCGGGGCGGAAGCCGACTTGCTCGGGAGGGGCGAGGGCGAGGGTCATCGCGCGGTGGGGGATCTCGAGGCCGTGGCCGAAGGGGAAGAGCCCCGGCAGGGTCACCGGCAGCTTGCCCGCCACGTCGGTCTCTCCGAACAGGGCCGCCACCGCCGCGCGTTGGCTCGACTCGGCCCAGCCGTAGGCGCAGAGGTAGACGGGGACTTCGGGGAACTGTAGCAGCAGATAGGGGCTGCCGAAGGAGACCACGATCACGGGCACGCCGGTCGCCGCCAGTCGCCGAAGCAGCTCGGCCTGTCGGGGGCGCATCGCGGCCGTGCCCTTGAACGAGGCCACCCGCACGAACGCCGAGACCAGCACGTGAGTGCGGCCGGCCGCCGCGGCGACGATCTCGTCGGCCGTGGCCGCCGAAAAGTCCGGGCCCAGCCGGCGGGTGTCGACCGGGATCCCCCGCGCCGCCAGCTCCGCCTCTGGAAGGCCGAGGATCCCGCGGTCGCTGGGATCGCTCGAGAGCACCAGATGCAGCAGGTTCAACGGTTGCTCCGCGGCGAGCGGCAGCACCGCGCCCTCGTTCTTGACCACGGTGATGGCCGACCGGGCGATCGCCGCGGCCCTCTCCAGGTC
>JBIOYC010000100.1:0-3735 GCA_044869955.1 Thermoanaerobaculia bacterium | reverse complement strand
CAGCGAGTAGGCTGGGTTGAGCAAAGCGAAACCCAGCTCCCCCCTTTTCAGGCTGGGCGACGGAAAGTGATCACGTAGTAGGTCAGCTCCACGGTCTTCTGGCCGAACAAGCCGGCCAGGCAACCCGGCTGGATTTGCACTCCGATGGCATCCACTCGGAGGAACTCCCAACCCTCCCTGGCTTTCCCGTTGACCACCGACTCGAGGTAGGTAGCGGCCTCGTTGCCCTGGTGGTTCTTCGCCTGCACGATGATCGTGGGCGGAACCTGCACCATCTGGTAGACGTAGCTCATGGGGTCTCCCCAGAGAAAACCGATCAGTCGGTCCAATCACCGGGCCGTGAATGGCCGAGTGACGACCAGGTAGACCCGCTCGATGAGAACAGGTTGAGGCTCCTCGACGGGGTCGGACTAGCCCGAGAGCTGTCGGCCGGGGTCTATCCCCGAGGAGCTCGTGATCCATCCGATGACCGTCGCCAGCACCGCTCTTCATGCCTCCGATTCGAGGACAGCCGGTTCGCGGAGTGATTCACGAGCGCGGCTGAGGCGAGCTCGAGCCCGATGGCGAGCCGCTCGCTGGCATGGCTGGGAGAGAGGCTGGCGGCGCTCCTGGCAAGTCGGGACCGGTACCTTCTTGGCGAAGTTCACCCCGGGAGCGATGGTGGTGGGAGCCGAGCTCGCGCTCTGGGGCTTTCCCTTCCCACCGATGCCGTACCCACGGCCGCTGACTCTGAAGACTTGGTGGCTGCTCTGGCTCGTCGTGATCGTGGTCAACGGCTCGCTGGTAGCCTGGCTCACGGAAGATTCGCCCATGCTCCAGGGCGGCCGTGCTCGGCTGGCTCGGGTCGGTCTCAAAGCCTTGGGCTCAATCCCCTTGATCGCCTTCGTCAGCTTGCCTTTGGCCCGATGGCTGGAAGGCAAATCGCGCTGCGATCTCTCCACGGTGGGCGAGAGGGTCCCCTGCTTGAGCCTCGCTGGCCTGGGGCAGGAGCAGGCAGCCAGTTCGACCTCGAGCATGGGTCAACCGCCACCTCGACGGAGGGGTGGCTTGCTCTTCTTCGGCGCGCTGCTCTGGCTACTTTTGCCCAATATGGCGTTGGTACTTCTGAGCGCCGTCGACCTGGCCCAGCGCGGCCGACCCCTGGGCAGCACGGCGCCCTTGCTCGGGCTGACGATCAGTGGTCACCTGGTCGGCGCAGCGCTCACCCTCCTCGACCGCCTCGAACCAGCGGCCGGCGAAGGTCGCCGCAACCGCTCCCCCTGGCTAGGGTTGGGGTGGTTGCTGCCCCTTCCCGTGATGATCCCCGTCCTTCTGGTCGGTTCCTTTCGAAGCCTGCGCGACCGCGGCCTCACGGGACGGGCGTGGCTTGGACGAGGGTTCCTCGAAGCTTCCCCGCGCTGGTCTCGGCTGCTCGGACAGCTGTGGGGAGGCGACCACGATGGCGCCAGTGGAGAGGTGGGCTGCGCTGCCCGGCGCAGACCTCCGGAGCTCGATGGTACGGCCGATGCTTGGCTTGCCGTAGGCCAGATTCGCAGCTCGTTGCTGTGCACAGAGGGTCTTGCACTGGGCTACTTTCTCGGCCGAGCGCTGGACGCGAGCAGCGAGAACCAGGGTCCCATCGTTCGTGGGCTCTTCGGGCTGTTCCTGGCCGGCGGTGTCCTGCTGGCCGCTGCTGCGGTGGTCAGGCTCCTTGCCCGGGTGCGGCGGCACCGCGGGGTCTTCGGGTCAGGTATGTCGCCGGCTGAGATGCCGGTCGTGCGTCCCTTGCTGTTGAGCCTCGGGGCACTCTGGGGTGGGTTACCGGTGGGAGCGGTGGTTGTTCTCGGGGATGGCCGGCTGGCCGCCGAGGCGGTCGCAGCTTCTCTCCTGCTCGCCCCCGTGATCGTCGGCTGCATTCTCATCCTCCGGGCTCCTGGGCTCGCCGTGGCGATGAGCATGCGGCGCTACCTTTGTTTATTCTCCTTCCAGGCCGTCCTCGTCGTGGTGATGGTGAGAACCCACCTGCTCGAGCGATCGCCAGCAGGCGAAGCTCTCTTCTGGAGCCTGATGCTGGCAGCCTTCTGCTCCGGCTTCGTCGTTACCCTCACCGCTCACCGCCGGATGATTCATCCCTTCGGGATCGCGGATCTCGTTCGACCCGGAATCTCCAGAACCTCCAGGTGGAAGCTGATCTTCGTGGTCGCCACCTCCGTCCTTCCTCTCGGGGGGCTCCTGGCTCCCTTGTGGCCATGCCTCCTCCAAGGCTCGAGACGGGAGGGGTTCACACTTCGGTTGCGAGCGCAGGAAGGGACCTCATGAGCTCAGGCTTCGGTGTCGGTTTCGAGCGTTCTCACGATCTCCGCTACCGGATGCGCTACTCCCGGGAGATCGGTGGTGCGGAGCAGCTGCGGGAGCTCCTTGACCGAATCGAGCAGCAGGGCTTCCTGATCCAGCAGATCGAAGGCCTCAGCGGCGTCGAGCAGACCCTAGCCGACCTCGAACAGCACCTCCTGCCTTGGCTCGTCGCCGAGAGAGACGAGGAGCGGTTCTTGCGCTACGCCCTCGTCGCCGCCAACCTCCGTGGACTGGCCGAGAGCGTGAGCAGGGAGCCGGCTCTGTTGCGAGCCTTGGCCCGCTCGGGCCGCCTGACCTTGGCTGCGGATCTGGCCCATCGCCTGCCCCTCACCACGGAGCGCGCCCCGGCCCTGGCCGTCCTGGCAGCGTGCGCCAGGGAACCGGCCGAGGTGAAGCGACTCGGCGCGGGAGCCCAGCGTTCGTTGGAGGAGACCGTGCCTCCGGGCGACGCCGAGGAGGCGGATCGGTGGGCCACCTCGCTTGGCCGCGTGGCCGAGCATCTCGCGAGCGAGTGCACCGCCGATTGGCCGCGCTGGCTTTCCCGTCTTGGCGCCTGGCCGGAGGTGGAGGCGCGCGCTCGACGGCAGATTGTGACCCGCTGGTTGACTCGAGGGGGAGCTCCCGAGGAGGGACTGTGGCGGCTGCTAGAGGGAGCTCGGGACCTCGCCTGCTGGCCCACCGAGACTTTGATCGCGCTCGGCCGAGCCTTGGCCACGGAGCGGGAGGTGGGTCTTGCCCGCTTGCAGGCCCTGCCGAATGGTGGCCCCGAGCTCTACTGGCCCTGTGCGCTGGAGACGCTGGGAGCGCTGGCCGAGAAGTCGATCGAGGAGGCTCTGGCTCTATGGCACGAACGGATCCGCGACGTCTCAGCGCCCTGGAGCCCAGCCCTGGTGGAGCACGGCGCCGCCTTCTGGGTCAGGCTCGACGATACGGAGCTCGAGCGCCAGCTCGAAGTGCTTCTCTCGCCGGCAGTCGTGGCGGTCGTCCGGACCCAGCGAGCCGAAGGGACGGCCGACCCTGCCGACGGGGATCGCGCCCTCGCGGTGATCCTCGCTCTCGAGGGTTGGGAGCTGCAGAGGCCCCTCGCTCTACGGCTCTGCCACCGTTTCCGGCGTTCCCCGGAGCCCTGGGTGCTGGCGATCCTGCGCCAGCTCGGCCGCCACCTGGAGGCGCAGCGCTACCCCGCGCCCCGGGCGGATCTCTGGAGGTATCTGGACACCTGGGCCGCCCTCGAACCAGCCTCACTGCGCGCCCATATCGACGCAGTGCTCGGGTCTCCTTCGGGCTGCCCGGAGCTGCTCTTGGAGCTCGTTGCCCGCGCGCAGGAGCCAGCGCTGCTGGTGGACCTCTTCGAGCGCGCGGAGCGTTGGAGCGCGCTGGTGGCAGCGGACGGCGGAGCCG
>JBIOYC010000099.1:0-10395 GCA_044869955.1 Thermoanaerobaculia bacterium | reverse complement strand
CGCGCAGCCGCCGCAGCTCGGCCACCAGGCGGATCAGGCTCTCCACCCCCGCGGCTTCTTCGCCCCAGGCCCCGGCCAGCTCGGCACCGGGCCAGGAAGCCCGGATCAGCATCCCCGGCCGGCCGAGATGGCCCCAGATCTCCTCCGTGACGAAGGGGAGGAAAGGGTGGAAGAGGCGCAGGTAGACGTCGAACGTCCGCTGCACCACGGCCCGGGTCTCGGCCAGGCCGGAAAGCTCCGGCACCTTCAGGGCTTCGAGATAGAAGTCGCAGAACTGGCTCCAGAAGGCCGAGCGCACCTGCTCGGCGGTGTCGCCGAAGACCAGCTCGTCGAAGCGGGCGGTGACCGAGGCGACCAGGCGGTCGCATTCGACCAGCATCCAGCGGTTCACGGGATGGGTCACCGCCGCCGGGTCGAGGGGGGGCACCGGCTCGTTACCCAGCGTGCGCTCGACCAGCTTGGCGGCATTCCACAGCTTGTTGACCAGGCCGCGGGAGGCCTCGATGCGCTCGCGGGAGAGGCGGAAATCCGTGCCCGCCGAGTTGCCGATCACCAGCGACATGCGCAGGGCGTCGGCGCCATTGTTGCGGATTTCGTCCAGGGGGTCGATCGCCGTTTCGGGCTTCGACTTGGTCATCTTCTCGCCGTCGCGGTCGAGGATCAGCCCGTGGAGATAAACCTTGCGGAAGGGAACCTGACCGGTGGCATAGGTGGTCATCAGGATCATCCTCGCCACCCAGAAAAAGAGGATGTCGTAGCCCGTCTCCATCACGCCCGTGGGATGGAACTTGCGGTAATCCGCGCTCCTCGCCAGCACCTCCTCGAGGGAGAGGTCGCGGTCGAGAGCCAGCTCGGAGTCGACCAACGTGCTCCAGGTCCAGAGGGCGGAGGAGAACCAGGTGTCGAGGGTGTCCTCGTCCTGGCTCCAGCCCGGCCCTTCGGGCGCCCGATGTCCGACGTACATCTCCTGCTCGCCGCGGTAGTAGACCGGCACCCGATGACCCCACCAGATCTGCCGCGAGATGCACCAGTCGCGCAGGTTGTCGATCCAGTGGAAGTAGGTCTTCTCCTCGTGGCGGGGCAGGATCTCGACGTCGCCCGAGGCCACCACCTCGCGCATCACCTGCTTGAGCGAGAGCAGCTTGCCCTTCCAGGGCACGGCCGGCCGGTTGACGTCGATGAACCACTGGGCCTTGATCAGGGGCTCGATCGGCTGCTTCGAGCGGTAGCAGAGGGAGAGCCGCTGCGGGTAGCTCTCGACCTTTTCGAGCAGGCCGGCCTCCTCGAGGTCGCGGACGAAGGCCTCGCGGGCCTCGAGCACGGTCATCCCGGCGTAGGGGCCGGCGGCCGGCAGCATGCGGCCGTCCTCGCCGATCACCGGCAGGTAGGGCAGGCCGTGGCGCTGGGCGATGTCGAAGTCCACCTGGCTGTGGGCGGGGGTGACGCCCAGCGCCCCCGTGCCGAAGGCGGGGTCCACGCTCTCGTCCGCCACCACCTGGATCTCGATCTCCGGGCCCTTGGGCCAGGGCACGCGGATCGTCTGGCCGACGTACTGGCTCCAGCGCTCGTCTCCGGGATGGACGGCCACCGCGGTATCACCCAGCTTGGTCTCCGGCCGGCTGGTGCCCACCAGGAAGGGGCCGTAGCGCAGGGTGTAGAACTTGGCGGTGACGTCCTTGTACTCGATCTCGTCGTCCGAGACCGTGGTCTGAAGGCCCGGGTCCCAGTTGACGATGCGGGCGCCGCGGTAGATCAGGCCGTCGCGGAACATGCGGCCGAAGACCTCGGCCACGCAGCGGTTGAGCTGCGGGTCCATGGTGTAGCGCTCGCGGGACCAGTCGCAGGAAGAGCCCATGGCCCGCACCTGGGAGCGGATGGTGGCCTGGGAGTCGGCGACGAAGGCGGCGATGCGGGAGAGCAGCTCCTCGCGGCCCAGGGCCGAGCGGGGGTCGGCGATGCCCTCCTCGGCCTGGATCTTCTTGATCACCACGTTCTCGGTGGCGATAGCGGCGTGGTCGGTGCCGGGTACCCACAGGGCCTCGTCCCCCGCCATCCGCCGGTAGCGGATCATCAGATCCTCGAGCACCAGCATGATGGCGTGGCCGAGATGCAGGGTGCCGGTGGCGTTGGGCGGCGGCATCGCGATGGTGAAGGCCGGCTTGCTCGACGCCGCGTCCGCCCCGAAGGCGCCGGACTCCTCCCAGCGCCGGTAGATCTCGGCTTCTCGTTCGTGGTGCTCGAAGTACTGACTGAAGGCCATGGGATTCCCTCTCCTCGGATGAAGCGAAGAGCATAGGCCATCCGGGCCCGTGTAGAATCCCCGACAGTCTCGGCAGAAACCCGGAGGAAGTGACCTTGAGACGCGAGGAACCGCGCCTGGCCGCCCACGTGCGGGCGGCAATGAGCACCGTGCAGGCCAAGATGGGCGCTTCGGTGGAGCGGGAGCCTGCGCCGCACGTGCATCGAGCGGTCGCCGCTGTGCAGGCGATCCTGGCGGTGCAGAGGGGCCCCGGCAACGCCGCCAGCATCCAGTGCGCGGCGCTGCCGGTGAACAATCAATCCACTTCGGTCACCTTGCGGATCACAGGTGCGCCTGGCTCTCCCTACCAGGGCAAGTCGAGCGGTGAGCAAGGTCACGCCGAGATGGACGCGCTGAACAAGTTCATCAAGGCCTGTGAAGCGGCCGGCCTCAACCCTGGCACGGTGCTCGGCGCCGCTGCCAGCAAGACCGTTCAATGCGAAGCCAAGCCGGTCTGCGTGGCCTGCAGCCGCGCTCTTTCGAGCTTAGGCATCGGGCCCTACAGCGCGGCGACCGAGTTCGGCGACGAGAAGAGTGGCGGGGTCTCCTGGGGGGCCGGGCTGAAGGTGAGAGCGTTCCTGGGCCAAGACGTCTACGAGGAGTGCGTCAAGCTCGGAGCCAAGTAGGCTGGGTTAGCCGTCTTCGGCGTAACCCAGCGTCCGGTGGCGCCGCGGTGAGCTGGGTTACGGCCCTGGCGGGCCTAACCCAGCCTACCGGGCTTCCCCGTCGCCCTCGCTTCGTGGGATCCCCCTCACCCTGGCCCTCTCCCCCTGGCGGGGGCGAGGGGACCGGAAAGAGGGCGCGGAGCGGCCGGAGTCGGGTATCCACGCAGAGCATGGGCCGTGATCCTTGGGTTCCCACCCATTGCGTGGGCACCAGGGCAAGATGGCTCTCCGGTCCCCGTCCCGGCAGGGACGTTCATGGGTAGCGAGGCGTTTCAACGCCTCGCGCGGTGGGGGCGAGGCCGGCCCTCCTCTCGGAGCCCCTCTCCCGGAGGGGTGGAGTGGGCGGGCTGGGAGAGGGGTTGGGGTGAGGGCTCCGGTAGGGGTCCCCACCCTCCAGGGCGGTTGACCGCATCGGCGGCGGCGGGTAGCCTTTGGCCAATGCATCGCAGGCTCGCCGCCGTGCTCCTCCTCTCTGCCCTGTCGTGGGCCGGCGCGGCCTTGCTGACGGCCGGGCTGGAGGCGGGGTGCCGGATGGGCGATTCCTGCCCGCTGATGGCCAGCACGGCCGGCCGCTGCCCGATGAGCACCGGGGTGCGCCTCTCCGCCGCCCAGACTTGCTGCGCGCCGGTGGCGGCGCCGCCGGCGGCCGCGCCCTCCCTGCCGGCCCTGGCCCTGGCCGCCGCCGAGCCGGCGGCCGAAGCGATCCCGGCCCTCGCCCCGCCTCCGCCTGCCCCGGTCGTCCGCCCGGCGGCCTCTCTCGCCGCCAAGCGCCACGAGCTCGGCCTCTTCACCCTTCACGCCGCCTTCCTGATCTAGAGCCCACCTGGCCTCGGTGTGCCTGCTCGCGCCGCACTGGAGCGGCGCGGAGGAACCACGTCCAGGAGGAAGGCCGTGCCACGGCTGCTCGCAATCGTTCTGATCACCCTCTGCCTGGACCCGCCGCTCGCGGGCCAGACGGCGCCGGACCTCGACACTCTGCTCGCCCTGGCCCGCGAGCGAGCGCCTGTCCTCGCCACCCTGCGGGCCCGCGCGGCGGCGGCCCGGGAGCGCGTCGCGCCGGCGGGAGCGCTCACCAACCCGATGATCGAGGGCCGCTGGGCCAACGCCGGCGCCACCGAGCTGACCCTCGGCGAGGAGGACATGTCCGTCCTCGAGCTGGCCGTGCGCCAGGAGCTGCCCGGCCGCGGCAAGCGCGAAGCCCGCCGCGGTGTCGCCCGCGCCGAGGTGGCGGTGGAGGAAGCGACCATCGCCGCCGTGGAGCGCCTGCTCGAGCGCGAGGTGCGCCGCCTGTGGGCGCGGCTCTACGCCCTCGACCGCGAGGTCGCCTCCCTCGACGCCGGCCACGAGCTGCTCGAGCTGCTCGCCGCCACGGTGACCGCCCGCTACGGCGCCGGCGGCGCCGAGCAGGAGGCGGTGCTCAAGGTGCAGCTGCGCCTGGCCCTCCACGACGAGAGGCGGGTGGGGGCGGTGGGGGAACGGGAGGAGACGGCAGCCGAGCTGCGGCGCCTGCTCGACCTCGACCCGGCGACGCCCCTGCCGCCGGTCGAGGCCCTGCCGGCGGAGCCCGTCCTGGCGCCCGACCTCGCCGAGAGGGCGGTCGCCGGCTCGCCCGAGGTGGCGACCCGGCGGGCCCTGGTGGCGGCGGCCGAGGGGGAGCTGGGCCTGGAGCAGCTCGACCTGAAGCCGGATTTCGCCGCGGTGTCGGCCTTCGGCTATCGCGCCGAGATGGAGCCGATGTTCACCGTCGGCCTGGCCGTGGAGATCCCCTTCTGGCGCCGCCAGCGCCAGGAGCCGCGCATCCGCGCCGCCCAGCAGGAGGTCGAGGCCGCCCGCGCCGCCGTGCGCGAGGCGGAGGTGGCCGCCCGCGGCGAGGCCGAGACCCTGGCGGCCCGCTGGCGTCGCATCGACGGCCAGGCCCGCCTGGTGCGGGGGGCCGTGCTGCCCCAGGCCAGCGTCACCCTGGACGCCGGCCGCGCCGCCTTCCTGGCCGACCGCGCGGACTTCGGCACGGTGATCGAGGACTTCGACCTCTGGCTCGAGGCGCGGGTGAGGAGCGCCGCCCTCGAAGCCGAGAGCTTCACCACCTGGGCCGAGGCCCAGGCGCTGGTGGGGCCGACAGGGACATCGACGAGCGTTTCGGCCACGAGGAACCTCTCCCGTCGTCATTCCCGCGAAAGCGGGAATCCATCTTTCTCCGGAGGACCGCCGGAAACGACGGGATGGATCCCCGCTTTCGCGGGGATGACGGACGAAGAGGAAGTTTCGTCCGCAACCAACAGCGAGGGCTTTCAGCCATGAGCAAGCGACCCTTCCACCGCGCCCTTCTGCTCAGTCTCCTGGCCGTGGTTCTCCTGCTCTCCGCAGCCTGCCGCCGTGGCACGAGCGCGGGCAAGACCTACTACTGCCCGATGCACCCGACCTACACCTCCGACCGGCCGGGGAGCTGCCCGATCTGCAACATGGACCTGGTGGAGAAGGATGGTCACGATCACGCCGCCCCGGGGCCCGGGGCGGCGGAGGCCCCGGCCGCGGCCCAGCCCGCGGGCGGTGCCAGCCACGCCGGCGTGCAGCTCAGCCCCGAGGGCGCCCGCCTCGCCGGGGTGCGCACCGCCGTGGCCAGCCGCGAGCGGCTGGTGCGGCGGGTGCGCACCGTGGGCACCGTGCTGCCGGACGAGCGCCGGCTCTACCGCGTCACCACCAAGATCTCCGGCTGGGTGGAGAAGCTCTACGTCAACTTCAGCGGCCAGTTCGTCGAGCAGGGGCAGCCGATCCTGGCCATCTACTCCCCCGAGCTGCTGGCCAGCCAGGAGGAGTACCTGATCGCCCGTGCCAGCGCCGCCCGCTTCGTCCACTCGGAGATCCCCGAGGTCAAGAAAGGGGGCGAGGACCTGGTGGCCGCGGCGCGTCGCCGCCTGGCCCTGCTCGACGTGCCTGAGGCCTTCCTGGCCGAGCTGGAGGCCAGCGGCAAGGCCCGCCGCACAGTCGACCTGCTCGCCCCGGCCTCGGGCTTCGTGCTCTCGAAGGAGGTGCTCGAGGGCCGCTCGGTGGAGCCCGGCATGGAGCTCTTCACCGTCAACGACCTCTCCCACGTCTGGGTCGAGGCCTCCTTCTACGAGGCCGACGCGCCCTGGCTCGCGGTGGGCCAGCCGGCCACCCTGCGCTCTCCCTACGACCGCACCCGGGCCGTCGAGGGCCGTATCAGCTACATCTACCCGGCCCTGGACGCCGCCACCCGCACGTTGCGGGTGCGCTTCGACCTGGCCAATCCCGGCCAGCGCCTGAAGCTCGGCATGTACCTCGACATCGAGCACCAGCTCGACCTGGGGGAGGCCCTGCTGGTGCCGGACTCGGCGGTGCTGGGCACCGGCCTGCGCCAGCTGGTCTTCGTCGAGACCGAGCCGGGCACCTTCCTGCCCCGTGAGGTGGTGGTGGGGGACCGCACCGAGGGCCGCGCGCAGATCCTCTCCGGCCTCTCGGCGAGGGAGAGGGTCGCCGAAAAGGCCAACTTCCTGCTCGACTCGGAGTCCCGCCTGCGTGCCGCGATCGCCGGCGCAGGGGCACCGGGCGCTGCGGCGCCCGACCCGCACGCCGGGCACGGGGGCCGGCCATGATCAAGAAGCTGATCGAGCTGTCGGCGAAGAACCGCGTGCTGGTGCTGATCACCGTCGGCGCCCTCTGCCTCTACGCCGTGCACGTCCTGTCGCGGATCCGCCTGGACGCCCTGCCCGACCTTTCGGACACCCAGGTGATCGTCGCCTCGCGCTGGGACCGCTCGCCGGACATCCTCGAGGACCAGGTCACCTACCCGATCATCACCGCCCTCCTGGGGGCGCCGCGGGTGAAGGCCGTGCGCGGGTTCTCGGACTTCGGCTTCTCCTACGTCTACGTCATCTTCGAGGACGGCACGGACCTCTACTGGGCCCGCTCGCGGGTGCTCGAGTACCTGTCGAAGATCATGCCGAGGCTCCCTCCCGGCGTGACCACCGAGCTGGGGCCGGACGCCACCGGCGTCGGCTGGGTCTACCAGTACGCCCTGGTCGACGAGAGCGGCCGTCTCGGCCTCGACGAGCTGCGCTCCTTCCAGGATTGGACCCTGCGCTACGCCCTCCAGAGCGTGCCCGGGGTGGCCGAAGTGGCGGCCTTCGGCGGCTACGTGCGGCAGTACCAGGTGGTGGTGGACCCCAACCGCCTGGCCGCTTACGGCATCCCCCTGGACGAGGTGGTGGCGGCCGTCCAGGACTCGAACGACGAGGTCGGCGGCCGCCTGGTCGAGTGGGGCGGCACCGAGCACATGGTGCGGGTGCGCGGCTACGCGCGGACCGTGGACGACCTCGAGCAGGTGGTGGTCAAGGTGGCGGGCGGCGTGCCGGTGCTGCTCTCGCAGGTGGCGAGGGTGGAGCTGGGGCCGGAGCTGCGCCGCGGCGTCGGCGACCTCGACGGCGAGGGGGACCGGGTGGGGGGCATCGTGGTGATGCGCCACGGCGAGAACGCCTTGAACGTCATCCGCGCCGTCGAGGCCAAGCTCGAAGAGCTGCGGCCCTCCTTCCCCGCCGGCGTCGAGCTGGTCACCACCTACGACCGCTCCGGTCTGATCGAGGAGGCGATCGGCACCCTCACCCACGAGCTGACCGTGGCGATGATCATCGTCTCCCTGGTGATCCTGGTCTTCCTCTGGCACTTCCCCTCCTCGATCGTGCCCATTCTGACCATCCCGATCTCGGTGCTGCTGTCCTTCATCCCCCTCTACTTCCTGGGTATCTCCGTCAACATCATGTCCTTGGCCGGCATCGCCATCTCGATCGGCGTGCTGGTCGACGGGGCGATCATCGAGGTCGAGAACGCCTACAACCGCATCCATCTCTGGCAGCGGGCGGGCCGGCCGGGGGACTTCTTCTCGGTGCGCCTCGCGGCCCTCCAGGAGGTCGGACCGTCGGTCTTCTTCTCCCTGCTGGTGATCGCCGTCGCCTTCCTGCCGGTCTTCGCCCTGGTCGAGCAGGAGGGGCGCCTCTTCGGTCCCCTCGCCTGGTCGAAGAACCTGACCATGCTGCTGGCGGCGATCCTCGCCGTCACCCTCGACCCGGCGATGCGCATGCTCTTCGCCCGCATCGACCCCTTCACTTTCCGCCCCCGCTGGCTGGCCCGCCTGGCCACCGCCGTCGCCGTCGGCCGCTACCGGGCCGAGGAGGCGCATCCGATCAGCCGGGCCATCCACCGCGTCTACGAGCCCGCCTGCCGCTTCGTGCTGCACCGGCCGAGGCTGGTGATCGCGCTGGCGGCGGCGATCCTCGCGCTCTCCCTGCCGATGTACTTCCGGCTGGGCAGGGAGTTCATGCCGCCGCTGGCCGAGGGCACCATCCTCTACATGCCGACCACCCTGCCCGGGATGTCGGTGGGCCAGGCCCTGGAGCTGCTGCAGAGCCAAGATCGCGTGCTCAAGCGTTTCCCCGAGGTCGAGACCGTGCACGGCAAGGCCGGCCGCGCCGACACCTCGACCGACCCGGCCCCCTTCTCGATGACCGAGACCGTGGTGGCCTTGAAGCCCGAACGAGAGTGGCGGGCCAAGGAGCGGTGGTGGTCGAGCTGGGCCCCGGGGCCCCTCGCCGCGCTGCTGCGCCCCTTCTGGCCGGACCGCATCTCCTACGACGAGCTGATCGACGAGATGGACCGGGCGCTCAAGATCCCCGGAGTCACCAACGCCTGGACCATGCCGATCAAGACCCGCATCGACATGCTCTCGACCGGCGTGCGCACTCCGGTGGGGATCAAGGTCTTCGGCAAGGAGCTCGAGGAGATCGAGGCGATCGGCGCGCGGCTCGAGGGCATCCTCGCCGGCGTGCCCGGCACCCGCAGCGTCTTCGCCGAACGAGTGGCGGGCGGCTACTTCCTGGACTTGACCCCCCGGCCCGCGGAGCTCGCCCGCTACGGCCTGCGCATCGGCGACCTCCAGCGGGTGATCGTTGCGGCGGTGGGGGGCGAGAACGTCTCGACGGTGATCGCCGGCCGCGAGCGCTACCCGATCAACGTGCGCTATCCCCGCGAGCTGCGCGAGGACCTGGACCGCCTGCGCCGGGTGCTGGTTGCGACGCCTTCGGGAGCGCAGCTGCCGCTCGCCCAGCTGGCGGACATCGAGCTGGTGACCGGGCCGGCCATGATCCGCGACGAGGGTGGCTTTCTGGCCGGCTACGTCTTCGTGGACATCAAGGACCGCGACCTCGGCGGCTACGTCGAGGAGGCCAAGCGGGTGGTGCGCGAGAAGCTCCAGCTGCCTCCCGGCTACTCGCTGGCCTGGAGCGGCCAGTACGAGAACATGCTGCGGGTGCGCGAGCGGCTGCGCCTGATCGTGCCGATCACCATCGGCCTGATCTTCGTGCTGCTCTACGCCAACACCAAGTCCGCCTTCAAGGCCCTGCTGATCCTGGTCTCGGTGCCGTTCTCGGCGGTGGGGGCGATCTGGCTCTTCCATCTGCTGGGCTACAACGTCTCGATCGCTGCCTGGGTGGGCATGATCGCGCTCTTGGGCCTCGATGCCGAGACCGCGGTGTTCATGCTGCTGTTCTTGGACCTGTCCTACGACGAGGCGAAGCAGAAGGGGCTCTTGACCTCCGAGGCGGCCCTCGACGAGGCCCTGGTGCACGGCGCGGTGAAGCGGGCGCGGCCGAAGATGATGACGGTGGCCGCCGCCTTCATGGGCCTGGTGCCGATTCTCTTCGCCACCTCGGCCGGGGCGGATGTGATGAAGCGGGTGGCCGCGCCGATGATCGGCGGCCTGGTGACGTCCTTCCTGCTCGAGCTGCTGCTCTACCCCGCGGCCTACAAGCTGTGGAAGAGACGGGAGATGTAGGGGCGCGGTTGCCGCAGTTTCCGATCCCCTCGCCCCCCGCAGGGGGGAGAGGGTCAGGGTGAGGGGGCTGCCGGGGCATAGACCGGGTACATAGGTAACACTTCAGACCGGGTACATGGGTGACAGTCCCGTGAGGGAGCATCGGGCGCCTGAGACGGGTCTATGCCCTGCACCGAGACCGGTGCGCACCGCTCGACGAGCATTTCGGTGAAGGCACCGTTGCCGCAGCCCACGTCGAGCCATCGCAACCCTGACTCTGGAGCGAGCCAGTCGAGGAAGATCTCACCGACGAGCTGGCTCCACTTCCCCATGTAACGTTCGTAGGTGGCCCCGTCAGCGAAGCGGATTGGTGGCTCAGCCATTCGTGTGCACGCGAGGATTCTCGGGGCTACCCTCACCTCGGCGTGAGCGAGCCCTCGGTGATGGTGTCAAACGTCGGCGCACCACCGCCGTGCGCAGCGCGGGCGATGCGGTTGTTATGCGGTCCTTCTCATCTCCTCCTGTGAGCCCGGCGACGTAATCAGCCGGTCCGCATGCTGCTTCTGAAGTTCCATGTAGTGCTCCACGAGCTTGCGTGGATCGTGATCGAA
>JBIOYC010000098.1:0-8648 GCA_044869955.1 Thermoanaerobaculia bacterium | reverse complement strand
CGAGCAGCGAGCCGAGCTCGAGCGCCTGCGCGGCGAATGGCATCTGCTGCGCGGCGAGCGGGGGCCGGCCCAGGCGGTGCTGCCGCGGGCGGTGGCCGAGGCCGAGCGCAGCCACAGCGTGGTGGCCTCGCTCGGCGCGCGGATCTCGGCCGCCCGCGCCGAGCTGGCGGGGGGAGGGCGAGGGCTCCTGGCGCGCGCCGAGGGCCTCCACGACGAGGCCCGGGAGCTGGGCCACGCCCGCTCCCTGCTCGCCTCGGCCGAGCTACTGGCCCGGGTCGCCCTGGCGGCCGACCGGGCCGAGCAGGCGCTCGGTGCCTCCGCCGCCGGGCTGGCGAGCCGGGCGGCCCAGGGCGGCTACGGCGGCGCCTATCGCCTCCACCTCTTGAAGGCTCGCGCCCTCGAGAGGCTGGGTCGCGCGGCCGAGGCCGCAGCCGAGCGCCGGCGGGCCCGGGACGAGGTCGCGAGGGTCGGCCGCGACCTCGACGCGGCGGCGCGGGCCCGCTTCGAGAGCACCGCCGAGGGGAGGGAGGCCGCCGATGCCGACTAGGGCCTCCGACGCCCCGGATCCGCTGGGCGAGGTGGTCGAGCGGGTGCGGCGGATCACCCGCGAGAACGAGCAGCTCTTCGCCCGCCTGATCGAGGGGGAGCGACGCTTTCGCGGCCTCGCCCGGGCAGTGTGGAAGGTGCAGGAGGACGAGCGCCGGCGCCTCGCCCGCGAGCTCCACGACGGCCTCGGCCAGAGCCTGACCGCCCTGGTCAACCAGCTGGAGCGCCTGCATCAGAAGCTCGGCGCCACCGGACAGACGGCGACCGGCGCGGAGGTGGCCGCCGCCACCGAGGGCGCGCGCGACGCCCTGCGCGAGGCCCGCGAGCTGTCTCGCCTGCTGCGGCCGCCGGTGCTCGACGACCTCGGCCTGCCGGCCGCCCTCTCCTGGCTCGCGCGCAGCCTCGCCGAGCGCACCGGTCTGGCCGTCGAGCTGGTCCTCGAGGGGCTCGAGGAGCGCCTCGCCCCCGACCTCGAGACCCTGCTCTTCCGCCTGGTGCAAGAAGCCCTGACCAACGTCCTGCGTCACGCCGAGGCGGCCGAGGCACGGGTGAGCCTGCGACGGGAGGGGAGGCAGGTCCGGCTCGAGGTCCAGGACGGCGGTCGAGGCTTCGATCCGGCGGGCGTCCTGGCGGCCCGCCGAGACGGCGGCAGCTCCGGCCTGGCGGGCATGGAGAACCGCCTGGAGCTCTTCGGCGGCCGCCTGGAGATCGTCTCGGCGCCCGGCGGCGGCACCCGCCTCACGGCCAGAGTGCCGCTGCCCGAGGACCTCGGATGAGCCGAGTGCGGGTCCTGGTCGCCGACGATCACACCCTGGTGCGGCGCGGCCTGGTGAGCCTGCTCACCGAGAGCGGCGAGTGCGAGGTGGTGGCCGAGGCCTCGGACGGCCTGGAGGCGGTGGCCCTGGCCGAGGCGACCCGGCCGGAGGTGGCGATCATCGACCTCTCGATGCCCAGGCTGCCCGGTCTGGAGACCGTGCGGCGCATCCACCAGCTGCTGCCCGCCACCCGCTTGCTGGTGCTCACCGCCCACGAGGAGGAGGAGTACGTGCCTCCCCTGGTCCGTGCCGGTGCCTCGGGCTACCTGCTCAAGGACTCCGCCGTCGCCGAGCTGCTGGCCGCCGTGCGGGCTCTGCGGGCCGGCCAGGGGTACTTCGGCCCGCAGGCGGCACGCGTCCTCGCCGAGCGCTATCGGCGGGCCGACGGCGCCGAGACCGACCCTTACGGCGGGCTCACTCCCCGCGAGCGCGAGGTCTTCCACCTGGTGGTGGCCGGCCACACCACCAAGGAGGTGGCCCGGGCGCTGGCCATCGGGGTCAAGACCGCCGACAACCATCGCCACCGCCTGATGGCCAAGCTCGGCCTGCACAACACCGCCGAGCTGGTGCGCTACGCCGCGCGCCATGGCCTGATCTCCTGAGCCCTGAGGAGTTTCCCTCAGCCTCGGCTGGGCGAAGCTGCCCCTCCGTCCTGAGGACTTCCGCGGCTGTCGCCTCCCTCGGCCGTTGGCTAGGGTGGTGGGCACAGGAGGAAGGATCCATGAGACACGTTTCGCTGCTCATCCGGCTCGGCGCCCTGGGGTCGCTCTGGCTGCTGGTGGCCCCGGCTGCCCAGGCTGCGACCCCGGCCAGCGGCAGCCTCTCCGAGAGCCAGCCCGCCGTGACCTGGGAGGGCGATCTCAAGCCACCCACGGCGGCCGTGGGCTGTAGCACCGCGACCGATGCCAACTGCGACAACTTCCAGCTCACCATCGATCCGCCCGACGATCCCTTCGTGGTCCAGCTGACCGTCCACGTGACTCTGGTGGACGACTGGGACCTGCGGGTCTACGGCCCCGCGGGGGAGCTGCTGGCGACCTCGGGCAACTCGCCCGGGCAGGACGAGTCCGTCGTGCTGTCGAACCCCGCGGCGGGCACCTACACGGTGCAGGCGGTCAACTTCGCCGCCGCCACGCCGATCTTCGGCGTCGCCGTGCTGGCTCCGCAGCCCGAGGACGGGGCGCCGCTGTCGCCGGAGCCGGCCCCCACCTACTCGATCTTCACCGATCCGGGCGGCCACAGCTCGGGCGAGCCGAGCCTGGGGGTCAACTGGGGCAGCGAGATCGCCGACAACGGCGGCACGGTGATGTACGTCTCCGGCCTCAACACCCTTCGTCTGCGCTTCGACGACTGCACCTCCCCGGCCGTGCTGCGCCCGGATGGCGACTGGCTCGATGTCAGCCCGGCCAACGCCGTCACCTCGCTCGACCCCATCCTGTTCACCGACTCCGTGACCGGCCGCACCTTCTCCTCCCAGCTGCTCGGCAAGACCAGCCTGATGTCCTTCACCGACGACGACGGTGAGAGCTGGGTGCCCAGCATGGGCTCGGGGATCAACTCCGGCGTCGACCACCAGACGGTGGGCGGCGGCCCGTTCACCTCGAGCGCGCTCGGACCTCTCCATCCCCACGCGGTCTACTACTGCTCGCAGGACATCGCGCTCGCCCAGTGCGCGATCTCCCTCGACGGCGGCCTGACCTTCGGGCCGGCCCTGCCGATCTATACGCTGCTCGAATGCGGCGGCCTGCACGGTCACGTCAAGGTGGCCCCGGACGGCACGGCCTACGTGCCGAACAAGGCCTGCGCCGGCCGCCAGGGAGTGACGGTGTCGACCAACGACGGGCTGACCTGGGCCGTACGCACCGTCCCGGGCACCTCGGTGGGCACCTGGGATCCGGCGGTGGCGGTCGGCGCCGGCGGCAGGGTCTACCTGGCCTTCGGCAACGGTGACGGCCGGCCGATGGTGGCGGTCTCCGGCGACCGCGGCCTGACCTGGACGCAGCCCCTCGACCTGGGCGCGGGCTTCGGCCTGCGGGACACCGCCTTCCCGGTGGCGGTGGCCGGCGACGATGACCGTGCCGCCATCGCCTTCCTGGGCACCACGACGCCGAATTCGAGCGGGGACGACCCGGACAGCCCGGCTGTGTGGCACCTCTACGTCGCCCAGACCTGGGACGGCGGCGCCAGCTGGGTGACCGTCAACGTGACCCCCGGCGACCCGGTGCAGCGCGGCACCATCTGCGCCGGCGGCACCACGGGCTGCCCCAACGGCAGCCGCAACCTGCTCGACTTCAACGACCTCCAGGTCGACCGTCGGGGCCGTCCGGTGGTCGCCTTCGCCGACGGCTGCACGGGACCCTGCGTGGAGTCCACCCTCAACACCCAGGACGCCCTGGCCTCCGTGGCGCGCCAGCGCGGGGGCAAAGGGCTCTTCGCGGCCTTCGACCAGCCCCTGGGGCCCCCCGCCCAACCCCTCGCCGTCGCGCACTTCGAGGACGCCACGGTGCGGGTGTCCTGGCTGGCTCCGGCCGACGGTGGCCGGCCGATCAAGAAGTACCGCATCTACCGCACGCAGACCGGTCAAGCCGAGAAGCTGATCGCCACCGTCGGCCAGGCGGTGCGCTCTTACGTGGATCGCGGCTTCGACCCGGCGAAAAACCCTCGCTACGAGGTCCGGGCGGCCAACGTCTACGGGGAGAGCGCCGAGAAGTCGGGCTGCGACAACCGTGTCGTGCCCACGGGGCCGCCGCCCCCGGTGAACGTCTGCGCAGAGCCCGGTGCCGTGGTGGTCAGCGATGGCGCGGGCGACGCCCTGGTGCCGCTGCCGGCCCACGACATCCAGAGGATCTCGATCGCCGAGCCCGCCGAGGTCGGCCCCGGCAAGGTCACCTTCCTGCTCAAGGTGGCGAGCCTCGCGACCGTGCCGCCAAGCACCACCTGGCCGATCCAGTTCAAAGGCAGCGACGGCAACGACTACTGGGTGCGTATGGCCACGAGCGCGGCGGGCGCGGTGAGCTTCGCCTACGGCACCGGTACCAATCCGGCCGCCGCCGGTACCACCGCCGACCCGGCGAGCGGCTTCCATCCCGACGGCACGATCCGCCTCGTGGTCCCCCGCAGCGGCTTCGGCAACCCCGCTCCCGGGGCCACTCTCGCAGCCTTCCTGAGCCGCATCCGAGTGGAGTTGATGGCCGCTGCCATCACTCCCGACAACGCTCCCGACAGCCTGGCGGGCGGCGGTAGTTACCGCTTGGTCGGCAGCGAGAACTGCGGCGATTCGACGTGACGACGCTCGGACAGCCCTTCCCACTCCAGGCCACTCTGGGTCCAGGCCCCAGGGTGGCCCCCGCATTTCGCCGGGCGCGGGAAGCGCTCACCAGGGCTGAGCGGCGGTGAAAGCGGCCTCGGGGGCGGGTGCCGCGCGGAAGATCTCCGCCAGCGTCAGCTCGTCGACGGCCAGGGCGGCGAGCCGGACGGTTTCCACTTCGGCCGGATCTGCCCCGGGGTCGGACACCAGCCGCAAGGCCCTCTCGAGGCGAGCCAGGGGCTCCGCCCCGTCGGTGGGCACGAAGAGGCCGCCGGTCAGGCGGTCCCGAGCCGGCCCCGGGGCCAGGAGCTCGGCCGCCAGGCGTTCGCTCAGGCGATCGCTCGGCGGTGCGGCGAGACGCCGGGCGCGCAGCCAGAACGCGAGGGGCGAGCGGAGGAGCCTCGGCAGGGGCAGCTGCTCGACCAGGGCGTCGAGAGCCCACCCCACCTCACCGAGGCAGGTGCGACTGGCCCACTCGAAGGCGGCCTCGTCCTCGCGCCGCTCCCCCTCCGCCGTGAAGCGCTTGACCACCGCGGCCCCCAGGTAGAGCCAGGAGAGCGCGTCAGCCAGCCGGCCGGTCGCCCGTTCCCGTCGCTTGATCCCCGGGCCATGGGCCAGCAGGGCCAGCTCCACCAGCGCGGCGAAGCGGGCCGAGCCCCACGCCAGTCGCCGGGCCCAACGCCCGGCCGGCCCGGAAAGGCCGCTGCCCACCCAGCGCCCTCCCGACAGCTCGAGGCGCAGCAGCCGCAAGGCGTTGCGACCGGCGAAGGCGAAGTGGCGCAGGACGGCGAGGGCGAGGGCGCGGCGGTCGCCCTGCTCGAGAGCCTCGGCCTCGGCGAGCACGGTGGGATGGCAGCGCAGCAGGGCCTGGCCGAAGAGGATCAGGCTCCGCGTGAGCAGGTTCGCGCCTTCGACGGTGATGCCGATCGGCGCCCCCACCCAGCCTTCCGCCAGCAGGTTCGAAGGCCCGCGGCAGACCCCGGCGCCGGCCATCACGTCCATGCCCCGAGCGACCACCGAGCGGGCCAGCTCGGTGGTGCGCAGCTTGAGGATCGCCGCCACCACCGCCGGCCTCTCCCCCGCGGCGAGGGCGCCGCAGCTCCACACCCGGGCGGCCTCCACCAGGTAGCTGGCACCGGCGATCTCCGCCAGCTCCGCGGTCACCGCCTCGAAGCGGCCGAGGGGCAGCCCGAACTGCCGGCGCACGGCGGCGTAGGCTCCCACCACCCGCGCCACCTTCTTGACCCCGGCCGCGGACTGCGCCGGCAGGGACACCGCCCGCCCCGCCGCCAATGCCTCCATCAGCATCTTCCAGCCGTGCCCGGCAGCCCCCGGTCCGCCCAGGATGGCGGCGACCGGTAGCACCACGCCCCGGCCCCGGGTGGGGCCGTTGGGGAAGGGCACGCCGAGGGGGTCGTGGCGCGAGCCGATCTCCACCCCCGGCGTCGAGGCGGGCACCAGCACCACGGTGATCCCCGGCGCCGGCCCCCGCCCGAGCAGCTCCTCGGGGTCGAGCAGGCGCACGGCGAGGCCGAGCAGGGTCGCCACCGGCGCCAGGGTGATGTAGCGCTTGTCCCAATCGAGCCGCAGCGAAAGCTCCCCACGACCGTCGCGGCAGACCACGCCGGTCGAGCGGAGAGAGGAGGCGTCCGAGCCGGCCTCGGGCTCGGTCAGGGCGAAGCAGGGGATCTCCTCACCGCGGGCCAGCCGCGGCAGGTAGGAGGCCCGCTGCTCGGCGGTGCCGTAGTGGGCGAGCAGCTCCCCCGGCCCCACCGAGCTCGGGATCAGCACGTAGGCCGAGAGCCCCAGCGAGCGCGAGGCCAGCTTGCCGAAGACCGCCGACAGGGCGAGGGCGGAGAAGCCCTTGCCGCCGTGCTCGGGGGCGATGGCGAGGCCGAAGAAGCCCTCGCGCCGCAGCAGGTTCCAGGTCGCCTCCGGCAGCACGCCCTCCTGCGACAGCCGCCAGGGGTCGACCGAGCGGCAGACCGCCTCGACCGGACCGTCGAGGAAGCGCTGCTCCTCCGCGGTGAGGGAGGGATAGAGGCTCTCGGCGATGCGATGGAAATCCGGCCGGCCGCGGAAGAGGCCCCGCTCCAGCCACACCGTACCGGCGTCGAGGGCGATGCGCTCGGTCTCGGAGATTCGCGCCTTGGCGGCGGAGGACATGAGGGGATGCTACGTCAGACCGCGCGGGTCGGCGGCCGGAGCCGGCTCGGCGACCGATCCGCGGGCGGGTGACTTCAAACGGGTCACCAAGCGAGAGAGGAGCTTCGGCCGCTCGTCGGCCGGGAGTCGGGCGCCTGCCCGGCGGAAGGCCTCCTGGGCTTCGCGGTCCCTCCCCTGCTCGCGCTCGAAGAGGTAGATCCAAAGCTCGGCCTCGGCCAGGAGGGGCGGATCCTGGATCGCTTCCGCAACCCGGGCGAGCAAGTCGAGGGCCGCTCGGGCTTGGTCGGGGCTACCAGCAGCACGGTGGTAGAAGGCCCATCCCAGATGGAGGTGGCCGGCGACCTGAGGATCCCCTCTGCCGGCCATCGCCGCCGCCTCGGCCGTGCTGAGAGCCAACTCACAGCGTTCCAGGGAGCCCCGGTTCAGAGCATTCTCGGCCAGCACGGTCCATGCTTCCGTGATCAGATCGGCCACCAGCACCGCCGGCACCGGCTCGACCCTGATCTGCCAGGCTGCCTCGAGGATCCCCAGGGCGAGCGGCTCAGGGTCTCCGCCTCCCGCGTAGAGTTGCTCCCGAGCTTCTCGCAAGCGCCCCGCCACCTCACGGACTTCCGCCAGCCGTTTCACGTCATGGCCTCCCGCTTTCTGGCCTCCGCTTTCCGGTCGAAGGTCTGGAGCCGCCGCAGGGCCGCGAAGGAAGGCGTCGAAGGCTCCTGGCTCATCAACCGCGCTCCGTGAGGGGCAGGCCGAGCGCCCTCGCGCGCTCGGAGAGCACCCGCGCCACGCCGGCCACCTCGGAAGTGACGCCTCCAGCCCCCGCGTCACAGAGCACCAGGGCGAGCCGGCTTCCCTCCAGCCGCACCCAGGGCGGCAAGCCGGCTCGCCCCAGCTCCCGAACCACGGCGGCGAGGAAGGCCCCGAGCGGCTTCGGGGGAAATGCCTCGTGCGCCTTGACCAGCATGCGCAAGGCCCGGCCCCGCCGGAAGCTCTGCCAGCCGGGCAGGTCGCGCAGAGCCAGCCGCACCTGCCAGGGTTGGAGTGGACTTCTGGCAGAGGTCAAGGCGAGCCCTCAGGAACGGACCGAGAAGATGGAGAGCACATTGCGATGACGCTAGCAGACACAGATTAGCCATTAGCATCGCTTCGTCCCATCTCTGGATGGCATTCTGGCGCCTCGTGAGGTAAATTCCCAACCATGCGTCGCCATCCGGCGGTGGTCGAGCTGGGCCGCAGCCTCCAGACCTGGATCCGCAGGTCCGGGCGCAGCGGCAAGGAGCTGTCCAAGCTTCTCGGCTACTCGCCGACCTATCTTTCCCGCGCCTTCCATGGCACTGTGCCGCTGCGGCTGCGCGTGGTCTTCGACCTGCTCGCCCTCCTCAAGACCGATCCAGAGGACTTCTTCGAAGCGCACTATCCGCTGGGCGGCCCCCGGGTGCGCCTGCTGCGAGGCACCCGCCATGAAGAGGATCTACTGGCGATCATGCCCGGGGTCGAGGAGGTCTTCGCCGAGGAGCGCCGGCGCCGGCGGCAGCCGCCGCCGGACAGCGCGGAGCGAGCCCAGCAGGCAGCGTTGGTGCTCAAGCGGGCGATCGAGCGGGCCGGCCGGACTCAGCGGGAGGTGAGCGAGGCGATCGGCCTGTCGCCCGCGGCCTTGGGCCTGGCGCTACGGAGCAATACCGAGCTGACGTTCTTCCACGTCTTCGCCAGCCTCGAGCAGATCGGGGTCAGCCCCGGCTTCTACTTCACCGAGCTGTTCACCTTCGAGGAGCAGGAAGGGCTCGAGGCGATCCGCTTCACCCAGCTGCTGACCGCGC
>JBIOYC010000097.1:0-23075 GCA_044869955.1 Thermoanaerobaculia bacterium | reverse complement strand
GTCAGCGTCTCGTCCGGCACCGGGCTCTCGCCCCAGTTGTAACCGGCGCGCAGCGTGGTCGCTTCGGTGGCCTTGTATTCGGTACCGATCGCCACCACCCACTGGTCCTGCCAGTTGAAGACGAAGGGTAGCTCGATCGTCTCCGGCGCTCCGGCCACGCTGGGGTTGGTGCCGGTGACCTGGATGGTGTCGATCGCGTCATCCCAGAAATAGCGCTTCAAGTCCACGGCGATCAACAGCCGGTCCGTGGCGCGCACGGCGAAGCCCACGCCCGCCTGGGCGGCGAAGGTGAATCCGTCCATCTCGGCGTCGTACTCGACCGCCTGGCCGAGGCCCGGGAAGTTGCGGAAGTTGACCTGGAGCTTGCCGTTCTCGAAGGTGCTGTCGGTCTTCGTCTGATACATCGCACCGACCGTCCAGCGCGGATGGGGGCGCCACCAGCCGCCCAGCCGGATGCTCGTCTGCAGGCCACCGGCATCCTCCATCTTGACGCCGGGAAAGCTCATCGCCGGGTTCTGCGCATTGAAGAACGAGGTGTTGGGAAAGAGACGGAACTCCGCGTCCGCCCAGCCGAGGTTGAGCGTGGCGCCGATCGCGGCATCGTCACCGAACGAATAGGCCACGGTCGGCGAGAGGGTGGCGAAGCGCACCTCCGTGTAGGTCTGATCGCGGGTGCCGAAGAAGGTGTTGAGGTCGTTGAAGGTGGCGCCCATGCCGCCCTGGGCGAGGAAGCCGAGGCCGAAGGCCCAGGGCGTGTCCTTGCCGGAGCGGACCCAGGCGAAGGCGGGCAGGGGGAAGAAGCGATCCTCGCCGTCGGTGGCCGCATTGGTCATGTTCTCGAATTCGAGCTGCGGCGCCAGCAGCGCCAACCCCAAGGTGTAGTGGTTGCCCTGGAGCTGGGCGATGCCCGCCGGGTTCGAGTTGAGGCCGAGCGTGCGATCCGAGACCGCCACGTTGGCGCCGCCGCGGCCGAGCGTCTCGGCACCGTAGCCCGTCAGGTACAGGCCGTTGGTGGCGAGAGCCGAGGTGGTGGCGGCCAAGGCGACCGCGGTGATCAGAGTGACCCGTCGGAAAAGGGTCATGATTTCACGTCCTTTCAGATGAACAGCACCTGGGCGCCGGCGCTCTTGTCGAAGAAGTCCATCGCAGTGATCACTTCTTCCACCTGCGGCACCAGGTCCTGCTCCGTGCGGCCGAACATCTCCATCGCCATCTTGCAGGCGTAGAGCTTGGCGCCGCTGTCGTGGAGGATCTCGAGCATCTCGCGCACGGTGGGCAGGTCGAGCTTCTCCATCTCCTTCTTCATCATCAGGGTGGCGAGGCTCTCCATGCCGGGCAGGCCGCCGAGCATCGTGGGGATGTGCATCGAGGGGTTGCCGACCGTCGGCACGTGCAGCTTGTCCACCGTCTTCTCACTGATGATGTCGAGACCCCAGAAGGTGAAGAAGAGTGTGGCGTCGATGCCGCTCATGCGGGCGGCATTGGCGAGGATCAAGCCCGGATAGGCCATGTCGAGGGTGCCTTTCGAGCAGATGATCGAGATGTGCTCGATGGGCTTCCTCTCGACGACCTCGGGCAGCTTGACGGGGGCGGGGGCGGTGATGGTTTCGATCATGGTCGTTCTCCTCGAATCGAGGGTTTTCTCGAAGGTTCAGACGCAACCCTGGGGTTTGGGCAGGCCGGCGACCTTGGCCGCGAGCTTGCCGGGGCCCTTGGGGAAGAGCTCGTAGAGCTCCTTCATCGAGACGCCGGAAAGCTTGGCGATGCGGCGCACGGTGGGGGACTGGCCTTCCTTCGCCGCGTCCTCACGGCAGAAGGTGATCACCTGCCAGTGCTTGTCGGAGAGGGGACGCAGGCCCACCTCGGTGGCGAGGGCCTCGCCGACCTCGGGCGTCCACTGCGCGCTGTCGACGAGGAAGCCGTCGGGTGTGGTTTCGATCATGCGACCGGCGTATTCGTGCAGCATGGCGTAGTCCTTTCAGGCAGCTTGGAGCACGTCCGAAGCGGGCCGCTTGCCGCGCATGGACATGCGGTGCGGAAGGGGCAGGGGCCGGGCCGGCAGCAGGGCGTGCCAGTAGGCGAAGCGGAAGCCGAGCTTGCCCCAGTGGTTGCGCCGGCTCTCTTCGAGCAGGGTCATCGGCCCGACCACGGGCAGGGGGAAGCGGCCCGGCAGCGGCTCGGTCTCGTAGTTGAAGTCGATCAGGATGGCGCGACCGAAGCCGCTCTCGACGAAGCAGTTGGCGTGGCCGTCAAAGTCCGCGAGCAGGGGCTGGCCGGCCATCGCCAGGCGGAGGTTCTCGGCCAACACCTCGCTCTGGAAGTGCGCCACCGAGCCGGCCTTGGAGCTGGGCAGATCGGTGGTGTCGCCCAGGGCGAAAATCCGCTCCTGGCCCTTCACCTGGAGGGTGTGGCGGTCGGTGGGCACGAAGTTGACGTCGTTGCCCAGGCCGGAGCGGCCGAGGAAGTCCGCCCCCATGTGCAGGGGGATCGACACCAGCAGGTCGAAGGGCACCTCCCGGTCGTCGAAGGAGCGCAGCAGCCCGGCCTCGGCGTCCACCTCGGCGGCCGCGAATTCCGGCTCGACCACGATTCCCTTCTCCTCGAGCAGGGAGCCCAGGACCTTCGAGGCGACCGGCTTGGTGAAGGCGCCTTCGAGGGGCGTGGCGTAGACCAGCTCGACGTCGCCCCGGCGGCCCTTGCGGGTGAAGTAGTCGTCGGCGAGGAAGAGGAGCTCGAGGGGCGCGACCGGGCATTTGATCGGGTTGTCCACCACGTTGAGCACCAGCCGCCCGCCGCGGAAGCGCTCGAGGGCCTCGCGCAGGGCCTGGGCGCCTTCGAGGGTGTAGAAGTCGTGGACCGTCTTGCGCCAGGCCGGGCCGAGCAGGCCGGGCGTCTCCTGGGGCTGGATGCCGGCGCCGGTGGCGAGCACCAGGAAGTCGTAGGGCAAGGTCTCGCCGCCCGCGAGCGCAACCCGCCGAGCCTCTGCGTCCACCCCGTCGACCGCGCGGTCGATCCAGCGCACGCCGCTGGCGAGAGTGCTCGCGCGGGGCCGGAGGATCTTCGATTCGTCGCGGGCGCCGAAGGGCAGGAAGAGGAGGCCGGGCTGATAGAGGTGGTCCGGCGCGGGATCGACGACCGTCACCTGCCAGTCGCGCCCGAGGTTACGGCGCATCCGGTTGGCGACGATGGTCCCGGCGGTGCCGGCTCCGAGGATCGTCAGATGTTTCATGGTCGGCTCCTTGTGATGCTCTCGCCTGAGGAGAGAGCAGGAGCCGTGCCTTGGACGTAACCTCCTGAGAATCAGATGATTAGTGGATTGACCACGCGAAGCCTGGAACAGGACGTTGCAACGCCACGGAACGTATTGTTCAGAGCCCTCACCCCTGCCCCTCTCCCGACCCGCCCTGGCCTCCCGCCCGGGAGAGGGGTTCAGAGGGGGAGGAACCCTCTTCTCTCCGGCCTCCCCCGCCAAGCAACCCTGGGACGACTGGCGCGCTCTGCGAGGGAGGAACCCTCCTCCCTCCGGCCTCCCCCTCTCCCGGGCGGGAGCGGCGGGCGGGTCGGGAGAGGGGGACCGAGGGGGTGAGGGAGAGCGGCTACACTGACCTCGATGCCGCGCAACCCCAGGACCGATGTCCCGATCCTCGCTGCCGCTCGGCGCCTGCGTCGAGCTCTCACCCCGGCTGAAGAGGAGATGTGGCGGATCCTCCGCAGCCGCCAGTTCTTTGGCTTGAAGTTCCGCCGGCAAGCAGTTGTTGGCAGCTTCGTCGCCGACTTCCTCTGCCACAGGCTCAAGCTGGTCATCGAGGTTGACGGCGAGATCCACCTGGCTCCGGCTCAGCGCGATCGCGACCAGAACCGAACGGCCTATCTCGAGGAGCATGGCTACACGGTCCTGAGGTTCCAGAACTCCGAGGTCCTCGATCAGCCAGCGGCTGTCGTCGAGCGGCTACGAGAGTGGCTTCGGGAGCGCTGAGGACCCTCACCCCTGCCCCTCTCCCGACCCGCCCTGGCCTCCCGCCCGGGAGAGGGGTTCAGAAGGGGAGGAACCCTCCTCCCTCCGGCCTCCCCCTCTCCCGGGCGTGGAGGTCGGGCGGGTCGGGAGCCTGTCCTGAGCGAAGCCGAAGGAAGGGGGAACGAGGGGGTGAGGGCCTACTCGAACCCGTGCTCGCGCATCTTCCGCCACAGGGTCGTGCGGCTGATGCCGAGGGCGCGGGCGGCTTCCTCGCGGCGCCAGCGGCTGGCCTCGAGGGCGGCTCGCAGCTGGGCTGCTTCGCGGGCCTCGCGTGGGCTCGGCGGAGCCGGCTCGGTGGGGACCAGGGGAGAGCTCGCCATCCGGACCAGCGGCGGTTGGGCGTCGAGGATCTCGGTGGGCAGGTCCTCGGGTTGGATCGTCTGGCCCTTGGCCACCGCCACCGCGTACTCGAGGGCGTTCTCCAGCTCGCGGACGTTGCCCGGGAAGGGATAGCGCAGCAGGGCCCGCAGGGCCTCCGGCGAGAAGCGCAGGTCCCGGCCCCGGCGGGCCGCCACGCGGGCGAGCAGGGCGCGGGCGAGGGGCTCCACGTCCTCGCGCCGCTGGCGCAGCGAGGGGACCTCGATCGGCACCACCCGCAGGCGGTAGAAGAGGTCCTCGCGGAAGCGACCAGCCGCCACGGCCTGGCGGAGGTCCACGTTGGTGGCGGCAATCACCCGCGCCTGACTGGGCCGGCTCTGGCTCTCCCCCACCCGCTCGAAGGTGCGCTCCTGGAGCACGCGCAGCAGCTTGGATTGCAGAGGCAGGGGCAGGTCGCCGATCTCGTCGAGGAAGAGGGTGCCGCGGTCGGCCAGCTCGAAGCGGCCGACGCGGTCCCGCAGGGCGCCGGTGAAGGCGCCGCGCACGTGGCCGAAGAGCTCGCTCTCCAGCAGGTCACCCGGCAGCCCGGCGCAGTTGACCGCCACGAACGGCCCGCTGCGCCGCGGCGAGTGCTGGTGGATGGCCCGCGCCACCAGCTCCTTGCCAGTGCCGCTCTCGCCGGTGATCAGCACAGTCGCCTCGCTGTGCTCGAGGTTCTCGATCAGGCGGAACAGCTGGAGCATCGCCCCCGAGCGGGCCACGAGGCCGGCGAAGACCGTCGGACCCCGGCTGGCCGTGGCCTCCTCCTGCTCGGCCGGCCTCAGCACCACGAGGAAGGCCACGCGGGGATCGCAGTAGCCGCCGGGGAGGGGGACCACCGGGGCCGCGGAGACCGACACCGTAGTGTGAGCGCCCTCTGCCCCGGCGAGGCTGGCGCGCCAGCCCTCCCGCCGCTCGCCGGCCTCGAGGGCCTGGCGGAAGGGTGCGTCCCGGGCGAAGAGGTCGCGGCCGAGCACCTCTTCCAGGGGCCGGCCGAGGGCGCGCTGGGCGGCGCCCGGCCCCGAGAGTTGATCGAGCACGGGCGCCGCGTGCAGGACCTGGAAGCCGCGGTCCGTGCAGAGCACCACCCGGCCCAGGGCCGCGAAGGCGGTGTCCACCATGGCCAGGGCCTCGCCGGGCCCGAAGGCCCCGTCGCCGGGGCTCGTTTTCGGGGAGGGATCGGTCGTCGCGGCTCGCGCGCTCAAGGGGAGGGTCCTCGACGCGAGTATACGAGGGTGGCGCGGCCCTCAGGCAGGTAGAATCCCCCAACCCGCCCAAGGCGGGCTTTCTCAAAGGACCAGCACGCTTGGACTTCTCCCAGATCGACGTCGCCCGCGGCATCCTGTGGTATCTCGTCTTCCTCTTCTCCACCACCTGCCACGAGGCGGCGCACGCTTGGTCGGCGCTGAAGCTGGGCGATCCCACGGCTTACGAGGGAGGGCAGGTGACCCTCCACCCCTGGCCGCACATCCGGCGGGAGCCCTTCGGCATGGTGCTGGTGCCGATCCTCTCCTTCGTGCTCGGGGGCTGGATGCTCGGCTGGGCGAGCGCCCCGTACGATCCGGCTTGGGCTCTGCGTCATCCCAAGCGCAACGCTCTGATGTCCCTGGCCGGGCCGGTGGCGAACTTCGTCCTTGCTCTTCTCGCCGGCTTCACCCTCCGCTTCGTCCTGGGCTCCGGGCTGCTGGTGCCGTCGGGCGCCGACGGAATGGCGTCCCTGGGTGACGGGGTGCTCCAGATGCTGTGGATCGCCTTCGCCCTGAACGTGCTGCTCGGCACCTTCAACCTGATCCCCTTCCCGCCCCTCGACGGCAGCGGGGTGATCCAGCTGCTGATGGGCGAGAACCTGGCCCGGCGCTGGCAGAGCCTGCTCCACGAGATGCCCATGCTCGGCTTCGCCGGCCTGCTGCTGGCCTGGAAACTGTCCGGACCGGTGCTGACCTTCGTAATGGGGTGGGCCAGCGTGCTGGTGCTCGGGAGGTAGGGGCGCGGTTACCGCGCCCCCTCGGCCGGGCCAACGGTATTGGCCTCCGGGTCTGGGGCGCGGTGACCGCGCCCCTACAGATCGATTCCCAGATCTTTCAATTGCCCCACCACCACACCCGCCCAGTCGCGATTGGCCGCGGGGTTGGCGGGGCTGGGGTGGAGGATGCCGCCAACCTGCACTCCCGTGGCGGCGAGCACCGCCCGGGCGCGGTCTTCCGCGAACTTGCCGACGCCGACCACCAGGCGGGGAGAGAGCACCGCGATGGTCTCCGCCAGGGCCTGATCGCACAGGGCCAGCAGCCTCTCCCGGTCCGCGGCGGCGAGCTTGTCCGGCGTGAGATTCCGGCCGCTCTCCTCGAGGAATAAGAGCGGACAGTAGTTGGCGACGAAGAAGCGCGAGAAGAAGGCCTCGGGCGTGCCGAAGCGGTCGCGCACGAAGCCCCAGAGCCGCTGGCCGGAGACCTCGCTGCGCCCGCACGCGAAGCCCTCGACCGGGCGCCTGGGATGCTCGCGCGCCGGCTTGCCCACCGGGCCCTCGACGCCCAGGAAGCCGCGCATCAGCCCGACCTCGCCGAACGGCACCCCGGTCTGCGCCATGCCGAAGGGCCCGGGGTTCATGCCCAGGAACACCGCTTCCACACCCACTCGCGCGTAGCGTTGCAGGTAGGCGCCATGGGGTGCGGCGGCGTATTCGAGGGGGTTGTAGACGTAGGCGACGGGGGGACGAAAGGAGAGCCGCCCGAGCGCGGCCGAGAGCTGCGCTTCTACGGCCTGCAGCCTGGCCGCCGCGCTGGCTTTCCCGGGCATAGGGTGCGAACATTAGCACCGTGTCCCGCTTCGACTACCAGCGCATGGTCCTCGACGCCCTCCGGCAGGTCATGTACTTCGCGCTGCGTGAAACCGCCCGAGAGGGCCTCGATGAGGGCCACCACTTCCTGATCGGATTCCGCACGGACTACCCGGGGGTGGTCATCTCGCCGGTTCTGCGCGACCTCTATCCGGCCGAGATGAAGATCGTCATCCAGCACCAGTACTGGGACCTCGAGGCCGAGATCGACTCCTTCTCCGTGACCCTCGCCTTCGGCGGCGTCCGCCACCGTCTCACCGTCCCCTACCAGGCAGTCACTGCCTTCGTCGATCCCGGCGCCCAGTTCGGCCTCTCCTTCGAGCCCCCCCCCGAGATGCCGGAGGACGGCCCGGTGACCGAGGAAGCCGAGCCCGCGGAACCCACCGAGGCGCCCGCCGTTCGCCGCCGTGCGGGCTCGGTGGTGAGCCTGGAGGAGTTCCGGAAGCGGTAGTCCCCAAAAGCACGAAAGCCGGGCCTCGAGGCCCGGCTTTCCGGTTGACGTGCGAACGGGACGCAGCCTCAGCTCGCCTGGCTCTTCGGTTCCTCGGCCTTCGCCTTCGGCGACCACTCGTACTCGACGAATTGGAGCACCGCGATCTCGGCGGCGTCGCCCTTGCGGGGCCCGAGCTTGACGATGCGCAGGTAGCCACCCGGACGGTTGGCGTATTGCGGCGCGATCTCGTCGAAGAGCCTCTTGATCACCGCGCGATCGGGAATCCAGCGCCCGACCAAGCGCCGCGCGTGCACGGTGTTGGACTTGCCGTGGGTGACCAGGCGCTCGGCGATCGGCCGCAGCTCCTTGGCCTTCTCGAGCGTGGTGACGATCCGCTGGTGCTGGATGAGCGAGGCCAGCTGGTTGCTGAACATCGCCAGGCGATGCGAGGAGGTACGCCCGAGCTTTCTTCCTTGGCGATTGTGGCGCATGGTCTGAGGCTCCTAGGCGTCGACGCCGGGCCGCTCTGGCACGTTCATCCCGAATTGGAGGCCGAGACGGCCCAGGAGCTCTTGCAGCTCCTCGAGCGACTTCCTACCGAAGTTCTTGGTCTCGAGCATGTCCTTCTCGGTCTTGCGCACCAGCTCCCGCAAGGTGTTGATGTTGGCGTTCTTGAGACAGTTGGCGGAGCGTACCGAGAGGTTGAGCTCCTCGATGCGCCGCGCGAGCAGGGCGTCCATGCCCGCGAGCTCCTCGCCTTTGACGTCGACGGCCTCGCCGCGGGAGCTTTCCTCGGCGGAGACGAAGATGCCGAGGTGCTCCTTGAGCAGCTGCGAGGCGAGCGAGACGGCCTCTTCAGGCGCCACCGTGCCGTTGGTCCAGACCTCGAGGACGAGACGCTCGTAGTCGGTGGTCTGGCCGAGACGGGCGGCCTCGACCCGGAAATTGACCCTGCGCACCGGGCTGTGGGCGGAGTCCACCGCCACCCAGCCGATGTCGAGCGAGGCATCCTTGTTGCGCTCCCCCGCCACGTACCCGCGACCCTTCTTGATCAGCAGCTGCATGGCCAGGTGGCCGTCCTCGTTCAGGGTGGCGATGCGCACGTCCGGATCGATGATCTCGATCGATGGATCGCCTTCGAGGTCACCCGAGGTGACGACCGCCGGGCCCTTGACGTTGACCGTGAGGTAACGGGGCTCGTCGCTGTGCAGCCGCATGGGGATGGTGCGGATGTTGAGCATGATGTCGGTGACGTCCTCGACCACGCCCGGAATCGCCGAGAACTCGTGATGGACGCCTTCGATCTTCACCGACGTCGCTGCCGCGCCCTCGATGGACGACAGCAGGCAGCGACGCAGGGCGTTGCCGATGGTGGTGGCGAAGCCGCGCTCGAACGGCTGGGCCATGAACTTGCCATAGGTCGGCGACAGCGTCGCCGTATCGACTTCCAAGCGCCGGGGGCGCTGAAAACCCTTGCCTTGCATGGAGTGAAACCTCCGTAAGCGGCTGCCGTTAGCGGCTGTAGAGCTCGACGATCAGCTGCTCGGACACCGGCAGCTTGATGTCTTCGCGGCTGGGCAGTCGCAGGACCTTGCCCTTGAAATTCTCGGCGTCGAGCTCGAGCCAGTCCGGAACGCCACGACCGCGTGCGGTCTCGACGCTCATCCGGATGAATCCGTTCTTGCGGCTCGCCTCCTTGATCTCCACCATCTGGTCGACGCGGACCTGGAACGAGGGGATCGTGACCTTGCGGCCCGCCACCAGCACGTGGCCGTGCCGAACCAGCTGGCGCGCCTGCGCCCGCGAGGAGGCGAAACCCAGGCTGTAGACCACGTTGTCCAGCCGGCGCTCGAGCATGGAGAGGAGGATCTCGCCGGTGATGCCCTTGCGGCGATCGGCCTCCTTGAAATAGTTGCGGAATTGGGTCTCGAGCAGGCCGTAGATCCGCTTGACCTTCTGCTTCTCGCGAAGCTGCAGGCCATAGCCGAGCATGCGGCGGCCGCGACGGTTGCCGTGCTGACCCGGCGGGTAACCGCGGCGCTCGATGGCGCACTTTTCCTTGAAGCAGCGGTCCCCCTTGAGGAAGAGCTTCATCCGCTCGCGGCGGCAGAGTCGACAAACAGGTCCGGTGTAACGAGCCATAGTGTTCTCTTCTCCAGATCAGACCCGACGGCGCTTGCGGGGCCGGCAACCATTGTGCGGGACGGGCGTCACGTCGCGGATCGACTTGACCTCGATGCCCGCGGACTGGAGCGCCCGCACCGCCGACTCGCGGCCGGCACCCGGGCCCTTGACCAGCACGTCGACGCTGCGCACGCCGAGGTCCTTCGCGGCTCCCCCGGCGCTCTGCGCGGCGACCTGCGCCGCGAACGGAGTGCCCTTGCGGGAGCCCTTGAAGCCGATCCGGCCGGCGGAGGACCAGGACAGTACGTTGCCCTCCGGGTCGGCGATCGCAATCTGGGTGTTGTTGAAGGTGGCCTGGATGTGGGCCACCCCGTGGGGAACGGGCCGGCGGTCTTTCTTCTTGCCGGCCTTCCGATCCTTCTTGCTCTTCTGCACTACTGCCTTCGCCATGGCTTCTCCAGTCCTACTTCTTGCCGACCTTCTTCTTGCCGGCCACCGAAGCACGGCGCGGTCCCTTGCGGGTACGCGCGTTGGTGTTGGTGCGCTGGCCACGGACCGGTAGATTGCGGCGATGCCGCACCCCGCGGTAGCAGCCGATCTCCATCAGGCGCTTGATGTTCTGGCTGATCTCCTTGCGGAGGTCACCCTCGACGCGACCCTCTTCCTGGATCACGGCGCGAATCCGCCGGGCCTCGTCCTCGGTCAGCTCCCGGACCTTGGTGGTGTCCGGCACGGCGGCCTTCTCGAGGATCTTGGCGGAGCGCGTCCGCCCGATACCGTAGATGTAGGTCAGACCGATCAGGACCTGCTTGTTCTGGGGCAGGTCGACCCCCGCGATGCGTGCCATCTCGCTCTATCCCTGCCGCTGCTTGTGTTTGGGGTTCTCGCAGAGCACTCGGATCACGCCCTTGCGGCGGACCATCTTGCACTTCGAGCAAATTCGCTTGACGCTGCTACGCACTTTCATCGTCAGCCTCCCGAGCTACTTGAGCCGGTAGACGATCCGTCCACGGGTCAAGTCGTAAGGCGAGAGCTCCACCTTGACCTTGTCGCCGGGCAGGATGCGGATGAAATGCTTGCGCATCTTGCCCGAGATGTGGGCCAGGACCTGGTGCCCGTTGTCGAGCGCGACGCGGAACATCGCGTTCGGCAGTGGCTCGACCACTGTCGCCTCGACCTCGATCGCCTCTTCTTTGGCCAAACTACGCTTCCTCTCTCGAAAGGGTCCAGTCTACACCGGACGGGCGTCGGTGCCCAAGATTCTCGGACCCTGTGGGGTCACCGCCACCGAATACTCGAAATGGGCCGACAGAGAGCCATCCTCCGTCCGGGCCGTCCAACCGTCCGAATCGACCTTCACGGCCGAGCGCCCCTGGTTGACCATCGGCTCGATCGCCAACACCAACCCGGGCTTCAGTCGCATCCCCTTGCCACGCTGGCCGAAATTCGGCACCTGGGGCTCCTCGTGCATCGAGGTACCGATGCCGTGACCCACGAAGTCGCGCACCACCGAAAAACCCTGGGACTCCACGTACTCCTGGACGGCGGAGCCGATGTCCTGCAGGCGACCGCCCGGGAGGGCCTGCTCCACCGCGATCTCGAGGGCCTTCTTGGTCACCTCGAGGAGGCGGCGGGCCTCGCCGTCGACGCTGCCGACGGCATAGCTCCGGGCGGCGTCACCGCAGTAGCCCTTGTAGAACACGCCGCAATCCACTCCCACGATGTCGCCCTCTCTCAAGGGCGCCGGATTGGGGATGCCGTGCACGATCACGTCGTTGACGGAGGTACACAGCGTCGCCGGATAACCCCGGTAGTGCAAGAAGGCCGGCACGCCCCCGCGCGAACGGATGTGGCTCTCGGCCCAGGCATCGAGCTCGCCGGTGGTCGCGCCGGGGGCGATGCGCTCCGCGATGCCATCGAGCACCTCATGGACGATGCGATTCGCCTGGTCCATGAGGTCGATCTCGGCCGGTGTCTTGAGCACGACCATCCTTCTCATCCATCGAGCGACGCGCTGAGCGCCGCCGTCACCGCCTCGACCGGCTGGTTGCCGTCGATGGCCCGGAGCAGACTCTCGTTCTCATAGCGGCCGACGAGGGGTGCCGTCTGATTCTGGTACACCTGCAGGCGGTCGCGGATCACCGCCTCGGTGTCGTCCGCCCGCTTGCGCGCGAGGGCCCGCGCGACCAGCACCTCCTCGGGAACCTGGAACAACAACACCACGTCGAGTTTCCTTCCCTGGCCTTCGAGGATCTCGGTCAGGGTGTCTGCCTGAGCCTGGGTGCGCGGATAGCCATCGAGGAGGAATCCCTGCCGGGCATCCTCCCGGTCCAGCCGGTCGGCCACCACCCCGGCCATCGTCTCGTCGTCCACCAGTCGCCCGCTCGCGAGGATCGCGGCCACCTGCCGGCCGAGCTCGCTGCCTCGGGCCACGGCGTCGCGCAGCATCTCGCCAGTGGAGATGGCCGGCACCCCGAGCGCTCCGGCGAGGAGCACTGCCTGGGTGCCCTTGCCGCATCCCGGCGGGCCGAGCAGGACGATCCGACGAGCCGTCATCGACTAGCCCCGCCGCCCCTTGATCCGGCCCCGCTTCATGAAGCCCTCGTAGTTGCGCATCACCAGCTGGCTCTCGACCTGCTGCACGAAGTCCATGGCCACGCCGACCACGATCAAGAGCGAGGTGCCGCCGAAATAGAACGAGATGCCCGAGCCGGTCGTGATCCACTCGAGGCCGTTGCCGACCAGGAAGGCATCGATGCTGTCACCGACGAACGGGATGAAACGCAGCTTGACGCCCGACAGCAGCACGTCCGGCAGCACCGAAACGGCCGAGAGGTAGAGCGCACCGATCAGGGTGATGCGCGAGAGGATGCGGTCGATGTGCTCGGCGGTGCGCTTGCCCGGCCGGATGCCCGGAATGAACCCGCCGTACTTCCGCATGTTCTCCGCGACGTCCGAGGGGTTGTAGATGATCGAGACGTAGAAGTACGAGAAAAAGACGATCGCGACGACATAGAGCAGGTAGTACCAGGGCGAAGCGTAGGAGATGTACTCGAATCCCCGGGACAACCAGGCGACCGAAGGCCAGCGCTGGCCAATCATCTGCGCGCCGGTGACCGGCAGCATCAGAATCGAGCTGGCGAAGATCACCGGAATGACGCCGCCGGTGTTCACCCGCAGCGGCAGGTAGGTGGACTGCCCGCCGTACATCTTGCGACCCACCACCCGCTTGGCGTACTGCACCGGGATGCGCCGTTGGGAGCGCTCCATGAAGACGATGAAGGCCACCACGAAGACCATGAAGACGCAGAGCAGGACGATGAAGATCGGGTTCAGCTCTCCCGAGAGGACCCGCTGGCCGGTGTTGATCACCGCCGGAACCAGGCCAACGACGATGCCGCCGAAGATGATCAGCGAGATGCCGTTGCCGATGCCGCGCTCCGAGATCTGCTCACCGAGCCACATCACGAAGGCGCAGCCGGTGGTCAGGGTCAGGATGGTCATCAGGATGAAGCCGATCCCGGGGTCCGGCACCAGGGCGGTGTTGGTCTGCGGCGCCCGCGCGCCCTGCAGGAACAGCGCGATGCCGATCGACTGGAAGGCCGAGATCACCACGGTGCCGTAGCGGGTGTACTGGGTGATCTTGCGGCGGCCCATCTCGCCCTCCTTGGAGAGCTTCTCGAGATAGGGCCACACCACCTGCAGCAGCTGCAGGATGATCGACGCCGTGATGTAGGGCATGATGCCCAGGGCGAAGATGGCGATGCGCGATAGGCTGCCGCCGGTGAAGGTGTTGACGAAGCCGAGCAGGGACCCGGCTTGGCCCTGCATGAACTCCTCGAGGGCGACGGGATCGATGCCCGGGGTCGGAATGTGGCAGCCCAGGCGATAGACCGCGAGCAGCCCGAAGGTAAACAGCAGGCGCTTCCGCAGGTCCGGGATCGCAAAGACGTTGCGCAGGCTGTCGATCACGCTTCGAGCTCCTCGCAGCGGCCACCCGCCGCCTCGATCTTCTGGCGCGCGGAAGCGCTGAACTTGTGGGCCACGACGGTCAGAGCCCTGGTGAGGTCACCGTTGCCGAGGATCTTGACCGGCAACCCCTTCTTGACCAGCCCCAGCTCGACCATGGTCTCCGGGTTGATCTCCGCGAGCTCCAGCTCGGCCAGGCGCGCCACGTTCACCACCGCGTGCTCGGTCCGGAAGATGTTGGTGAAGCCGCGCTTCGGCACCCGGCGGACCAGGGGCATCTGGCCGCCCTCGAACCCGGGGCGGCTCTTGTAGCCGGAACGCGACTTCTGGCCCTTCTGGCCGCGGCCGGCGGTCTTGCCCAGGCCGGAGCCCGGACCGCGACCCACCCGCTTGCGGCTGTGCTTGCTCCCCGGCGCCGGGGAAAGTTCGCTGAGCTTCATGACGGATCCTCTACGATCTCCACGATATAGCTGACCTTGGCCACCATGCCGCGCACGGCCGGCGAGTCCTCGCGCTCCACCGTGTGGCGGATACGCCGGAGGCCGAGCCCACGCACCACCTCACGGTGAGTACGCTTGCAGCCGGCGAGGCTGCCCACCTGCCGGATCTTGATCGTCTTGCTCTGGTTCGTTTCGCTCTTCTTCGAAGCCATCGCTGTCGGCCCTCCTCTTGTTCGTCGCGGGCCTACGCCTCGACGCGACGCGACTGGCGCACTTCTTCGGGGTTGCGCAGGTCGAGCAGTGCCGCAAAGGTCGCCTTGACCACGTTGTGCGGGTTGGTGGTGCCGAGCGACTTGGTCAGGATGTCCTGGATACCGGCCGACTCGATGACCGCACGGACTGGGCCGCCGGCGATCACGCCAGTGCCGGGAGAGGCGGGCTTGAGCAGAACCCGACCCGCGCCGAAGACGCCCAGGGTCTCGTGGGGGATGGTCGTGCCGGCGGTCGGAATCTGCACCATCCGGCGCTTCGCGCTCTCCACGCCCTTGCGGATGGCCATCGGCACTTCCTTGGCCTTGCCGGTGCCGTAGCCCACGTTGCCGTTGCCGTCGCCGATCACCACCAGCGCCGAGAACGAGAAGTTCTTGCCGCCCTTGACCACCTTGGTCACGCGATTGATGTGGACGACCTGCTCGATGTACTCGCTCTCGCGGTCGCGATCGCGCTCGCGGTCTGACTTGACTGTCACCGGTCGACCCCTTCCTCTAAAAGTCCAGGCCCTGCTTGCGGGCGCTCTCGGCGATTTCCTTGACCTTGCCGTGGTAGACGTACCCGCCACGGTCGAAGACCACCTGCTGGATTCCTTTGGCCTTGGCGCGCAGGGCCACGACCTCGCCGACGGCACGAGCCGCCTCGCGATTCCCGGTGTTGCCGGCGAGCTTCGCCTTCACCTCGGCATCGAGGGTGCTCGCCGCTACCAGCGTGGTGCCCCGATCGTCGTCGATGATCTGGGCGTAGATGTGCAACAGACTCTTGAACACGGCGAGGCGCGGCCGCGCGGCGGTACCGCGAACCCGGGTGCGGAGCCGCTGGTGCGCGCGATGCCGGCGCTCCCGCTTCTCCATGACTCGCTTCTTGTGGACGTTTCCTTCGCTCATTTCAAACGCTCCTAGCGCGAGCCGGCCTTACCTTCCTTCATCCGCAGCACTTCGCCGGCATAGCGAATGCCCTTGCCCTTGTAGGGGTCCGGGCTCCTCAGGCTGCGGATCTCAGCGGCCACCTGCCCCACCTGCTGGCGGTCGGCACCGGTGACCGTGATGCGATTCGCTTTGCTCTCGATCTCGATCGAGATGCCGGCGGGGATCGGGTACATCACCGGGTGCGAGTAGCCGAGGGCGAACTGCACGTCGGTGCCCTTGACCTCCGCCTTGTAGCCCACGCCGACGATGTCCAGCTGCTTCGTCCAGCCCTTCGAGACACCCTCGACGGCATTGGCGAGCAGCGAGCGCAAGAGGCCATGGCGCGCCCGCTCGCGACCGGAGTCGCCGTTGCGGCTGACGTGGACGGCGCCGTCCTTGATCTCCACCCCGTGGCCCTCGAGCAGCCGCGTCGCGACCTTGCCCTTCGGGCCCTCGGCGTGGAGCACGCCTTCCTTGATCTCGATCTTCGCCCCACTCGGGATGGGGATCGGCTTTCTTCCTACGCGCGACATGGTTAGCCCCTCAATGAATGCCGTTCACCACAGCTCGCAGACCACCTCGCCGCCGACCCGCTGCTCGCGCGCGGTGCGGTCAGAGACCAGGCCGCTGGAGGTCGACAGGATGGTCAGACCGAGGCCGTTGCGCACGGGCCGGACGTCCTCGGCGCCACGATAGACCCGGCGGCCGGGCTTGCTGATCCGCGACACGTGGCGGATCGCCGGCTGACCTTCCTGGTCGTAGCGCAAGAGGACCCGCAGGGTCTGCGCTGGCTGGGTCTCCAGCACGCGATAGTTGCGGATGAAGCCCTCCTCCTTGAGGATGCGGCAGATCTCGAGCTTCATCTTCGACGACGGCATGTCCAGCCGGTCGTGCTTCGCCAGATGGGCGTTGCGGATCCGGGTCAGGAAGTCCGCGATGGGATCGGTCATGCTCATGCTGAAATCTCCTCGGACCTCACCAGCTCGCCTTGATCACGCCCGGGAGATAACCCTGGAGCGAGAGATTGCGGAAGCAGATCCGACACAGGCCGAACTTGCGCAGGAATCCCCGCGGCCGGCCACACGCCTTGCAACGGTTGCGGTGACGGATGGCGAACTTGAGCTTCTTGGTGTTCTTCGCGATCTTCGCTTGCGTGGCCACGGTAGCCTCCTCGTCCGAGCCTCTAGTTGCGTCCGGCAAACGGCATGCCGATCTGACGCAGCAGGTAGAGTGCCCGCTCGTCGTTTCCGGCCGTCGTGACGATGGTGATGTTCATTCCCTTCGAGCGCTCGACCTTGTTGTAGTCGACCTCGGGGAAGATCAGGTGATCCTTGATGCCCAGGGTGTAGTTGCCGCGGCCGTCGAAGCTCTTGCTCGGGATGCCGCGGAAGTCGCGCACGCGGGGCAGGGCGATAGAAATCAGTCGGTCGAGGAACTCCCACATCCGATCGCCGCGCAGGGTGACCCGACAGCCGATCGGCTGGCCGGCGCGCACCTTGAAAGCCGCGATCGACTTGTGGGCCCGGGTGATGGTCGGCTTCTGGCCGGCCACCGACGCGAGCTCGCCGACGGCGTCGTCGAGGATCTTGATGTTCTGGGTGGCGTCACCCAGGCCCATGTTGAGGTTCACTTTCTCGATGCGCGGCACCGCCATGGCGTTCGTGATGCTGAACTCCTGGCGCAGCTTGGGCACCACCTCTTCGCGGTAACGCGCCTTCAAGCGCGGCATGTAGCCGTCCTTGGCTGGCGCCGCGGTCTTGGTCTCGGTCTTCTCGGTCTTTTCGCTCTTCTTCGCCATGGCTCGCCTCTTACGAGAGCTTGGTGCCGCTCTGCTTGGTCACCCGCACGCTCTCTCCTTCCGCGGTCCGCTGGCGTCCCACGCGCGTGGGTTTGCCGCCCTGCGGATCGATCACCATCAGATTGGACAGGGAGATCGGCGCCTCCTTCTCCAGGATGCCACCCTGCACCTGCTTCTGCGGGTTGGGGCGGGTATGGCGCTTGACCAGGTTGACTCGCTCGACCAGTGCGGTGCCCTTGTCCGGGAACACCCGCAGGACCTTCGCCTTGGTGCCGCGGTCCCTGCCTGCGATCACCAGCACCTGATCGTTCTTCTTGATGTTCACCTTGCGCGGCATCTAGATCACCTCCGGCGCCAACGAGATGATGCGCATGAACTTCCGCTCGCGCAGCTCCCTGGCCACGGGCCCGAAGACGCGGGTGCCGATCGGCTCTCCGGCGTCGTTGACCAGCACCGCCGAGTTGGTATCGAAGCGGATGTAGCTGCCGTCACGGCGGCGCTGCTCCTTGGCCGTGCGCACGATCACCGCTTTGACCACCTGCCCCTTCTTCACCGTGCCATCCGGCGTCGCTTCCTTGACCGACGCCGTGATCAGGTCCCCCAGCCGGCCGTACTGCCCGGCGGAGCCACCTCGCAGGTGAATGCAGGCGATCTTCTTCGCGCCGGTGTTGTCCGCGACGTCGAGGATCGTCCCCATCTGGATCATGACCGAAACTCCCTCTTGACTACTGAGCGCGCCGGAGAATCTGCCGGACCCGCCACCGCTTGGTCTTCGACAACGGCCGGGTCGAGACGATCTCCACCTCGTCGCCGATCGCGCACTGGTTCTCGGGGTCGTGCGCGTGGAACTTGGAGGTCCGCTTCACATATCGGTGGTAGAGCGGGTGCATCATCGGATTGGTCACCGCGACCACCACCGTCTTGTCCATCTTGTTGCTGACCACGGTGCCGACCTTGGCTTGCCGGCGGCCCCGCTCGGCCACGCTATTCGAGGCTTCTACTTCGCTCATCTTCTTGACCCTCAGCTCGCCCGTTGCTTCTCGCCGAGCACCGTCAGCACTCGCGCGAGGTCCCGCTTGACGGCGGGGATCTTGGCCGGGTTCTCGAGCTTGCCCGTGGCCTTGTTGATCCGCAGGTTGAACAGCTGATCGGCGAGATCCCTCTCCTTCGCCTGCAGCTCTTCCACGGTGAGATTCCTGAACTCGGACGCTTTCATGGCTCTACCTCAGCTCCATCTCGCGGGTGATGAACCGGGACTTGATGCTGAGCTTGTGGGCAGCCAGCGTCATGGCCTCCGCGGCCTGCTCGGTGGTGACTCCCTCGAGCTCGTAGAGGATGCGGCCCGGCCGCACCACGGCGACCCACTCCTCCGGGTTGCCCTTGCCCTTACCCATACGAGTCTCGAGCGGCTTCTTGGTCACCGGCTTGTCGGGGAAGACCCGGATCCACACCTTGCCGCCGCGCTTGATCGCCCGGCTGATGGCGATACGGGCGGCCTCGATCTCGCGCGCGGTGACCCAGCCCGCCTCGAGAGCCTGCAAGCCGAAGTCGCCGAACGCGATGTAGGTCGCGCCCTTCGAGGTGCCGGCACGCCGGCCGCGATGCGTCTTCCTGAACTTGACCTTCTTGGGCATCAACATGGCGATGGCTCCTCACGCGCTCGCGCGGCGCGTCTTCTCCCTCAGCACGTCGCCCCGGTACACCCACACCTTGCAGCCGATGACGCCATAGGTGGTGTAGGCCTGGGCGAAGCCGTAGTCGATGTCCGCCTTCAAGGTGTGGAGAGGCAGGCGACCCTCCTGGTACCACTCGGAGCGGGCGATCTCATTGCCGCCGAGACGACCGGCCACCATCACCTTGAAACCCTTGGCGCCGAACCGGAAGGCCGACTCCATGGACTTCTTCATCGCGCGGCGGAAGGAGACCCGGCGCTCGAGCTGTCCGGCGATCGACTCGGCGACCAACTGTGCGTCGAGCTCGGGACGCTGGATCTCCTGGATGTTGATGTGGACCTCGCGGCCAACCCGCTTGATCAGGTCGTCGCGCAGCTTGTCGACCTCCGCGCCCTTGCGGCCGATGATGATGCCCGGCCGCGAGGTGTAGATCGTCACCCGCAGCTTGTCGGCCGCGCGCTCGATGTCGATCTCGGAGACGCCGGCATGCCCCAGACGCCGCTTCAGCTCCTTGCGCAGAGCGAGATCCTGGTGCAGGGTCTCGGCGTAGGTGCCTTCGGCGTACCAGCGCGAGTGCCAGGTCTTGTTGTAGACCAGGCGGAAACCGTAGGGATGTGTTTTCTGACCCACCGTCTGTGCCCTCTGTTTCGGTCCCTAGCTCTCGCCGCCCGGCTGGGTGTCGAGCTTGATCGTGACGTGGCTGGTCCGCTTGATCACTCGGAAGGCGCGTCCCATCGGCGCCGGCCGCACCCGCTTCTGGCTGGGGCCGCCGTCGACGAAGATCTCCTTGACCATCAACCGGTCGACGTCGACCAGGTTCTTGCCGTTCTCGGCATTGGCGATCGCCGATCGCAACAGCTTGGCGAGCGGCGCCGCCGCCGCCTTGGGAGTGCGGTCGAGAATGCCCACCGCATCCTGGACGTTCTTGCCGCGGATCAGGTCCGCCACCAGACGCACCTTCTGCGCCGAGCCGCGGAGGTATCGAAGTCTCGCTGTCGTCACCATGGTTCGAAATCCTTCCCGTGCTCAGCGAGGCTTGGCGGACTTCTCCGCCTTCTTGCCGGAGTGACCGCGGAACGTGCGGGTCATGGCGAACTCGCCGAGCTTGTGGCCGACCATGTTCTCGCTGACGAACACCGGGATGAACTTCGAGCCGTTGTGCACCGCGAGGGTGTGGCCGACCATCTCGGGGATGACCGTCGAGCGTCGCGACCAGGTCTTGATGACGCGACGATCTCCCCTCTGGTTCATCGCCTCGATCTTCTCGGCGAGCGAGGTGTCGATGAAGTAGCCTTTCTTGAGCGAACGTGCCACGGCAGCCTCCCTAGTCTCGCCGGCGGACGATCATGGCGTCCGTCCGCTTGTTGTTACGAGTCTTGTAGCCCTTGGTCGGGACGCCCCACGGGGTGCAGGGGTGACGACCGCCCGAGGACTTGCCTTCGCCACCACCCATCGGGTGGTCGACCGGGTTCATCACCACGCCGCGGTTGTGCGGGCGACGGCCGAGCCAGCGCCGGCGACCCGCCTTGCCGAAGGAGGTGTTCTCATGCTCGAGGTTGCCGACCTGGCCGACCGTCGCGTAGCACTCGACGTGCACCTTGCGCACCTCACCAGACGGCAACTTCACCTGCGCGTAGTCGCCTTCCTTGGCCATCAGCTGGGCCGAGGCACCGGCGCCGCGCACCAGCTGACCGCCCTTGCCCATGCGCAGCTCGATGTTGTGGATCACCGTGCCCAGGGGGATCAGCTTGAGCGGCAAGGCGTTGCCCAGGTTGATCTCGGCCTTCTCCCCGGCCTCGACCGTGGCACCGACCGTCAGGCCGTTGGGCCACAGGATGTAGCGCTTCTCTCCGTCCGCATAGTGCAGGAGCGCGATGCGGGCGGAACGGTTCGGGTCGTACTCGATGGCCGCGACCTTCGCCGGCACTCCACGCTTGTCGCGCCGGAAGTCGATCTTGCGGTAGCGGCGCTTGTGGCCGCCGCCGCGGAACCAGATCGTCACCTCACCCTGGTTGTTGCGGCCACCGCTGCCGGACTTGCCCGTGGTCAACGACTTCTCAGGCGTGCTGCGCGTGATCTCCTCGAAGCTCGAGTAGGTCTGGAAGCGGCTCGCCGGATTGGTCGGCTTGAAACTCTTCATCGCCATCAGCTACACCGTTCCTTTCCTAGACACCCTCGAAGAACTGGAGCTGCTTCGAGTCCTCGGCCAGGCGCACGTAGGCCTTCTTCCAGTCGGAGCGCCGGCCGACGAAACGGCCAACCCGGCGAGTCTTGCCGTGCATGCGGGCGACCCGCACGTCGGCCACTTTGACCCCGGGGAACTTGGTCTCGAGCGCCTTCTTGACCTGGATCTTGTTGGCGCGCACGTTGACCTCGAAGGCCATGACCTGAGAACCACCTTGAGCGGCGATCTTCTCGGTGATCAGAGGTCGGACGATGACTTCCTCGATCCTCATCGCTGCAACACCTCCACCAGCCGATCGAGAGCGCGCTGCGAGAGCACCAGATGGGCACGACCGACCACGTCGTAGACGTTCACGGCGAGGGCGTCGACCGTCTTGAGCTGCGGATTGTTGCGCGCTGCGAGATTGAGATGCACGTTCTCCTGCGAGTCGACCAGCAGGGCCTTCGCGGAGACGCCCAGGCGCCCCAGGGCGCGGGCGAGCTCGGCGGTCCTGTGGCTGGCGAGGGCCAGGCTGTCGACCACCAGGATCTGCTGCTCCGCGAGCTTCCTCGAAAGAGCCGACTTCAGGGCGTTCTTCTTCTCCTGCACCGTCAGGCTCTTGGCGTAGCTGCGCGGCTGGGGCCCGTGGACGGTGCCGCCCTTGCGCCAGATCGGCGAGCGCAGGCTGCCCATGCGGGCGCGGCCGGTGCCCTTCTGCTTCCAGAGCTTCTTGCCGGCGCCGGAGACCTCGCCACGACCCTTGGTCTTGTGCGTTCCGCGGCGCTGGCCCGCGAGGTACGCGTCGACCGCCAGATGGATCAGGTGCTCCTTGTAGGGATAGGCGAACACGGACTCGGGCAGCTCGACTTCGCCGACCGAGAGGTTCTCGAGATTCTTGACCGCGAGCTTCATCGCCTTACCCTCTCTTCGCCCGCTTGATCGCCAGGTAGCCGCTGGCCGCGCCGGGAACGGCGCCGCGCAGGTAGAGGAGATTGTTCTCCTCGTCGACCTTGACGACCTTGAGGTTCTTGACGGTGATCTGCTTGGCACCAGTCTGACCCGGAGCCCGCAGGCCCGGGTAGACCCGAGACGGGAAGGCCGAGGAGCCGATCGAGCCGGGGGCGCGATGGAACATCGAGCCATGGCTGGCTCGACCACCGTGGAAGCCGTGCCGTTTGATCACTCCCTGGAAGCCCTTGCCCTTCGAGACTCCCACGACGTCCACGTACTCGTCGACACTGAAGATCGATGCCTTGATCTGGTCACCGGGATTGAAGGCTTCGTCAGCAGCGACGCCGAACTCGGCGACGCGATAGGTCGGCGCGACGCCGGCCTTCTTGAAGTGACCGACCAGCGGACGCCCCGGCTTGCGAGGCGCGCGCGCCTCGACCAGCCCGAGCTGCACCGCCTCGTAGCCGTCGGTCGCCACGGTCTTGCGCTGGACGACCAGGCAGGGGCCGGCCTGGATCACCGTCACCGGCACGGCCCTGCCGTCCGCTTCGTAGATCTGGGTCATGCCCAGCTTTCTTCCCAGGATGCCTTCCATGGCAACACCTCGGCTCACTTGAAGGCCTTGATTTCCACGTCCACGCCCGCCGGCAGCTCGAGCTTCATCAGCGCATCGACGGTCTGCGAAGTGGGCTCGAAGATGTCGAGCAGCCGCTTGTGGGTGCGGATCTCGAACTGCTCGCGCGACTTCTTGTCGACGTGCGGCGAGCGGTTGACCGTATAACGCGAGATCTGCGTGGGCAACGGGATGGGCCCGACGACCCGGGCGCCCGTGCGCCGTGCGGTGTCGACGATCTCGTGAGTCGAAGTGTCGAGCACCCGGTAATCGAATGCCTTGAGCCGGATGCGAATCTTCTCGCTGACCATTGTGAGCCTCCGCGTTGCCCCTGGGGACCTCGAATACTTACTTCAGAATCTCGGTGACGGTGCCGGCGCCGACGGTACGGCCGCCCTCGCGGATGGCGAAGCGCACGCCCTTCTCCATCGCGATCGGAGCGATCAGCTCCACGCCCAGGTTCACGTTGTCCCCGGGCATCACCATCTCCATGTCCTCCGGCAGCTCCGCCACACCCGTCACGTCCG
>JBIOYC010000096.1:0-6652 GCA_044869955.1 Thermoanaerobaculia bacterium | reverse complement strand
CAACGAGGAGCGCGCCCTGCGAGCCGGCGCCCGCGCCTTCCTGCAAAAGCCAGTGGACAACGACCGGCTGCTCCAGACCATCCGGGAGGTCTTGGGGGAGCGGTAGGGGTCTCTCGGCTCATTTCCGATCGGGTTGTCCTCAGGTTCGAAGAAGCGCCGGGCGCAGAAGAAGCCCCCGATGCCCAGGGCTGCCAGGGGCAGTCAAGCACGCTTGACATCCCGGAAGGCGTCCTGTACTCTCCTGTCTGTCAAGCAAACTTTACTTAATGACAAGGAGGCGCGTCCCGTGAAATCGAACACGACTCTTCCCACAGCCCCTGCTCCAGCCCCCAGCGCGATCGACCGATCGGAGAGGGCGAACCGGAACCGACCTTGGTCGAAGCTGATGCTGCAGCTCTCGACGTTTGCCTTGCTCGCGACGATCACCCTGACCGCCCAGGCGGCGGATCCGGCCCAGGGTCCGAGCCAGCCCGCGAAGCCGGTGTCCGGCGAGGGGGCGGCGGGAGACTGGCTCGGGGCGCTCGACGTGGGCTCGATGAAGCTCCGCCTCGCCCTGCACGTCGAGAAGAGGGACGACGGCAGCCTCGGCGCGATTCTCGACAGCCTCGATCAGGGTGCGAAGATCCCGGTCGATGCGGTTGGCTTCGAGCGCCGCACGCTAAGACTGGAGCTCAAGGCGCTTGGTGCCTCTTACCAAGGCACGCTCAACGCCGATGGCAGCGCCCTCGAGGGCCTGTGGTCGCAGGGGGGGCGGGAGCTGCCCCTCACGTTCCACCGGCTGGAGAAGGCCTTCGCACTGAACCGCCCCCAGCAGCCGGCGGGTCCGTTCCCGTACCAGAGCCGTGAGGTCACGTTCCGCAGCGAGGCGGGAAACGTGCAGCTGGCGGGGACGCTGCTCCTGCCGGAGGGAGACGGCCCGTTTCCGGCAGTGGCCTTAGTCACCGGCTCCGGGCCGCAGGACCGAGACGAGACGCTGGCGGGCCACAAGCCCTTCCTGGTGATCGCGGACGCCCTGGCCCGGCGCGGCATCGCCTCACTCCGCTGGGACGATCGAGGCACCGGCGAATCGGGTGGCGACCACATGGGCTCGACGCTGGACGACTTCGCGGCCGACGCGCGGGCTGCCGTGGCCTTCCTTCGATCCCGCCCCGAGATGGATGGGAGCGCGATCGGCATCGTCGGACACAGCGAGGGCGGACTTACCGCGCCGATGGTCGCGGTGGCGGACCGATCCGTGGGCTTCCTCATCCTCCTCGCGCCGCCGGGCGAGCCGCTGCGGTCCCTGCTGATGCGCCAGACCCGGGATCTCTACCGCCTCCAGGGACTCGACGAGAAGCTGATCGATCGGGCGCTGGCCACTCAGGCCGAGGACCTCGAGCTCATCGCGGATCCCTCGATGACGGTCGACCGGCTCCAGGACAAGCTACGGGCGCTCGCCGGGGTCCGCAGGAGCCAGTTCACCGCCGAGGAGCGCGCCCGGCTCCGGGTCGACGGCGACGCGATCGAGCGAGCGATCCGAGTGTCGACGACCGCCTGGTACCGGTCGCTGGTCCGGCAGGATCCGGCGGTGTACCTGCGGGCCGTGAAGGTTCCGGTCCTCGCCCTCTTCGGAGAAAAGGACTTCCAGGTAGATGCCCGGGTGAACGCGCAAGCGGTGCGCGCTTCCCTCGCCACCGCCAGGAATCCAGATCACGAGGTTCGGAGCCTACCGGGCCTCAATCATCTCTTCCAGCATGCCGAGACCGGCGGCACCGAGGAGTACGCCGCGATCGAGGAGACCTTCGCCCCCGAAGCGCTGAGCATCATCGGTGACTGGATCGTGGCACGGTTTCAGGGAGGGAGAAGCTGAGCTGCGCTACAGGGGGTTGTCCGCACTCCTCCTGCCGGAGGAAAGCCGAGTTCTCTCGGCAAGTTACCGAGCCAGCCCCTACCCCCCGAAAGCCTTCCCGAGGTGGTAGACCGCCTGCCGTTTCCACCACACCCAGTTGTGGGAGACGTCGTGGCCCCAGATGTCTCGTTCGTGGCTGATGCGCTTGGCGGCGAGGATGTTGCCGAGGGCGAGGGTCTCTTCGATGCAGCCCTCTTCCCATGGACCCTGGCCGCAGACGAGCACGATGTGGGTGTGGTGGCGGACCCGCTCGAGGTGCTCGCCGTGGAGGTTGGGGACGAAGGCGAGAGGGCTGTTGAAGTAGACGTCGGCGTTGGCGAAGCCGCCGAGGAACTGCGAGACCTCGTAGCGGCCGCTCATACACAGGGCCCAGAAGAAGGTCTCGGGGAACTTGAGGGCGAAGTTGGCGGCGTAGAGGCCGCCCAGGCTGGCGCCGGTGGTGGCGATGCGGGCGCCGGGATCGCCACAGTCCTGGCGGATCCAGGGCACCAGCTCGGAGAGCACGAAGTCCTCGTAGACCCGGTAGCGATGGATGCGGTGTGCGGGGTCCCCTTCCTTGGCGGTCAGGGCCTCGCTGACGTTGGATTCCGGGCAGTAGAGCTTGATCTTGCCGCCGTAGAGCAGGGGAGCGAGGTCTTCGAGCATGCCCTGGGCATCCCACTCGTGGGCGAAGCCGGCGGCGGTGGGGAAGACCAGCAGCGGAGTGCCCCAGTGGCCGTAGCACCAGACGTTGATCCGGCGCCCCATGACGCGGCTGGGGATGAGCTCGTGGCGACGGCGCATGCGCGTTGACCTCCCTGGGCTCGAGGCCCCTTCGGGCGGGGAAAGGAAGGGCGATTCTACGCAATGCCGAGCGCGGTGGACCTCCGGGCTAGAATCTCCCCGCCATGACGATCCCCGCCGCGATCCGCCGCCGCCTCACCTGCTTCCTCTCCTTGGTCGTCGCGACCACCGTCGTGGCGATCGGCTGCGGCCGGCAGTCGGTGCCGCGGCCCCTCGACCCGGTCGCCCACCGGGCCGAGGTCGAGAGCTGGCGCACCGAGCGGGAGCTGGGTCTGCGCAAGCCGGATGGCTGGCTGACCCTGGCCGGGCTCTACTGGCTGGAAGAGGGAGAGAGCTCGTTCGGTAGCGATCCGGCCAACCGAGTGGTGTTCCCGGCGAAGGCTCCGGCGCGACTGGGGATCTTCACCCGGACGGGCAAGACGGTGACGGTGCGAGCCGAGCCCGGCGCGGGCCTCACCCACGAGAGCAAGGAGATCACCCTCCTCGAGCTGGTTCCCGAGGGCCGGAAGGACTCGACGAGACTCGACGCCGGCAGCCTCTCTTTCTACCTGATCTACCGGGGAGACCGGGTGGGCATTCGGCTCAAGGACCGGGAGAGCCCGGTGCTGGCCCACTTCACCGGCATCGAGAGCTTCCCGGTGGCCGCCGACTGGCGGATCGAGGCCCGCTTCGAGCCCTACGACCCACCCAAGACCCTCCAGATCCTCAACGTCCTCGGCGACACCAACGAGGAGACCTGTCCGGGGGCGATCGTCTTCGAGCGCGACGGTGTGACCCATCGCCTGGAGCCGAGCGGCGACCCCGGCGCGGAGCTCTTCATCGTCTTCGGCGACGCCACCAACGGCAAGGAGACCTACGGCGGCGGGCGTTTCCTCGCCATCGACGCCCCGACCCAGGACGGCCGGGTGGTGGTGGACTTCAACCGGGCCTACAACCCCCCCTGCGTCTTCACTCCCTACGCCACCTGTCCCCTGCCGGCGCACGGCAACCGGCTGTCGCTGCGGGTCGAGGCGGGCGAGAAGATGTGGGGCCAGCAGCACGCGCTGCCCGGGGGCTGAGGCGTGTCCCCTCCGGCGCCGCGATTCGTATTAGGATCGATGAACCGCACGCTTCCGCCTATCAAGAGGGAGACTCCCATGAAGAAAGCAACGACTGCTATCACATTGATGTTCCTACTCGGCCTCGCCGTGACCCCGGCGGCCTGGGCAGGCCGAGACACCTTCATCAAGAGCGACGACTACAACGAGGATGACGAGGTGGTCGGCAAGTTCTTGAAGGACGACGACTACCGCATCATGGTCAATGACATCGAGCGCAACGGCGAGGACTTCGACTGGGGCTGGGCCAAGACCTCCGGCAAGGCCGACCGGCCGAAGAAGCTCGACTTCGACCTCGCCTCGTACAAGAGCGTCTCGATCGCCAAGGTGCAGAACCTCGCCGGCGTGATCCCCCGCGAACTTCCGGACGAGACCCGCGATGCCTTCGCCCAGGCCCTGGAGTCCCTGGGTCTGACGATCTCCGAGAAGGGGGCTCTCGAGCTCTCCATGGCGATCGTCGACTGCAAGGAGGACTCGACCTACGTCTACTTCGCGCACATCGACCCCTTCGTCGAGATCGAGCTGCGGCTCAAGGTCAAGGCTACCGGCGAGAACCTGGTGCTGATCCGCAACCAGGTTCATGGCAGCAACGTCGGGTACGCCGCCGAGAACATGGCGAGCGAGTTCGCCAAGTTCATGCGGTAGGGCTTTCCGGGCCGCCTTCGCCGGCGCCGGTCGTCACGACCGGCGCCTCTTCGCCCTGCCCTGCGCCCCTATCCGCGCCCCAGGATCGGCAGTCTCCGTACCGGCTTGCCCGTCAGGGCGAACAGGGCATTGGCGACCGCCGCGGCGAGGGGCGGCACGGCCACCTCGCCGATGCCTCCCATCGAGTCCCCGCTGTCGGCGATGTGCACTTCCACCTTGGGTGCCTCGTTCATGCGCACCAGCTTGTAGTGGTGGAAGTTGCGCTGCTGGACCCGCCCGGCCTTGAAGGTGATTTCCCCGAAGAGAGCCGCGGAGAGGGCGAAGATCACCCCGCCTTCGATCTGCGCCTTCACGGTGTCCGGGTTGATCACCGGCCCGCAGTCCACGGCCACCACCACGCGATGCACCCGCGGCCGGCCCTCCTCCAGCGACACCTCCGCCACCTGCGCCACGAAGCTCTGGAAGGACTCGTGCACCGCCACGCCCCGCGCCACCCCGGCTGGCAGAGGCCGTCCCCAGCCGGCCTTCTCGGCCACCAGCTCGAGCACCCGGAGGTGGCGGGGGTGGTCCTTGAGCAGAGCACGGCGTAGGTCCACCGGATCCTTGCCGGCGGCCTTCGCCACCTCGTCGAGGAAGCACTCGGTGGCGTAAGCGGTATTCGAGTGGCCCACGGAGCGCCACCACAGCACCGGCACCGGCACCTCCGGCGTGTGCAGCTCGACCCCCAGGTTGGGCACGTGGTAGGGCAGGGTCGCGGCCCCTTCGACCGACGTGCCGTCGATGCCGTCCTTGACCAGGAAGGCCTCGAACGCCGTGCCCTTGAGGATCGACTGCCCCACCAGCCGATGCCGCCAGGCCACCAGCTCGCCGTGCTCGTCGAGGGCGGCGGCGAGGGCGTTGGTCCACATCGGGCGGTAGTAGCCCCCGGCGAGGTCGTCCTCCCGCAGCCAGACGGTCTTGATCGGCCGGCCCAGGGAGCGCGCGGCCTTGGCCACCTCCACGGCCTCGACGATGAAGTCGCTCTTCGGGTTGGCCCGACGGCCGAAGGCACCGCCCAGGTAGGTGTTGGTGAAGCGCACCTTCTCCGGCGGCAGGCCCAGGGCTCCGGCGGCGGCGATACGGTCGACGCCGAGGAACTGCGAGCCGGTGACGATCTCGGCTCCCCCATCTTCGAGGCTCACCAGACAGTTCAGGGGCTCCAGCGGCGCGTGGGCGAGGAAGGGCACCTCGTAGACGGCCTCGATGCGGCGGGAGGCCGCGGCCAGCACCCCGTCCGGATCCCCCTCCTTGCGGGCCACCGCACCCGGAGTGGCCGCCAGCTCGGCGTAGCGGGCGGTGAGCTTCGCGCTGTCGAGCTCGGCTCCCGAGCCCCCGTCCCATTCGATCTCCAGCGCCGCCCGGGCCTTCCGGGCCTGCCAGGTGCCCTCGGCGACCACGGCGATGCCGCTCGGCACCTCGACCACCGCCTTGACCCCCGGCAGGGCCCGGGCCTTGTCGCCGTTCCAGCGCTTGACCTTGCCGCCGAAATGGGGCGAACGGGCCACCAGGGCCGTGAGCATGCCCGGGCGGGTGACGTCGAGGCCGAAGACGGCCGAACCGGCGACCTTGGCCGGAGCGTCCACCCGGCGCACGGCCTTGCCGATCAGCCGGAAAGTCTTGGGATCCTTGAGCTTGGGCTCAGCCGGCACGCTCTGGCGGGAGGCCGCTTCGGCCAGGGCGCCGTAGGAGAGCCGCCGGCCGCTTGCCCCGTGGGAGACGAAGCCCGCCTCCGCCTTGCAGTCCGCCGCCGCCACTCCCCAGCCAGCGGCCGCGGCGGCGACCAGCATCTCCTTGGCCGCGGCCCCGGCCTTGCGCAGCTGTTCGTAGGAGCTCCAGCTGCTGGTCGAGCCGCCGGTCATCTGGATGCCGTAGGCAGCGTGGTTGAACGCCGGGTCGGCAGGTGCGCTGACGACTTTCACCTTCGACCAGTCGGCCTCCAGCTCCTCGGCGAGCACCATGGCGAGCGAGGTGTGGATGCCCTGTCCCATCTCGTCGTGCTTGGCGATGACGGTGACCGAGTCGTCGGCGCCGATGCGCAGGAAGGCGTTGGGGGCGAAGACCGGGGCGGCCGCCGCCTCGAAGGGAGAGCCGCCGAAGCGGAAGCCGACCACCAGGCCGCCGGCGGTGAGGCCGGTAGCCCTGAGGAAGTCGCGGCGGGAAAGGGCTGCGTCTCTCATGCTCCACCTCCGCGGCGGGCCAG
>JBIOYC010000095.1:0-16072 GCA_044869955.1 Thermoanaerobaculia bacterium | reverse complement strand
CAGCTCACCACCGTGCTCGAGATGATCAAGTTCGAGCACACCGTCTTCGCCCTGCCCTTCGCGTTTCTGGGCATGGTGCTCGCCGCCCAGGGCTGGCCCTCTTGGTGGACGGTCGCCTGGATTGCCGCGGCGATGGTCGGCGCCCGGAGCGCCGCCATGGGCTTCAACCGTCTGATCGACCGCGGCCTCGATGCCGCCAACCCGCGCACCGAGAGCCGGGCTTTGCCGCGCGGTGCGGTCTCGCCCCGTTTCGTCGTCCTCTTCGTGGTCGCCAGCTCGGCCCTCCTGGTGCTTGCCGCCTGGCAGCTCAACCCCTTGGCCTTCCAGCTCTCTCCCCTGGCCCTGGCGATCGTCCTCGGCTACTCCTACACCAAGCGCTTCACCTGGCTCTGCCACCTGGTGCTGGGAGTGGGCCTCGCCGGCGCTCCGCTCGGCGCCTGGATCGCGGTCACCGGCGAGGTGGCCTGGCCGCCGGTGGTGCTCGGTCTCGCGGTGGCCACCTGGGTGGCCGGCTTCGACGTGCTCTACGCCCTCCAGGACGAACACTTCGACCGCGGTAGGGGGTTGTTCTCGATCCCCGCCCGCTTCGGTGCCGCCGGCGCATTGTGGTTGTCGGCCCTGCTGCACGTCGCGACCCTCGTCCTGCTCGCCCTCTTGCCGGGCCTCTACGGACCGGGCCTCGGCGCGGGCTATTGGCTGGGCTGGGCCGGCTGCCTCGCCCTGCTCAGCTACCAGCACTGGATCGTGCGACCGGGGGACCTCTCGCGCCTCGACGCCGCCTTCTTCCTGGCCAACGGCGCCCTCTCCCTCTGGCTCTTCGCCGCCACGGCGGTTGATATACTCCTGCTTCGATCGTAGGGCCCGCACCAGGAAGACTCACCCCAGGAAGACGCTACCCATGCTCACCGAGATTCGCCCCGAGACCTTCCCGTCGCAGCTCGGCCCCATCGCCGCCAAGGTGCGCGACGGGGTCCGGCTCGACGAGGCCGATGCGGAGCTTTGCTTCACCACGCCCCACGTGCTCCATCTCGGCCAGCTGGCCAACGCCGTGCGCCGCCGCCTGTGGGGGGACGTGACGTTCTTCAACGTCAACCGCCACCTCAACCCGACCAACATCTGTGTCTACACCTACAACTGCAAGTTCTGCAGCTTCGCGGCCCTGCCCGGTGAGGCCCATGCCTGGCAGATGAGTCACGAGGAGGTGTACCGCCGGGCCGCCGAGCAGGGCGGCAACCAGGTCACTGAGTTCCACATCGTCGGCGGCCTGCATCCGGACCTCTCCCTCGACTGGTACCTGGAGATGCTGCGGGGACTGAAGGAGCGCTTTCCCCGGGTGCATCTCAAGGCCTTCACGGCGATCGAGATCGGCTTCTTCGCCCAGCGCGGAAAGATCTCGATCGAGGAGGTCCTGAAGCGGCTGATGACGGCCGGCCTGGGTTCGCTGCCCGGGGGCGGCGCCGAGATCTTCCACCCCGAGGTGCGGGAGATCATCTGCGACGGCAAGCTCGACGCCGGCGAGTGGGTCGAGGTCCACCGCACCGCCCACCGCCTCGGCCTCCACTCCAACTGCACCATGCTCTACGGCCACGTCGAGCGCGTGCCGCACAAGGTGGATCACCTGATGCGCCTGCGCTCGCTCCAGGACGAGACCGGCGGCTTCAACGCCTTCATCCCCCTGGCCTACCACCCCGAGAACAACTACCTCGGCCTGCAGTACCACACCACCGGCCTCGACGACCTGCGGCACATCGCCACCGCCCGCCTGGTGCTCGACAACATCCCGCACATCAAGGCCTACTGGATCATGGTCACGCCCAAGCTGGCCCAGGTGGCCCTGTCCTTCGGCGCCGACGACCTCGACGGCACCGTGGTCGAGGAGACCATCTACCAGATGGCCGGTGCGGAGTCCGGGCAGCAGATGTCCCGCCCCGAGCTCGAGCGCATCGTCCGTGAGGCCGGCTTCGTGCCGGTGGAGCGCGACACCCTCTACAACCCTCTCGCCCGCGAACCCGTGCCCGCGTGAGCGGCGACACGCTCCCCTTCCAGTACCTGGCCGTGGACGGCCCGATCGGCGTGGGCAAGACCACGCTGGTCGAGATGTTGACCGGACGGTATGAAGGCGTGAAGGTGCTCGAGGACGTCGAGAACCCCTTCCTCGGCGCCTTCTACAAAGACCGCGAGGGGGCCGCCTTCCAGACCGAGCTGTACTTCCTGCTGTCGCGCTACAAGCAGCAGCAGGAGGTGGTGCAGCGGGAGCTTTTCCACCGCCTGGTGGTCTCCGACTACACCTTCCAGAAGAACCGGATCTTCGCCTACCTGACTCTCTCCGACGACGAGCTGATGCTCTTCGACAAGCTCTACACCCTGCTCGAGCCGCAGGTGCCCAAGCCGGAGCTGGTGCTCTACCTGGTCGCCGACGTCGACACCTGCGTCGAGCGGATCAAGAAGAGAGCGCGCTCGGTCGAGAAGGAAATCTCCCGCGACTACCTGGCCGAGTTGATCGATGCCTACAACCACTACTATCATTACTACGATCGGTCGCCTCTGCTGGTGGTGGACACCCGGCACATGAACTTCCCCGAACGTCCCGAGGACTTCGAGGAGCTGATCCGCCGGCTGCAACGCCCCGTGCGAGGCACCGAGTACTTCGTACCGCTTGGATCCCGGTAGGCGGGACCGAGACGGAAGCCGAGGCGCCGAGGACTTGCCGGGCGCCGCCCGCGGGAGGGCCGGATCCGCTGGACCGGCACCTCACCCACCGCAAGGCGGCCCCCGAGACCTCCTGAGCCGCGCCCCGAAGGCCCCTTCCGTCTGCCTGGCCGAACGGAGGGGCTCCCCCTCCCGAACGCCCGGCTGACCCCTGCCACAGGTCCGAGCCTGACCGCGCCGAGGCCCAACCCGGCGCGCTGGAGGCGCGCGATGCGGCAGGAGAAGAAGGTCACCGTTCCCTGGGTCGAGTCCGCCCCCTCTCGCGGCGAGAAGCTGGTCGCCGTCACCGCCTACGACTTCCAACAGGCCCGCCAGGCCGACGCCGCCGGGGTCGACGTGGTGCTGGTCGGGGACTCCCTGGCCATGGTGGTGCTCGGCCACCCCGACACCCTTTCCGTCACCGTCGAGGAGATGCTCCACCACGTCAAGGCCGTGCGGCGCGGGCTCTCCCGCGCCCTGCTGGTGGCGGACATGCCCTACGGCTCGTTCCACCTCGGCCCCACCGCCACTATCGCCGACGCCCTGCGCTTCATCAAGGAAGGCGGCGCCCAGGCGGTCAAGATCGAAGGCGCGCGGCCGGAGATCGTCCGCGCCCTGGTCGAGGCTGAGATCCCCGTCATGGCGCACCTGGGCCTGACGCCGCAGTCCGTGCTGCGGCTGGGTGGCTTCAAGGTGCAGGGGCGCTCCGCCCGGGCCCGCGAAGCCCTGGTGGCCTCTGCCCTCGAGCTCGAGCAGGCGGGGGCGTTCGCCCTGGTGCTCGAGTGCATCCCGGCCGAGCTGGCCGCGGAGGTCTCCGCCCGCCTCGGCATCCCCACCATCGGCATCGGTGCCGGTCCGGCCTGCGATGGGCAGATCCTGGTCTATCAGGACCTGCTGGGCATCGAGGAGCGCATCGCCCCCCGCTTCGTGCGGCGCTACGCCCAGCTGGGCACGGCGGCCCGGCAGGCCCTCGAGGCCTACGCCGAGGACGTGCGCGCCGGCCGCTTCCCGGGCGACGACGAGAGCTACGGGCCGGTGCAGCCGGGGCCCGCCGAGGTGGGCCGGCTCTACGGCGGTGCCTGAGGTCGAGGTCCGATGCTCATCGCCCGCACCACCGACGAGCTGCGCCCCGAGCTCCCTCTATGGCGGGAGATCGGCAAGACCATTGCTTTCGTGCCGACCATGGGGGCGCTGCACGAGGGCCACCTGTCGCTCGTGGCCCTTGCCCGCGGTGCCGCCGACCGGGTCGTGGCCTCGGTCTTCGTCAACCCGCAGCAGTTCAACCGCGCCGACGATCTCGAGCGTTACCCTCGCACGCCCGAGCGGGACGCCGAGCTGCTGGCCGCCGCCGGCTGCGACCTGCTGTTCCTGCCCGATGCGCAGGCGATCTACCCGGCCGGCCACGTCACCCGCGTGGAGGTGGCCGGGCCGCCGGCCGAGGGGCTCGAGGGTGCCCACCGCCCCGGCCACTTTCGCGGTGTAGCCACGGTGGTGACGATCCTCCTCAACCTGATCCGGCCGGACGTCGCGGTGTTCGGGGAGAAGGACGCCCAACAGCTCGCTCTGGTGCGCCGGCTGGTCCGCGACCTCGCGATGCCGATCGAGATCCTCGCCGGCCCCACCGTGCGGGAGGCCGACGGCCTCGCGATGTCCTCGCGCAACGTGAACCTGGCGCCCGAGCCCCGGGCCGCAGCTGCCGTGCTCTTCCGCGCCCTCTCGGCCGCCCGCTCGGCGATCGAGGCCGGCGAGCGGCGGGGTGAAGAGGTCCGCCGCATCCTCCGTAACGTGCTCGCCGGTGAGCCGCTGGCCGAGGTGGACTACGCCGAGGTGGTGGCCGCCGATTCCTTCCGCCCGGTCGACGCGATCGCCGGGCGGATCGTGCTTCCGCTCGCCGTCACCTTGGGCGGCGTACGCCTGATCGACAACTTCTCTCTGACGGTCTAGCCATGCAAAGAACGATGATGAAGTCGAAGATCCACCGCGCCACGGTCACCGGCGCGGATCTCCACTATCAGGGCTCGGTCGCCATCGACCTCGACCTGCTCGAAGCCGCGGACCTGCTGCCCAACGAGCGGGTGGAGATCTACAACGTCACCAACGGCGAGCGTCTGGCCACCTACGCCATCCCCGCGGCCCGTGGCAGTGGCGACGTGATCATCAACGGCGCCGCGGCCCACAAGGCGAGCAAGGGTGACGTCGTGATCCTGGCGAGCTACGCGAGCTACGAGGACCAGGAGGCCCGCCGGCACCAGCCGACGGTGATCCTGGTGGACGAGGCCAACCGGATCCTGGAGCCGGCCCTGCTGGCGTACTGAGCTCCGATAGACTTCCGGTCATGGAAACCCTGCTCGAACCCACGGTCGAGGTGGCGCCGCTCACCATCGCCGACCGCACCTTCCGCTCCCGTCTGATCCTCGGCACCGGCAAGTACCCCGACGCCGAGACGATGGTGCGCTCCTTCGAGGCCGCTGGGACCGAGATGGTCACCGTGGCCCTGCGCCGCGTATCCCTCGACCAGCTCGGCAAGGGCTCGCTGATCGACGCCATCGACCCGGCGAAGTACCTGCTCCTGCCCAACACCGCCGGCTGCTACACGGCCGACGAGGCCGTGCGCACCGCGCGCTTGGGCAGGGAAGTGGGGGGCTGGAGCTGGGTGAAGCTCGAGGTGATCGGCGACCCCAAGACCCTCTTCCCCGACACCGGCGAGCTGCTCGCGGCCACCAAGACCCTGGTGGCCGAGGGCTTCGTGGTGCTCGCCTACACCAACGACGACCCGATCGTGGCCAAGAAGCTCGCCGACCTCGGCTGCGCCGCGGTGATGCCCCTGGGCGCACCCATCGGCTCCGGCATGGGCATCCGGAACCCCGCCAACCTGCGCATCATCCTCGAGCAGGCCACGGTGCCGATCATCGTCGACGCCGGCGTCGGCACGGCGAGCGACGCCGCCATCGCCATGGAGCTGGGCGCGGCCGGGGTGTTGATGAACACCGGCATCGCCGGCGCCAAGGACCCCGTGCGCATGGCGCGGGCGATGAAGCTGGCGGTGGAGGCGGGGTGGCTCGCGGCCCACGCCGGACGCATCTCGAGGAAGCTCTACGCCGCCGCCTCATCGCCGCTCGAGGGGTTGATCGAGTAGGCGTAGCTGGGCTACCGGCGGCGAAAGCGGAAGCCGCCCGGCTCGACCACGACGAAGGCGTCGCTCAGCTCAGCTTGAGAGTAAGTCTCGAGCACCCTCTCGAGCTGCCCATGGATTGCGGTGAGTACCGAGGGCAATCCTCGAAGGTAGAGCACGCCGGTGCCCACGGCTTGGAGAAAGACCAGAGCGCCATAGTCCCGGTCTCTGGTGACCAGGACCCGGTTCTCCAGGCGAGCGACCTCCAGCAGTCTTCGGTCTTCCGCCTCGTGGAGCCCGCGCTCGGCTGCCGTGACGACATCGTGACCCTGGTCGATCAGGAACCGGGCCGTGAGGGCGTAGACATCTTGGTCGAGGAGCAGTCTCACGCCGGAACCGCTGTCAGGTGGATGTCCTCCGCAGCGATGAGGGCGATGGCGTAGCGCAGACAGGCGTGGATGTCGTCGGGACTGAGGTCGGGGTAGTAGTCACGGATGATGGCATCGAAGGAAAGATCTGCCTCGACAAGCTCGAGGACGCTTTGCACCGTGATCCGCGTCCCTGCGATGTGGGGCTTGCCGAAGTGAATTCCCGGACTGACTCGGATCCGCTCGATCTCTGCCATTGGTTGCCTCCCTCGCCAGACCTGGCTGGCGGACAATCTTACCGCCGCTCAGAGCCCCGAGCGGCGCTGCAGATCGGCGAAGCGGGGATCCGAGCGGATCGGGTCGAGGGCGGGGACGGTCTTGAGCCAGGAGACGTACCAGGAGCGCTCGGCCAGGCTGGCCTCGAGCTCGGCGAAGCAGCGGTCGGCCTCGCCCAGGCCGAGGTGGACCATGGCTCGGGCGAAGGCGGGCACGAAGGCAAAACGCCCCGGCTCGCCGAGCCCCGCGAGCGCCGCCCGCGCCTCCTCCACCCTGCCCGCGAGACCGAGGGCCCGGCCCAGGTCCGCATGGACCTCAGCCACCGCCGGCTCCAGACGCGCGGCGGCCTCGAAATGCCGGATGGCCTCGGCGAGCCGTCCTTGGGCCTCACAGCAGCGGCCCCACAGCACCTCAGGAAGCCAATTGGCCGGGTCGAAGGAGATGCCGCGCCGGCACAGGGCCATGGCCTCCTCGAAGCGGCGCCCGGCGTAGAGGCAAGCCGCCTCGAAGATCACCTGCTCGATGTCGAAGGGGTCCGCGGCGTCACCGGTCGCGACCAGCTCGTAGGCTTCCTCGAAGCGTCCGCCGAGAGCCAGCAGCCAGCCCACGCCCCGGCGTGTGGAGGCCCCGTCGGGGTCGAGGGCCAGCGCCGCCCTCATTTCGCGCTCGGCGGTGCGCAGGTCGCGGTCGTGCCAGAAGGCCACCCCGGCGAGCGCGCAGTGGGCGAGGGCCAGCTCGGGGTCGAGCACCAGGGCCTGCTCGGCGGCCTGGCGCGCTCGCGGGAACCCCTCGGTCGAGGGGATGAACAGGTCCACCGCCATCACGTCGGCATAGGCCAGCCCCTCGTAGGCGTGGGCGAAGAACGGGTCCCGCGCGACCGCCGCCGCGAAGGCGGCACGGGCCTGCGCGTGGCCTTCGGCGCTCATGCGGTTGGCGGCCTGACGGCCTCGCCAGTACAGCTCGTAGGCGCCCACGTCCACCGTGCCGCGGCGCCAGGCCGGGCGATCCCGCCGCCAGCCGAGGGCGAGGGCCTGGGCGATGCGCTCGGCGAGCCGGTCCTCGACCGACAGCAGGTCGTCCAGGCTCTCGCCCAGCCGCTCGGCCCACAGCACGTCGCCGCCGTCGGTGCGCAGCAGCTGGGCGCTCACCGCCAGCCGGCCGCCGACCTGGCGCAGATGGCCATCGAGGACGAAGTCCGCCGCGAGCTCCCGGCCGGCCGCCAGGGGGTCGACCTCGGAGTCGGTGGCCCAACGGCGCACGGCCGCGGTGGAGCGCAGACGCAGCCCCGAGAGGTTCGCCAGGCGCGAGATCAGGGCATCCGCCAGGCCGAGGCCGAGCTCGTCGTCCGCCCCGCCCCCGGCGAGCAAGCGGAAGGGCAGCACGGCGAGGACGGGTGCCGGCGAAACCTCGGCGGCCTGGCGGGCGGGCCCTGCCGCCGCGCCCGCTGCCGCCAGGGGCTCGGACTCGACGGTGCCGCGGAAGCGGTAGCCGTGACGGGCGACGGTCTCGATGAGCCGAGGCGCCCGATCCCTCGCCTCGTCGCCGAGCGCCTTGCGCAAGGCGGAAATCGCCTGCGCCAGGCTGTTCTCCTCGACCACGACGTCCGGCCAGATGCCGCGGAACAGCTCCTCCTTGGTCACCAGCCGGCCCGGCTTCGCGAGCAGCAGGAGGAGGATCTCCGCCGACTTGCGCGGCATCGCCACCAGCCGGCCGTCCCGCTCGAGCACCCGCCGCAGGGTGTCGATGCGGAAGCCCTCGAAACGGTGGCGCCGATCGGCGACCGAGTCAGATTTCATAACTTTCAGCGGCCTCAGCACGACTTTCAAAGGGGGTCGCGGACATTCTCCCCTCCATCGCAGGCATCTGCAACCAACCGCCCTGAGGAGGAATGACCATGAACCGCTTGCCTCTCTCCATCATCCGCCCGGCCGCCCTGGTCCTGACCGCCGCGTCGTGGCTGGCTCTGGCGCCGACTGCCCTCGCCGCCGAGCGCAGCGGCCTCGGTGAGGCCGTCGGCCAAGCCCGGCAGATTCTGCTCGACCTGCGGGACGGGCTGCCCCGGCCGATCCCGGAGACCCGCGCCGCCGACTTCGCCACCGAGAGCGCCACCGAGGTCGAGCTGGCAGAAGCCCAAAGCGTGCCCAAGCCTCGCATCATCGGCACCTGGAACGTCCACGTCCCGGGTCCAGACCCCAGTCAGGACTTCGACGCCCTCCAGACCTTCCACGCCGACGGCACCTTCACCGAGACCTCGAGCCTGCTCGGCAGCCTGGTCGAGGGCCCGGCTCACGGCGTGTGGGTGCAGACGAAGAACGGCTTCGTGCTCACCTTCGAGCTGTTCGCCTTCGACGAGCAGGGAGCCGCCGCCGGCCGCATCCGGGTGCGCAACCGGATCTTCGTCCAGGGTGCGAACGCCTTCCGCGCCGACTCCACCGTCGACGTGCTGCCTCCCGACGGCGAGCCGATCCTCGACGTGGGCGGGGGCGAGTACACCGGCACGCGCCTCCAGCTCCTGGCTCCCTGAGGCCGAACGACCGACCGGAGAGGACGATGAGCTCACCCGCCCCGCCGGACGATTCAGCCTTCTACACCCTGACCGACGGAGTCCTCGTCCCTCTGGCCGGCTGTCTGGGCTGGGAGCTCGGCCTCTTCGAGCAGCTGGCTCCGGCCCCGGTGACCGTCGTCGAGCTGGCCGGGGCCCTCGGCCTCGCCGAGAGACCGGTGACCGTGCTGGCCTCGGCGGCCGGTTGCCTCGGTCTGCTCGAACGGCAGGGGCCGCGCTGGCAGTTGTCGGCCACGGCCCGCGCCTATCTGCTGGCGGACAGCTCGTGGTCGATGGCCCCGGTGCTCGAGATGATCTGCCGGGAGTCTCCCCATCGCGAGGCCCTGGCCCAGCTGCGGCGGGCGGTCGAGACCGATCGCTCGCCCTTGCTCGGCGGCCCGGCAGGAGAGGTCTGGGCCGCCCCGCTGGCGGACGACCCCGCCTTCGCCCGCCGCTTCACGGCGGCCATGCACGCCCACAGCCGCCCGGCCGCCGGACAGTGGCCGGCGCACGTGCCCCTCGGCGAGCATCGCCGCCTGCTCGACCTCGGCGGCGGCGCGGGCACCCACGCCGCCGCTGCTCTCGCCGCCTGTCCATGGCTGACGGCGGTGGTCTTCGACCAGCCCGCCGTGGTCGCGACCGCCGAGCGGAACGGCGGAATGGCGCAAGCCGAGAGGGACGGGCGGCTGGGCTTCGAGGTCGGCGACTTCTGGTACGCTCCCTGGCCGATCGCCGACCTCCATTTCTTCTCGGACGTCTTCCACGACTGGTCGCCGGGCTCGTGCGAGCAGCTCGCCCGGCGCAGCTTCGCCGAGCTGCCCCCCGGCGGGCGGGTCGTCGTGCACGAGCTGCTGCTCGACGAGGATCTTCGGGGCCCCTGGCCGGTGGTGGCGAGCGGCATCGCGATGCTGCTGTGGAGCGCGGGCCGGCAGTACAGCGCTGTCGAGCTCGAGAGCTTCCTCGCTCGGGCCGGCTTCGAGGAGATCGAGACCCGGCGCACCTTCGGCTGCTGGGGGATCGTGATGGGGAGGAAGCCATGATCGCCGCCACCGAGCACGGGCTGCCCCGCCGGCTGGGCCTGCTCGACCTCGCCCTGGCCCAGGTGCTGCTGGTGGTCGGCACCAACTGGTTCGGCCTCGCCGCCAAGCTCGGCGGCACCGGGCTGCTGTTCTGGCTGGCGGCCCTGGCCCTCTTCCACCTGCCTCTCGCCGCCGTGGTCATCGCCCTCACCCGTGCCTGCCCCCAGGAGGGCGGCGTCTACCGCTGGACCTGCCGCGGCTTCGGCCCCGGGGTCGGCTTCCTGGTCGCCTGGAGCTTCTGGGTCTTCGTGCTGGTTTACATTGCCGCCGCGGCCCTCGGGGTGGTGTCCTCCTTCGCCTACGCCTTCCTGCCCGCGAGCGCCCTCGAGAGCCCACGCCTGCTCGCCCTGGGGGCTCCTCTGGTGGTAGCTCTGGTCACCTTGGCGGGTCTCCTGGGGCTGGGTCGGGCGCGCTTGCTCCACGCCATCGCCTCGCTGGGTCTGCTCGCCGTGGTGGCCCTGCTGGCCGCCCAGGTCGGGGCCGCATTGCTGCGGGGCGAGGCCGCCGGGCTGCACCCCACGCTGCCGCCTGCCACCCTCGAGACCCTGGCGATCTTCGTCAAGCTCGCCGTCTACGGCCTCGCCGGACTCGAGGCCCTGTCGATCCTCGCCGGGGAGGTGCGGGACCCCGAGCGCGATCTGCCCCGCTCCGTGCGCATCGCCGCCCCCGTCAACGGTCTGATCTACCTGGTGGGGACCGCCGCCGTGGTGATCAGCGTGGCCCCCGAGAAGATCGATCTGGTGAATCCGGTGGCGCAGGTGCTGGCTTCGAACGGTGGCTCCCTCGCCGTCTGCGTCCTCGGCCTGCTGATGCTGCGCGACCTCGGCCAGTCCAGCCAGGCGTTTGCCGCCAATGCCCGGCTGCCCATGGTCGCCGGTTGGGACCACCTGCTGCCTGCCTCCCTCGGCCGCCTGGATCGCCGCGGGGTGCCGGTCAATGCCGTGCTGCTCTCTGGCGCAGTTTCCGCCGCCCTGGTGCTGGCCGCCGTGGCCGATGCGGGCCGGCAGGAGGCATTCCAGCTGCTGCTCTCGGCCGCGGGGATCCTCTTCGCCTCGACCTACGTGGTGATTTTCACCCTGCCCCTGGTGGGAGCGAGCCGCCTCGGGCTGCCCCGCTCGGGATGGCTGCGGGCCGCTGCGGTGAGCGGGCTGGTGCTGACGCTGCTCTTCCTGGCCCTCTCGGCTTGGCCGGTGGTCGACGTGCCCGACCCGTCCCGCTTCGCCGTGCAGGTGCTCGGCGCCGTGGCGCTGGTCGAGCTCGTGGGGCTCGCCCTCTATCTCCGAGGCCGAAAGCTCGGAGCGACCCCGGTCTGAGGCGTAGGGCAGAGGCCAAAGATCCGGGGGGCGACCCGCCACGATGGCGGGCCACCCCCCGATCCCCCGCTCTCCGCGCTACGCGAGCCTCCCGGGGTGGGCGAACCCGCCGCGCAGAACTTGTCTCCAACGCGGAGAGAGAGCAACCGGGATGCCACCGGCATCTGGCGGCGAGCGATCAAGACAAGTCACGGGGAAACAAGGACTTCCCCCGCAGCAGTCTGATCAATGCAAAGGGGGGTGGACTGTCCGTGCCGGCTGTCCGACACCCTCGATGGGGTGTCGGACATGGCGCCATTCCGCGAGGGACTGAAGTCCCACGCTAGGTAAACACGTCCCTGGCGGGACGGGGGGAGGGACGAGGATCGGGCACGACCCATCTCTCTGCCGTTGTCATCCTGAGCGCAGCGAAGGATCTGGTCGGGGGGGGCCTTGGTTTCCTTCCCCCAGGTCCTTCGCTGCGCTCAGGACGACAACGGGGCCGACAGTGACCGGCTCAGCCGTCACCCTCCCCGCCCCGCACCGCTCTTACTCCACGACCGTCCAGGCGGCAAGGTCGCCGCTCTCGAAGCCGTCCGAGAAGAGGTGGCCAGTCTGCCCCTCCCAGAGCTGGAGCAGCTGGCGCAGGGCCTCCGGCGAGTGGGCCGCGGGGGGCCCGCCCGCCTGGTTGACGTTGTTGACGCCGTGGCAGCCATCGCAGGTGCGGATCTCCCCCGGCTGGAAGGTGATCCAGTAGCGCTCGCGCACCACCGGCGTGCCGTCCGGCTCGGTGGTCTGCCAGGCGAGGGCCCGGTGGGCGGGCACGAAGGCCGCCACCGAGCCGTCCGCGGCAATCGTCACGCTGCCCGGCGGTCCGGTCGGGTTGGGCGGGTTGGCGGCCAGGGCGGCGGGGTCGTGCAGGGCCTGGGCGAGCACCCGCCGGCCCGGCGCCGGGGTGTCCGGCCCGTAGAGGCCGCGGATCTGATCGCCCTGGTAGATCTGGAAGTGCGCGAGGTCGTAGATCTTGCCGCCGGCGCCCAGGGTCTGGGCCGTGCCACCGGGCACCCTCAGGTTGAAGGGCTGCTGGCGGTCGAGCTCGTCGCGGGTGGTGGTGTCCCGCACCACCATCAGAGCCAGGTCGCGCCGGCGCAGGTCCCGCGCCAGGGCGGTGGCGGCCACGCCTTCCTCGCTGAACACGGCGACCTCCGAGGCCGCCATCAGGGGCCGGCGGCGCGGTGGGCGCGTGCGAGGCCGCACCTCCACGGGGTGCATCTCCCACATCTCGCCCGAATACGACACCAGCACGTCCGGGTCCCACCAGGAGACCGTCTCGCTGATGCCGGAGGTGAGGGTCGCCCCGGCCGTCAGGTAGCCGTTGGCGGCGGGCCCGAGGTAACGCAAGCGGAAGCGGTAGCGCGGGATCGGGTTGGCGCGGGTGCCCAGGTTGCCGGCCGCCCGGGTCTCGAAGGTGTGGGCGACGAGTAGGCCGCCATCGGACAGCGGCAGCGGATCCCGGTAGTGGCCGCTGTGGTTGGCCGGCGGTGTCTGGCCGTCCGGCACCACGGTGGCGGTGACCGGGTGAGTGACGTAGTCGAGGATCGAAAGGTCCGGCCGCAGGGTCGGCGGCGCATCGATGGCGATCACCTGGCCGCTGGCATGGGTGGCGAACTCCGGCGCCTCGATGCCCAAGTAGCGGCCGGGCACCAGCGGGTCCTCCCGCAGGTGGAGGAAGTTCAAGATGTCGTTCGGGTTGACCCGGCCGGAGACGTCGGCGATGAACTCGTCGAGGTTGGGATCGTCGGTGAGGCTCTGCTCGAAGTAGGAGTGCAGCTCGTGGCGGCCGATGTGGTTGAGGGTCTCCTCCTCGGTGCCGTCCTCGTTGATCTGCCAGGGGAAGAAGTGGTTGATGCGATGGCCGAAGAGGTTGGTGCCGGCCAGCAGGTCGGTACGCACCGGCCGGGGCTCGGGGAAGACCTCGTCCCGGTTCGCCAGGGCGACGGCCCCGGGGCTCTCGTCCGCGTAGTTGAAGGTGCCGTAGGTGTTGCCGGAGAGCACGTCGGTATCCGCCTGCTGGTCGCGCTGGAGGTGGTCCCAGCGGGTGAAGACCACGCGGCCGAAGGTGTCCAGGGTGGGCGTGAAGGCCCCCGAGGGCGCGTGGTTCAAGAGGCGCAGGTCGCTGGTGGCCGAGTGGAGGCTCCACAAGCCCGTGTTGGTGGCGGTGGACTCGTACTCGTCGAGCTGGGGGTAGAGGTGCGGGGCGCCGTTGCGCGGCCGGTCCGAGGTGAAGAGGATGCGGTCGTCCGTGCCGTAGATCGGGCTGACGTTGTTGGCGTCGGCCGGCTGGTTCGGCACCTTGGTGATTTGCGCCGTCTGGCCGGCGCCGAGCCCACTGACCTCGTAGAGCTGCCAGTACCAGGTGCCCACCTGGAACTGCTGGGTGGGCGCCCCCACCACCATGCTGAACACAGCCTTGGTGCCGTCCCAGTGCACCGCCGGGTCGCGCACGGAGATGGCCGAGGCGCCCTGGAAGCCGGTCATGCCGTAGCCGGCCTCCTGGGTGAGGTTGCGCTGGGTGCCGTTGGGATAGCGGATCCACAGATCCCCGCCCCGGCCCACCTGCTGCATGGAGGCCATGTGGTTGGCGAAGACCGAGCCGATGGTGGCGAAGTCCCCCGGGATGGGCACCTGGGTGACGAAGAGGATGGGGTACTGGACTCCCTCCGGCGCCGGCGGCGCCAGATCGCTCCCCTGCCCCACGGAAACCGGCGGCGGCATCCCCACCGCCACCAACAACGCCACGCTCCAAGCCAGACCACGCGCTGCGCTCGTCATCGAGAACCTCCTCCAGAAAGACCGGCCCATCCTAGGCGATTCATAGAGACATGCCAAATAGCGGGCGCGCCGAAGGCCCCCGGTGCCCCCGTCGAGGCTCTACGCCCGGCGCCCGCCAGCCGCCACCCGTTCGGCCATCCGATTCCATCCAATCCGCCTCCGCCCCGTCCAAGAGCCCAGCCGTTGCAAACCCCGCCGGCCATCGTCTACAATCCCGGCTCCTGTCTTTGAGCTGCACCCCTAGCTCAATTGGATAGAGCATCTGACTACGGATCAGAAGGTTGCAGGTTCGAGTCCTGCGGGGTGCACCACCTAACCGCTTCATTCCAGACCCCTTACAACTGATGGAACCGGGGTCGGCGTTCTCAGCCCCCTCGGTGGCGCCGCGCCGCCCGCGGCTTGGGGAGTGCCTTCACCGCCTGCTCGAAATCTTCGTCCACCCGCGCCGGCATCTTCGCCAGCTCGGCGCGAAACCGCTCGTACTCCCGCTCGGCGGCCGCGAGAGCTGCCTCATGCGACACGCTGCCCGCGTTGGTGAGGATCTCGCGCTCCGACAGCCGCAGGAAGTCGTCGAGCTTCGAGATCCAGTCGGCCATGTGCATCGGCTTGCGCGACATCGCTTGCAGCTCGGCGAATTCGAGATAGGCGTTGACGATCCGGTTCAGCCCCTCGAGCTCGACGGGGGCGAGGTAGTTCTTCGCGACGGCGGCGTCCTGCGCTGTCGGCCGCGCTCCGGTCCAGCTCGTCAGCCCCATGTGGGGCTTCGCCGCGTCGGCGCGCCGGGCGACCACTTCAGCCGCCGTCTGGCCGTGGATCGCCCAGTGCATCTTGTTCTGCACCGTGGCGAAGAACTTCCTCGAGGCCTCGGTCGAGGCGTCGTAGTCGATGCTGGTGGCGTAGATGTCGAGCACCTTGCGCCAGAACACCCGCTCCGACGAGCGGATGTCGCGGATGCGAGCCAGGAGCTCGTCGAAATAGCCGACCTGGCCCGGCCCGGGCGGGTTCTTCAGGCGCTCGTCGTCGAGAGTGAACCCCTTGACGATGTACTCTCGCAGGCGCTCGGTCGCCCAGGCGCGGAACTGGATGCCGCGGTGCGAGCGAACGCGGTAGCCGATCGCCAGCACCATGTCGAGGTTGAAGCACTCGATCTCGCGCCGGACCTGCCGTCCGCCTTCATCCTGAACTGTTGCAATGCGTGCAACAGTTGCCTCTTGGACGAGCTCCCCCTCGACCAGGATGTTCCGGATGTGCCGCGAGATCACCGACTTGTCGCGCTGGAAGAGCGCCGCGAGCTGTAGCAGAGAGAGCCAGACGGAACCACCGAGCAGCCGCGGCTCGATGCGGGTTCGGCCGTCCTCGGTCTGGTAGAGGATCAGCTCGCCGCCGGGCTCGGGAGGAGGTGCCGACCTGCTCAAGCCTGGTACTCCCGGAACGAGTCGAGGAGACCCCGGCAGGTCATCGGGCGGTGGGCGTAGAAGCGAGGGGGGCCGGGAAAGTCCGGGTGGAGAGCCATCGTCGGTCCAATTCCTCGCTCGCGAGCTGTCCCTACGGTTTGGGCTGCATTCTTACCATGAGTCGCGGGTAGGGGCTCGCTGGTGTTCCGGTTCCTAACAGCCGGCCCTTGGCCTCTCAGCCTCCTCCTCGCTGATCACGTCGCCGCGCTCGAGGGCCTCGCGGGCGTGCTCGACTTTCTGGAGGAGGTAGAGGTGGTACTGGATGTCCTCGAGCGTCGCCTCGTCGGGGAGGTGCGCCAGGATCTGTTGAGCCTGTTGCTTGGCGGTCGGCATGCCAACTTCTCCTGCTGGGCGAGCGTACGAGGGCTCCCCACCATACCTCGCCGCGGCCGGGTCACTCCGGCGGCGCAGGAGCCACCGCCAGATCAA
>JBIOYC010000094.1:0-38110 GCA_044869955.1 Thermoanaerobaculia bacterium | reverse complement strand
GTCTTGACTCCGGGCGACCGACTTGGTTGAAGCTGGATGGTAGGGGAGAGCGCTGGAGGCGGAGAACGACCGGTTACCGCATCTTCTCTTCGACAAACTCCACGTGCTTGCGGACCTTCGAGTCGTACTTCTTGAGGCGGAGCTTCTCGGTCGAGGCCTTCTTGTTCTTGGTGGTGGTGTAGAACACCCCCGTGCCGGCAGACGAAACGAGCTTGATCTTCTCGCGCATGAACGTGACGACCTCCTGGGATTTCGAAGCTCGGAGCGGGAGGGTACGAAATGGCGGGGCCGACGGGACTCGAACCCGCGACCTCCGGCGTGACAGGCCGGCGTTCTAACCGGCTGAACTACGACCCCGCGCTGGATCTCCACACCTGGTGGGAGGTGAGGGACTTGAACCCACGACCCCCTGCTTGTAAGACAGGTGCTCTACCGCTGAGCTAACCTCCCGCTGCCGCGGAAGGGCTGCATGGTACACAGAGGCCCCAGGCAAGTCAACCGCTCGCCGGGGCGGGTCGAGGCGAGGTTTCATGAGACAATTTGTCGGCGCCGAGGAGCCCGCTCCTCGCCCAGAGCCTGCCGCCACTGACCATCAACCCCTTGAGAGGAGCCTGAGACGTATGCACAGTGTAGCCCCGCTCCCCTACTCGTTTGACGCTCTCGAGCCGCACATCGACTCACGCACCATGGAGATCCACCACGGCAAGCACCATGCAGCCTACGTGGCCAACCTCAACAAGGCTCTGGAGAGCGTCCCCGATCTCGCCGTCAAGCCAGTCGAGGATCTCCTGCGGGACATCCAGCGCGTCCCCGAGTCCATCCGTACCGCCGTCCGCAACCATGGCGGCGGCCACGCCAACCACACTCTGTTCTGGAGCATCATGGCCCCGGGGGCAGGGGGAAGGCCCTCTGGAGACCTCGCCGCGACGATCGATCGGAGCTTCGGCAGCTTCGACGCCTTCAAGGAGAAGCTCACAGGCGCCGCCGTCGGCCAGTTTGGCTCTGGTTGGGGCTGGCTGGTGGTCAGCGAGGGCCAACTCGAGGTGATCGCGCGCCCGAATCAGGACAGCCCCTTGATGGAGGGCAAGACCCCCATCCTCGGCGTCGATGTCTGGGAACACGCCTACTACCTGAGCTACCAGAATCGCCGCCCGGACTATCTCACCGCTTGGTGGAACACCATCCACTGGGGCGCCGTCGCGGACCGCTTCACCCAGGCAAGCCGCTGATCCGGTAGCTCCTCCCTGACCGGAGCCACCTATCGGCGGCTCCGGTCGCTCGCCCCCCACGTCTCGCAGATTCCTCCAGCTTGTCTTCCTCTGCCCTTTCCACAGCCGGATCGGGTCTCCCAGTCACGTGGTCGTCACTCTACTTGTCGATCCAGGAGCACGGGACAAGCTTGTGGATATACATAAGTTTACACACCATTGCTCGTATCGGGTACACTGGCATGCCATCGTCTGGGATCATTTTCAACTCCAATTCAAGGGACACGACCCTACACTTCTGCATGTGACGGAACGGAGCCTGAAGATCAGCAGGGCGCCGGACTCTTAAGGAGGCTTGAGCAATGGCAGACATGGATTCCACTTCCAATCTCACCGGAGGGCGTGACGAGCGTCACCTGACCAAGGTGTTCAAGGCGCTCTCGGATTCGACCCGCCAGGAGATCCTGCGCCTTCTCGAGAACCACCAGCGAACGGTGGGCGAGATCGTCGGCAACTTCAACCTGTCCCAGCCGACCATTTCTCGGCACCTGTCGGTCCTCAAGGAGGCCGACTTGGTGATCGACCAGCGCCAGGGCCAGAACGTCATCTACCGGCTCAACGACGAAGCTCTCTCGACCTCCATGCGGGAGTTCTTCGGTCAGTTCCGCAGCTGCCAAGAAGCGCTGCGCTGACCGAAGCCCCGACCTCTACGAGCCATACGGCCTCCGGTCCCCAGCCGGAGGCCGTGCTCGCCTCTGTACCCGCGCCCCGGCGAGAGTTCTCTCCTCGCCTTGGCCTGGGTATAATCGCGCCCCCGTCGAAGACCGGCAGCGACCTGTCGGGCCTCCACGTCTCCTGGCGGTGTAGCTCAGTTGGTTAGAGCGAGCGACTCATAATCGCTAGGTCATGGGTTCAAGTCCCGTCACCGCCACCACCTCTCCCTCGCTGCTTTCCCTGCTCGGGATCGTTCGCGACCGACTCAAGGCCCATGCGGCCCTGGAGTCAGGGCGCCCGCTGATCGTCGCCTTCTCCGGCGGTCCGGATTCGACCGCCCTGTTGCTCGCTGTCTCGACTCTCGGGCGGGAAACGGGCGCCCCGGTAGTCGCCGCTCATCTCGACCACGCCCAGGACCCGGGATCGGCAGATCGGGCAGCCGGCGCTCGTGACTTGGCCCTACGCCTCGGAGCGGGCTTCGAGACCGAGCGCCGATCGGTATCCGGCGAGAGCACCTCCGGCGAGAGCTGGGAGGCCGCCGCACGGCGAATCCGGTACCTCTACCTCGAGGACGTTCGGCAGAGGCTCGGGGCGGACTGGGTGTTGACCGGCCATCACCGCGAGGACCAAGCCGAAACGGTGCTCCTTCGACTGCTCTTTGGCAGCGGGCTCCAGGGCCTGGGGGGCATCCACCCCGCTCGCTGCCACCTGCTCCGGCCCCTGCTCTCGCTCGGCCGATCGGATCTCGAGGAGGCCGTCGAGAGTGCCGGTCTCGTCCCCCTCTCAGATCCCACCAACCACTGCCTCGATGCTGTCCGCAACCGAGTGCGGGCCCTGTTCCTGCCTGCCCTGAGCGGGACTCAGCCCTCGCTCCCACAGCGCTTGGCGGCGCTGGCCGATCGGGCTCGGAATGCCTCGGCGTCGATCGAGCGCATCCTCAGCGCTCGACTCTCGCCCCGGCGCGATGAAGGCGGCGCCTCGATCGCACAAGAGAACCTCACGGCTTTGCCGCCGCCTCTCGGAGCGCCAGCCCTCGCTCTCCTCCACCGACTAGCGGGAGCGCCCTACCCAGCTTCTGCAGCGGCTCGGTCCGAGCTGGCCCGCCAAGTGCAAGGGCGCCGGCACGTGCGTTGCGATTGCGGTGACGGTTGGTACTGGGAGTCTTTTCGTGGACGCCTCTACCTGCGTCGCAAGCGGTCAGGTTGCCCTCGTTTCTCTTATACTCTCCGCGTGCCGGGCGAGCTCACGATCCCCGAGATCGCAGCCTGGCTCAGCATTCGCCTTGGCCCTGCCGCGACGCGACCTGACCAGCCCGGAACCGAACGCGTCGAAATCTCTCTCCCCTTTACCGACGGCGGCTGGGTGGAGATTCGCAACCGACTCCCGGGCGATCGGCTCCGACCAATCGGACGCAGCCGTCCGCGGCGCTTGAAGGAGCACTTGATCGAGCTCGGCGTCCCCCGTGACCGACGGGACCGCTTGCCGATCCTCTGCGAGGCCGGGAACATTGCCTGGGCAGCGAGCGTAGGCATCGACGACCGGTACCGGCCGCGGGCCGGAGCCACCATCTGGACGGTCGAGGTCGGCTGCGAAAGAGAGCCATGACTGGGAGAGCGCACCTTTGAATTCGACGATCAAGAGCCTGATCCTCTGGGGGACGCTGCTGGCGGCGGCCCTCTTGCTCTGGAGAACCCTCGGTGCCGGCCGGATCGTCCCCGACGAGCCCACCTTCAGCGAGTTCATGCAGCAGGTCGAGAACGGCCGGATCGAGTCGGTGACGATCAAGGGTCGCACCATCACCGGCAAGTACAAAGACAGCGACAAGAAGCTCAACCTACACCTGCCCTTCGAGCCGACCCTCGAGTTCGAGCGCAAGCTGGCAGAGCACGGTGTAGTGACCGACGGCGAGGAGGATCGAGCCAACCCCGTGCTCGCCTTCCTGTTGACCTATGGCCCGATCCTGCTCCTGATCGGCCTCTGGATCTTCTTCATGCGCCAGATGCAGAGCGGGGGCAACCGCGCCCTGTCCTTCGGCAAGAGCAAGGCGAAGCTGCTCAACACCACGGGCAAGAAGGTGACCTTCAAGGACGTCGCCGGGATCGAGGAGGCGAAGGACGAGCTTCAGGAGATCGTCGAGTTCCTGCGCGAGCCTCAGAAGTTCCAGCGGCTGGGCGGTCGGATCCCCAAGGGCGTCCTGCTGATGGGCCCCCCGGGGACCGGCAAGACCCTCCTCGCGCGGGCCATCGCCGGCGAGGCCAACGTCCCCTTCTTCTCGATCTCCGGTTCGGACTTCGTCGAGATGTTCGTCGGGGTGGGCGCCAGTCGCGTCCGCGACCTGTTCGAGCAGGGCAAGAAGAACGCTCCCTGCATCATCTTCATCGACGAGATCGACGCCGTCGGCCGTCATCGCGGCGCCGGGCTGGGCGGCGGCCACGACGAGCGCGAGCAGACCCTGAACCAGCTCTTGGTCGAGATGGACGGCTTCGAGTCCAACGAAGGCGTGATCTTGATCGCCGCTACCAACCGTCCCGACGTGCTGGACCCGGCCTTGTTGCGGCCTGGTCGTTTCGACCGCCGGGTAGTGGTGGATCGGCCCGACCTGAACGGCCGCCTAGGCATCCTCGAGGTCCATACCCGGACTCTGCCCTTGAGCGAGGACGTGGATCTTCGGGTGGTCGCCCGCGGCACCCCGGGCTTCGGGGGCGCCGACTTGGCCAATCTGGTCAACGAAGCCGCCCTGATCGCGGCGCGGCGGGACAAGAAGAAGGTCGACCTGTCGGACTTCGAGTACGCCAAGGACAAGCTGATGATGGGGGTGGAGCGGCGCACCCTCATGCTCACCGACGAAGAGAAGGCGATCACGGCCTACCATGAGGCTGGGCACGCCCTGCTGGCGGCCTTCCTGCCGGAAGCGGACCCGTTGCACAAGATCACCATCATCCCTCGTGGCCGCGCACTGGGTCTGACGACCCAGCTGCCGACGGAGGACAAGCACAACTACACCCGCCGGTACATCGAGACCCGGATCGCGGTTCTGATGGGCGGCCGCATCGCCGAGGAGCTGACCCAGACGGACATCACCACCGGGGCTTCGAACGACATCGAGCAAGCCAGCGAGCTGGCTCGCCGCATGGTCTGCGAGTGGGGCATGTCTGATCTCGGGCCCCTGGCTTATGGCACCAAGGACGAGCCGGTCTTCCTGGGAAGGGACTTCAGCCAGCGCGCCGATTACAGCGAGGACACGGCGATCCAGATCGACCGCCAGGTCCGCCACATCGTCCAGGTCGGCTACGAGCGAGCACGAGCCGTGCTCGACGAGCATCGGGCGGTGCTTGAACGCGTCGCTCAGGACCTGCTCGATCGCGAGTCGATCGATGGCGAGGACGTTTACCGGCGGATTCAGGAGATGACCGGCCAGGACACCCGACATCGCTACGAGGAGCCGACATCGCGAGCCGCGAAGAGCGATGGTGACGCAGCGGACGCCGCGGCGACCAGCCCGCCGACATCGCCGCCTCCGGCCGCCCCGGAGGCATCCGAAGGAGCCGAGGTCTCGGCCCAGCGCCAGTGGACCACCCAGCCCGACCCCGGAGCGTGACCCCGAACGCCTCGCCTGCCGTGCCGCCCCGGCTCGATCTGCCGGGAGGACGAACGCTCTCGCTGGGCGATCGGCCGCTCGTGATGGGTGTTCTCAACCTCACCCCCGATTCTTTCAGCGACGGTGGGCTGTGGCGCGACCCCGAGCGAGCTGTGGCCCATGCTCTCCAGTTGCTCGACGAGGGTGCCGACCTCCTCGACCTCGGTGCGGAGTCGAGCCGGCCGGGCGGCGGTGTCTACGGCGGCGGCTCTGCGGTGATCTCTGCCGACGAGGAGCTGAGGCGCCTGCTACCGGTGCTCGAGGCCGTTCGGCGAGCCACGGATGCTCCCCTCTCCGTGGACACCAGGAAGGGGCGCGTCGCTCGCGAGGCCCTCACCGCCGGGGCCGACCTGATCAACGACATCACCGCTCTGTCCGACCCGGAGCTGGGCACCGCCGTCGCCCGGGCCGGTTGCCCGCTGATCCTGATGCACAGCCGTGGCGAGCTGGCCACGATGCAAAGCGAGATCCGGTTCGTCGACCTCCTGGGCGAGATCCGAGCCGAGCTGGCAGCAGCCGTCGATCGTGCGCTCGCGGCCGGAGTGCCGCGCGACCGGCTGGTGGTGGACCCCGGCATCGGCTTCGGCAAGACCTACGATCAGAACTGCCAGATCCTGGCCCGGCTCGACGAGCTCTCCGCCCTGGGGCTGCCGCTGCTGATCGGCGCCAGCCGGAAGAGCTTCATCGGTCACCTCACGGGTGGTGCCCCTCCACAGGACCGGCTGGAGGGCAGCCTCGCTGCGCTCGCCTGGGCCGCGCGAGGCGGCGCCGCCATCGTCAGGGTGCACGACGTCCAAGCCAGCGTCCGCTTCCTGGCCGTCTGGCGGGGTATCGGTCGGTTCGCCGGAGAGCCGGTATGAAGCTCCGGCAGTTCCTCGAGCTCCTCTCCTGGCGCGACCTGGCCGACGTGCTGCTGGTCGCCGTGGTCATCTATTACTTCTTGAAGCTGATCCGCGGTACACGCGCGGCCCAGAGCCTGGCGAGCATCGCGGCGGTCGGTGCGCTCTACTACGTGGCTCGCTTCGCACACCTGGCGGCTCTCCAGAACCTTCTCGGGAGCCTGCTGATCTTCCTGCCCTTCGCCGTCATCGTGCTGTTCCAACAAGAGATCCGGCGCGCCCTGGCGAGCTTCGGTCGCACTCCCTTCCTCGGCCGAACCATCGACCGGCCGAGCGCCATGGCCTTGAACGAGTTCGTCGTCGCCGTCGGTGCCCTGGCCTCGCGCAGGATTGGCGCCCTGATCGTGGTGGAGCGGGCCGACAACTTGAAGACCTACGCCGAGAACGGCATCACTCTCGACGCCGAGCTCTCGTATGACCTCCTGCTGAACCTGTTCACGCCCGGCGCTCCGCTTCACGACGGCGCCGTGCTACTGCAGAGCAACCGCATCGCTTCGGCGGCGTGCTTCCTGCCGCTGACGGCCAATCCCGAGCTGTCCAAGGACTTCGGCACACGCCATCGAGCCGCGCTCGGGATCAGCGAGGAAACCGACGCCGTAGCCATCGTGGTCTCCGAAGAGACCGGCATCGTGTCGCTCGCCGTCGACGGCCAACTGACCCGCAACCTCGACCCCAAAGAGCTGCTCAACCTGCTACACCGGCTGCTGGTGGCCGAGCCTTCCGCCAACGGGGGCCGAGGGCGATGAGAGAGCGGAACGGTCCCTGGCCCTATCGCATCCTCGCCGGGCTCATCGCGCTCGGTCTCTGGTGGACCAGCGCCGCCGAGAAGCGAGAGCCGCAGAGCGAGCGCACCCTTGAGGCGAGCGTGACCTACAACCTCCCCCTCGGCCTGGTGCCCCTCGAGCGGGTCGAGAAGGTGCGGGTGGTGGTGCGCGGCAGCAACCGCGAGGTCCGCCGCCTGCGGCCCTTCGACGTCGACGTGCAGGTCCCTGTGCTCCAGGCGGCCACGGGCCGCGTGACCGTGAACCTGACCGAGGAAGACGTGGTGCTTCCCAGCGATGCCCTGACGGTGGTTGCCATCGACCCGAAGACCCTGACCCTCCAGCTCGACCGCGAGGTGGAACGCACCCTGCCGGTGTTCGTCGAGCTGAGAGGCGAGCCGGCCGCGGGCGCCATCGTCACCTCCTACCGCGCCGTCCCCTCGACGGCCCGGGTCGCCGGGCCCTCCACCGTGGTCGAGGCCCTGCGGCGCCTGGCTACCGACCAGGTCGACCTCGACGGCCACGCGTTCTCCTTCGAGAAGCAGGTGGCGGTGTTGTCGCCGGATCTGCTGGTGCGGGTGCTGGCTCCGGGTACCGTTACCGCCCAGGTCGAGATCGCCCAGCCCGGCAGCCGCGAGGGGACGCAGCGATGAGCCGCCTCTTCGGCACCGACGGCATCCGGGCTCCATTCGGTGAGGAGCCCCTCGACCGACCGACGGTCGCGGCCCTCGCCCGTGCGCTTGGGGAGGAGCTGTCCCGCCTTTCCTCTTCGCCGTCGGTAGTCCTTGCGGGGGATACCCGCAACAGCACACCGATCCTGGCCGCCTGGTTGACGGAAGGCCTGCTGGAACAGGGCGTGGCCGTACGCTTCGGCGGGGTGCTGCCCACTCCGGCCGTGGCGGCACTGACACCCCGGCTGGGGGCCGCCTGCGGCATCGCCGTCTCAGCCAGCCACAATCTGCCGCCGGACAACGGCATCAAGCTGATCGACGAGGCAGGCTTCAAGTGGGCACCGGAGCGGGAAGCCGCGCTCGAATCGCGGCTGCTGGCTCTGCGGCAGCAGAGGCCCTCCCCCACCGGCGTGCCTCTGCCGCTCGCTGTCGACCCTGACTTGGCCGCCCTCTACCGCCAGCAACTGCTCGCTCATTTCCCGGTGGATCGACCCCTGGCAGGACTCTCCCTGGTCCTGGACACGGCCCACGGCGCTGCCTCGAGCCTGGCGAGAGAGGTCTTCACTGCGCTCGGCGCCACCGTTCGGCTGCTGCACGCCGAACCGGACGGCCACAACATCAACCTCCGCTCCGGCTCCACCCATCCGGAGGCCCTGGCCGCGTTCGTCCGCGAGGGCCACGACCTCGGCCTCGCCTTCGACGGCGACGCCGACCGGGCCGTCCTGGTGGACGAGCGCGGCGAGGTGCGCGATGGCGACGCCATCCTCTACCTCTGGGCTCGGGCCCTGCACCGCGAGGGCCGTCTCGAACCGGCAGCAATCGTCGCCACCACGATGAGCAATCTCGGGCTCGAGCGCGCCCTCGCCCGCGAGGGCATCACGGTCGAGCGCTGCAACGTCGGCGACCGCGAGGTGGTGGCCCGTCTCCAGCAGGAGGGCCTCGTGCTCGGTGGCGAGCAATCCGGCCACGTGGTGCACTTGGGGCTCGCCACCACCGGCGACGGCTTGTTGACCGGCCTGGCCATGGCGGCGCTCCGCGCCCGTGAGGGCCGCCCTCTTTCCGCACTTCTCGAGGGCTTCCAACGCTTTCCACAGGTGCTCGAGAGTGTGCGGGTGCGTCGCAAGCAGGATCTGACTACCCTGCCCCCCGTGGTCGCCGCGATCGACCGCGCCGAGCGATGCCTCGGCCAGGAGGGACGGCTGGTGGTGCGCTTTTCCGGTACCGAGCCCCTGGCGCGGGTGATGATCGAAGGCCCCGACTCCGGGGAAATCGCCGCCCTCGCCGCCGGCATCGTGACCGCCATCAAGGAGACACTGGGATGAACCGTCCCGTTCGGCTACAGGTCAACGTCGACCACGTCGCCACGCTGCGCCAGGCACGGCGCTCCCCCTATCCCGATCCCGTCGAGCTGGCGACCCTGGCCCTCGAGGCCGGGGCGAGCGGCATCACCGTCCACCTTCGCGGCGACCGCCGCCACATCCTGGACGACGACGTGCGCCGTCTGCGCCGCGAGCTCGACACGCATCTCAACCTCGAGATGGCCGCCACCGGGGAGATGATCGCCTTCGCCCTGGAGGTGGGGCCCGATCAGGTCTCCCTGGTGCCGGAACGGCCCGAGGAGATCACTACCGAGGGCGGGCTCGACCTGGTCCAGCGCGAGGCCGAGATCGTGGCAGCCGCTGACCGGCTGGCGGACGTCGGCATCGACGTCTCCCTCTTCCTCGATCCCGACTCTCGGCAGATCGCGCGGCTCGAGGCCTTCAAGGGCACCCTCCAGGGCTTCGAGATCAACACCGACGCCTACACCCGCACCGTCGGGGTCGAGCATGAAGAAGAGCTCGAGAAGATCCGCACAGCGGCCGGCCTGGGCGCGGCCCTCGGCTGCGAGGTCTTCGCCGGCCACGGCCTGACCACCGCCAACGTCGGGCCGATCGCGGCCGTGCCGGAGATCGTCGAGCTCAACATCGGCCACTGGCTGGTCTGCCGGGCCGTGACCGTGGGCATGACCCGCGCCGTGCAGGAGATGCTCGCGGCGATGAAGGGCCAGGCGTAGCCGCGCCGATCAGCGCTCGATCTCGCGCTCGAGGCCGGAGACGACCTCCGGCTCCTGGGAGATGACCACCGTCCCCTGGATGGGAAAGTAGGTGCGGTGGAGGCGCTCCCCGAAGCGGAAGTTCACCTCGTAGAAGCCGCTCGGGTTGACGCGTACGAGCACGCCCCGGGTGCCCTTGACGCCCAGTTGTTCGTTGTGGATCAGAATCTCTGCTGGCAGCTCCATGTCGCTTCTCCCCCGACCAAGTCAGTCCTGGTAGAAACCGCGGTCCTTGTATTCCTTGAGCTTGCGCTGGAGGGTGCGCAAGCCGATGTCGAGCAGCCGTGCTGCCTCCGCGCGGTGGCCGCCGGTCTTCGACAGCGTGTCGAGGATGGCCTCCCGCTCGATGTCCGCCATGGTCTTGGGCTCGCCGGTGCCGCCGGAGGTCGCCTCGATCGCAGGCTCCGGGGCCACCGCGGGGCGCGCGACGGGGGCGGCCGAGCGGATCGGCGCAACCGGTGGCACGCCCTCGCCCTGGAGCTCGACCGGCAGGTCCTCGTAGCGGATCACCTCGCCCGGGTGGAAGATCACCACCGACTCGATGACGTTTCGTAGCTCGCGGACGTTGCCCGGCCAGGGATAACGGTGGAAGGCCGCCGCCGCTTCCGGGGAGAGGGTCTTCGCCGGCTTGCCATGCTCCTGGCAGAACATCTTGAGGTAGTGCTCCGCCAACAGGTCGATGTCCGCGCCACGCTCTCGCAGGGGCGGGATGCGCAGGGTGACGACCTTCAAGCGGTAGTAGAGATCCTCACGGAAGCGGCCCTCGGACACCTCCCGTTCGAGGTCCCGGTTGGTGGCCGCAATCAGCCGGAAGTCGACGTCGATCAGCTCGCTGCCACCGACACGCATGATCTGGCGCTCCTCGAGCACGCGCAGGAGCTTGACCTGTAGCTCGGGGTAGAGCTCGCTGATCTCGTCCAGGAACAGCGTGCCCTTGTGGGCGAGCTCGAACTTGCCGATCTTGCGTGCCACGGCGCCGGTGAAGGAGCCGCGCTCGTGCCCGAAGAGCTCGCTCTCCAGGATGTCGCTGGGGATGGCACCACAGTTGATGGCCAGGAAGCGTTCGTCGCGGCGCGGGCTGGCGCGATGGATGGCGTTGGCCACCAACTCCTTGCCGGTGCCGCTGCCGCCCACGATCAGCACGCTCGAGCGGGTGGGAGCCACCAGGCGCATCTGCTCGAAGAGCCGCTCCATGGGCTCCGATCGCCCCACTAGGCTCTCGAAGCCATAGCGCTTGTCGAGCATCTGCCGCAGGCTGGAGACCTCCTCTTTGAGCTGACGTCGCTCGAGCAGGTTCATCACCCGCTTGCGCAGCTCGAAGAGGTCCACCGGCTTGGTGAGGTAGTCATCCGCACCGACTCGCATGGCCTCCACCGCCGACTCGATCGAGCCGTAGCCGGTGACCAGGACCACCGCGAGGTCGTGGTTGCGCTCACGGGAAGCGTTGAGGAAAGCGAGACCGTCCATCCCGGGCATGCGGAGGTCGCAGATGGCCAGGCGAACTTGCTCGTTTTCCTCCAGGTAGTCGAGGGCCCGACGCGCGTCGTCGAACGTTCGCACGGCGAAGCCCGCCTTCTCGATGGCGATCGCCATCGATTCGCGCGAACCGGTCTCGTCGTCGATCACGATGACCAGGGCCTTCTCCATCATAGAGCCGCCATTTTGGCACACATATCCAGGAAGGTCGAACGGATTCGCAGGAGGTCCGGAGCTCAGGCAGGGTCCGGGTGAGGGTGTCGATAGATCAGCCACAGGTTACGCAGGTAGACCACCCAGCCGACCCCCTGGCCGAGGACCCCCACGAGGTCCTTGCGCCAGATGAAGTAGAGAACGAGGAGGGTGGCGCCCGAAAGGCTCAGCCACCAGAACGCGGGCGGCACCACCGAACGGCGGAGGCGCTCGCTGGCCAACCACTGAAGCAGCATGCGTCCGGTGAAGAGCAGCTGGCCGGCGAGGCCCAGGGCCACCCAGAGCACGCCCGCCGGCGAGGTGATGTTGAGCAGGTTGAGCCACCAGGAGCGCCCGCTCTGCTCCGCGACCACCCGGGCCGCCAGCTGGTCCGGGGTGAGGCGCTCGCTGCGGCCGTCGTCGCGGACGACCACGAACCAGTAGGCACCGGTCGGATCTCGCTCGACCTTGACTCGCTCCTCGGCCCCCGAGAGGCGGACCTTGATCGAGGCGCTGGGACCGGATTCGGGCTCGCCGGAAAGGGTCGGCCAGGCGAGCAGCAGGGGCACGGCCAGAGTCAGGGCCAGCCAGCCGAAGAACGAGGAACGACTGCCTCTCAAGCACTCCCTCCAGACAGATTGACCCGCATCGAGACATTGGCAAGCGAACCCGGCTTCTCTAGGCAATCTCCGCGCCAGCTAAGATCTGGGCCAATGGGCAACCCAGCTCCCAGCGCTGTCGCTGGCTCGGTGGAACGCCTCGTCTACGTCGACGAGGACAGCGGTTGGAGCGTGGTGCGTCTCCTGGTCGAAGGCAGGCCGGAGCCGATCACCGCGGTGGGGCATCTGATGGAGGTGCAGCCCGGGGAAAGCCTCGAGCTCACCGGCGACTGGGAGGAGGACAAGCGCTTCGGCCGCCGCTTCAAGGTCGCCACCTTTCGTGCCGTGGTCCCCACCAGCCTGGAGGCGATCGAGCGCTACTTGGGCTCGGGCCTGATCCGGGGCATCGGCAAGACCATGGCCCGGCGGCTGGTGCAGCACTTCGGCGCCCGCACCCTGGAGGTCATCGACCGCACCTCCGGGCGCCTGACCGAGGTCGCCGGTATCGGCGAGAAGCGCAGCGCCCAGATCCGCCAGGCCTGGGTGGAACAGAAGGAGATTCGGCAGGTGATGCTGTTCCTCCAGCAGCACGGAGTCACGACCGGGCTCTCCGTGCGCATCTGGAAGGCCTACGGCAACGAGGCGGTGACAGTGCTCCAGAGCGACCCCTACCGCCTGGCGGCGGAGGTCCACGGCATCGGCTTCAAGACCGCCGACCAGCTCGCGGCCCGGCTGGGACTGCCACCCGAGGCACCGGCCCGGGCCGCGGCCGCGCTCGGCTATCTGCTCGCCGAGGCGGCCGAGCAGGGCCACCTCTTCTTGCCCTGGGCGACCCTGCGCGAGCGCGCGCACGGCCTCCTCGCGGCCCCCGGCGCGCCGGTCGAGGCCGAGCTCCAGCGGCTGTGCGCCGAGGGAAGGCTCTTCGCCCAGGGGGAGCCGGGGCGCGACGAGACCGCCGTCTACCTGCCCGGCCTCTTCCGCGCCGAGGTGGGTCTGGCAGAGGGCATCGCCCGGCTGCGCCGCGCTTCGGCGCCGGCGCTCGAGCTCGACCTCGAGCGCGCTCTCGCCTGGTTCGAGGCCCGCGAAGGTCTGGCCTTGGCCGCGGCCCAGCGCGAGGCGATCGGTCGCGCCGTCGAGAGTCGGGTGCTGGTCATCACCGGCGGCCCCGGCACGGGCAAGACCACCCTGGTGCGGGGCATCGTGGCGATCTTGGGCCGCAAGGGCCGCCGCATCCTGCTGGCCGCTCCGACTGGCCGCGCCGCCAAGCGCCTCGCCGAGGCCACTGGAGCCGAAGCCCGTACTGTGCATCGCCTGCTCGAATGGACCCCTCGGAGCCAGGGCTTCCAGCGCAACCGCGAGAGCTCCCTCCAAGCCGACCTGGTGCTGATCGACGAGGCCTCGATGCTCGATGCTCCCCTCGCGCATGCGATCGTCGAGGCCCTCGCCGACGGCACCCAGTTGATCCTGGTGGGCGACGTCGACCAGCTGCCCGCCGTCGGTCCCGGCAACGTCCTGGGCGACCTGATCGCCAGCGGAGTGGTCGAGGTCGTACGCCTGACCGAGATCTTCCGCCAAGCCCAGCAGAGCCGCATCGTGGTCAACGCCCACCGGATCCGGGACGGCTTGATGCCGGAGCTCGACGCCCCCGCGGGCTCGGACTTCTTCTTCATCGAGAGGGCCGAGCCCGAGGCCCTCCTCGCCACCCTCGGCGAGCTGATCACGCGCCGGATCCCCGCCCGCTTCGGCTTCGATCCCCTCCGCGACGTGCAGGTGCTTACGCCCATGAACCGTGGCCCCCTGGGCGTTGTCCGGATCAACCAGCTGCTGCGCGAGCTGCTCAACCCCACGGGAAAAGAGCTGGTGCGGGGTGGCAGGATGCTGCGGGTGGGCGACAAGGTGATGCAGATCCGCAACAACTATGACCTCGAGGTGTGGAACGGCGACCTCGGGCGGCTGGTCGCGATCGACGAGGACGAGCAGACGGTGGCGGTGGACTTCGAGGGGCGGCGAGTCGAGATTTCCTGGGCGGACCTCGACGAGCTGACTCCCGCCTACGCCTGCTCGATCCACAAGAGCCAGGGCAGCGAGTACCCCTGCGTGGTGCTGCCTCTCCACACTCAGCACTACGTGATGCTCGAGCGCAACCTCCTCTACACTGCCCTGACCCGGGCGCGACGGCTCGCCGTGGTGATCGGAGAGAAGAGAGCGCTCGCCCTGGCGGTGCGCAACGTGCGCAACCGCCGGCGCTTTTCCCGCCTGGAAGAGCGGCTGCGCGGCGCCGGCTGAGAGCGGCTCGAGCGCGATTCAGGCTTTCCCGTCGGTTCCCGGTCGAGTGTCCTCGTCGAGAGGGGCGGGCTCGATCGGCGGCAGCTCGATCGGCGGCAAGGCGTAGGTCGGCTCCTCCTCCGCGGGCGGCTCCTCGACCACCGAAGCACCCTCGGGGCCGCGGGTGCCGAAGCGGGTCAGCACCACCGCGCCCACGCCGAAGATGACTGCGAAGAAGTTGAGCAGCTTGCCGATCGCCACCAGGAGCCAGCCCGGTAGGGCCAGGAGGCCGCCAATCGAGATCAGCAGGGAGCCCGCGAGGTGGGGCAGCGCGAGCACCGTTAGGCCGACCAGGATCAGCCCGAAGTCACTCTGGATCGAGAAGGAGAAGCGCGCGCGCAACCTCTCCCCCACCTGTTTGGCGACCGCCGTGTAGCCGAGGAGCATGGCCGCCAGCAACAGGAGCGGCGCGGCGATCACCAGGGGGACCACCAGGAGGCAGCCGACGATCGTCAGCACCAGGCCGAGGATCAGAACGACCAGGACCGGCACGAAGAGGACGAACGCCAGGAGGCCGAAAAGGCCCGCCTTGGCCCATTCCCGCGTGAGGGTGGTCTGGACTCGCCGGACCGAACGCGGTGCGACCAGGAAGAGGGCGCAGGCCAGCAGGGCGAGGATGCCGAACTCCACCAGCTCCCAGAAGAAGCCCCAGAAGAAGGAGTCGTCGTCGCGCCAGCCGCCGAAGCCGGGCCCGAATGTCCAACCCCGGTGCCATCCGCGGCGACCGTCGTGGCCGTCGCGGGGCCCCACGTAGCCGAAGAAGGGCACTTCGGTGATACCGCCTCGGATCTCGGCTCCCTCCTCGCGATGGATGCTGCCGTTGACGGCCACGACACCGCGCAAGACCTGGGACTTCGGGCCCAGATAGATCGAGCCGTTGACGGCCGTGACCTCACCCTCGACCCGGCCCTCCACCCGGACGTTGCCGTTGATCGCTGCAACGTCGCCCCGCACCTCGCCGAGCACGGTCACCGAGCCCATCACCGCCGTGGCCTCGCGAGCCGTCTCGGAGCGCTCGATCACCAGGTCGTCGAAGATCGTGAACTGCTCGCCCGTGCGGTGGAGGTCCCCTCGGTCGTGCTCGGGGGCCTCGGGGGCCTCGGGGATTTCGGGAACCTCGGGCTCCTCAGGCTCCTCCGGACGCTCTGCCGGCCTCACCGGCGGGGGCTCGGGCGGAGTGGGGCGCGGAGCCTCGAGATCCTCGACGCCAAAGCCGAACAGCCGACGCTGGTCCGCCGGGGCGAGCCGGGACAGCGCGATGACCCGTCCCGCCCGCTCTCGCAGCCACTCACGCAGGGCCGGCTCGGGGACCTTGGCGCCGTTGACCCGGACTTCGCTGCCGGCGACGGCGATGTGCTCGATGCCGAGCTGAGCTTCACGCGGACGCAGGGTGACGCCCCCCGGGGAGATCTCGACCCGGTAGTCACGCTCGATCTCGGCCTTGAGCTCGGCACCCCCTTGTGCCTCGAGGGTGGGAACGGACAGGAACAACAACAGCAGGCCCGCCAGGGGAGCCCACCGACGAAGATCAGGAATGGGCATGGGAACGCCTCCTACCCCCCACCACCGCATGAGCCATCTTGAGCGCGAGCGCACCGCAAGCGAGCAGGACGAGAGCGGCCGCCGCCGCTCCGGGGGTCTGGGTCACGGCAAAGATGTATGACGAGAACCGATCGAGCCGCTCCGCGAGCAGGGCCAGCTCGGTGGTGAAGCGGCCGAAGCCCTGGACGCCGTCCGCCAGCAGGGCCATCAAACCGGTCAGGCCCAGCTCACTCCAGCCCAGTCGTTCGAAGAGGGGGGGCAACAGCCAGGGGCCGAGCACCAGGCTCAGCCCGGCCGCCAGCACCAGGGACGCGGAAAGGGCCTGGAACCAGCGGGAGCGCCACCAGCCGAGACGCAGCCCGGCGGCCTCCCGCGCCACTTGGGCGAGCACCCGATCCGCGAAGCCCCGCGCCGGGCCCCGCGCCGGCAGGTCGGCGAAGAGGGCCGTCAGCCTCGCCTCGGCGAGGGAGTCGTCCTGCGACGCCTCGGCGAGCAGCCAACGCTCGATCTCTTCGGGGTTCCAGGGCTGGTGATTCACGGTCTCGGTCCGATCGTCTCTTCGGTTTTCGGTCTCTCGAGCTCCCCGGTACGACCGGGACGCTCATCTGCCCCTACGTGCCTGCAGCCCCCCCGGTTTCGGTACCGCCCGGCCCCCATCCGCGGGCCGACATCCTCACCGCCAAGTCCTTGCGGGCACGGTGGATGTAGGTCTTCACCGTGCCCAGCGGCAAGCTCATCACCTGCGCGATCTCCTCGTAGGCCAGCCCTTCCTGAAAGCGTAGCACGAGCACTTCACGGTACTCCGCGCGCATTCCAGCCATGGCCACCTCGAGATGAGCCGCCAGGTCCTTGCGCTCGGCGGCGAGCTCTGGGCTGGGGCTCGCCGCATCTTCGAGGGTCTCGGCCAGGGGCCGCTCGTCGTCGCCCGCGGCGTCGAGAGAGACCGAGTCCGGCGTGCGCCGCCGCAACGCGTCGATGGTGGTGTTGTGGGCGATCTTGAACAGCCAGCTCGAGAGGCGATGGCCTGGATCGAAGCGGTCGAGGGCGCGGTAGGCCTTGAGGAAGGTCTCTTGGGCGAGATCCTCCGCCAGGGACGAGCTGCGCACCATGCGCAGGATCAGCGTGTAGATCGGCCGCTCGAAACGGACCACGATCTCACGGAAGGCTCGCTCCTCGCCGGCGAGCGCACGAGCAACGAGCTCGCTGTCGTCGAGCTCACGCACCTCTTCATCTCCGGCCGATTGTACGGCGGCTCCCAAGCCGTGTTTCCGCGCCGTCTCCGGCCGTCCCTGGCGGTGTGGCTGCGACTGCTAGACTACGCTGACTCTCGCCAAGACTCTTCGAGGAGAAGACCGATGAGGATGATGATCGCTACGACCCTCGCCCTGGCCCTCGCCGTGCCGGCCGCCGCCGGTACTCTCGCCGGGGTCACCATGCCGGACCAGACCACCGTCGGCAGCCAGAGCCTGGTGCTCAACGGCATGGCCCTGCGCTCCAAGCTGATGTTCAAGGTCTACGTCGCCGGCCTCTACCTGCCCGCCAAGGAGACCAGCTCCGAGAAGGTCCTGGCCGCCGACGGGGCTCGCCACATGGTCATGCACTGGCTCCGCGACGTCGAAAAGGGCTCCATCTGCGGCGCCTGGGACGAAGGACTCGCGGCCAACACACCCAACGCCTCGGCCGAGCTTCGGCAGTCCTTCGCCACCCTCTGCAGCTACATGGACGACGCCAAGGAGGGTGACAAGTACGTCTTCTCCTATGCGCCCGCCACCGGCACCACCATCGAGGCCAAGGGCCAGAAGAAGGGCACCATCCCCGGCAAGGCCTTCGCGGACGCCCTCTTCGCCTGTTGGATCGGGCTGAAGCCGGGCCCGGGCTCGGACTTCAAGAAAGCTCTTCTGGGTGGTTGAGGGCTGTAGCCTGAAAAAAAGAGAGGAGCGCTTGGCGGCGCTCCTCCGCGGGAGGGATGAGAGGAGGATGTTGCCTCCCCGATGTGGAACGCTACAATAAGAATAGCCACGTGTCAATAAGAAAAACCCACTCCGACTACGCCCTGGCCCTGGTCTGGAGCGTCGCCGCCCTGGCCTCGCAGGCTCGAGGAGCCGCGGCGGAGGCGCGCCTCTCGGCGCCTGTGGAGATCGCCAGCTACACCCTGGAAGCCCGCCTGGACGGGCCCCGCCACTCGATCGACGGCTCCGGACGGATCCGCTGGCGCAACACCACCGCGCACCCGGCGAGCGAGCTGCGCTTCCATCTCTACCTCAACGCTTTCCGCAACTCCGCCTCGTCGTTCCTCCGCCGCGAGGGGGCCGAGGAGATCCAGACCCTCGCCCGCGAGGGCTGGGGCTGGATCGAGCTGACCCACTTGGCCGAGGCGGGCGGCGCCGACTTGCTCCCCGTCCTCGAGCTGATTGCGCCCGAGGACGGCAACCCGGACGACGCCACCGTGGCCCGCGTCGCCCTGCCGAGCCCGGTGCCACCCGGCGGCGAGATCGAGCTCGAGGTCGCCTTCGTCTCCCAGCTGCCGCGAGTCGTCGAGCGCACCGGCTTCAAGGGGGATTTTCACTTCGTCGCCCAGTGGTTCCCCAAGCTTGGGGTCTTCGAGCGAGACGGCACTTGGACCTGCCCGCAGTTCCGCTACAACACCGAGTTCTTCGCCGACTTCGGCCGTTACGACGTCACTCTCGACGTCCCCGCTGGCTTCGTGGTCGGCGCCACGGGAGAGCGCGTCGCCCGCGAGCCGGCAGCCGGCGGCAGGGAGCGCCATCGTTACCTGCAGGCCGACGTCCATGACTTCGCTTGGACGGCTTGGCCCGATTTCGTCGACCTCGAACGGACCTTCCGCCACCCCGGGCTGCCGGAGGTGCGGGTCCGGCTGCTGCTGCGCCCCGAGACCCGGAGCTTCGCCGAGCGCTACTTCCGGGCGCTGGAGAACGGCCTGCACTGGTTCGGCGAGTGGTACGGCCCCTATCCTTACCCCACTCTCACAATGGTCGACCCGCCCTGGGGCGCCAGCGCCGCCGGCGGGATGGAGTACCCGACCTTCATCGCCACCGGGACGCGCGTGCTCAATCCCCGCGCCTCCGCCGCGCCCGAAGGAGTGACCATCCACGAGCTCGGTCACCAGTGGTTCTATGGGCTCCTGGCGAGCGACGAGTTCCGCGAGTCCTTCCTCGACGAGGGCCTGACCACCTGGGCCACGGGGCGGGTGCAGAACCGGGCCTATCCACCCCAGGTCTGGACCTACCGGGTGTGGGAGGTCCCTGTCCCCTTCCGCGGTATCCGCCAGGCGAGGCCATTCGACACCTCGGCGCGCTACTTCCGGCAGGCGACGCAGGATCCCGTCGCCCGCACCGCCTGGGGCTATCTCGCCGCACCCTCTTACCGCGCCCTGACCTACAGCAAGATGTCGCTCCTGATGGAGCAGATCGAGCGCACCGTGAGCACCCCGGTGATGGAACGGGCGATGCGGGCCTACGCCGACGGCTACCGCTGGCGTCACCCGCGGACCGCGGACCTGGTCTCCACCCTCTCCCGAGAGACCGGCCACGACCTCTTCCCCCTCTTCGCCCAGACCCTCGGGGGCTCCGACCTCCTCGACTACGCCGTCGAGAAGGCGTCGACCTCGGCCCGGCAGACGATCGAGGGGGTCACCGGCAGGGGCGCCGAGCGCCGCACGGTCACCTCCGCAGAGGTCCCTGGCATCTGGGACAGCGAGGTCGTGGTGCGACGGCTGGGTGGTGTCCAGGTGCCGGTGACGGTCGAGCTGCGCTTCGCCTCCGGGGCCAAGGAGCGCCGCGTGTGGGACGGTCGCGAGCGCTGGGTGCGCTATCGCATCGAAGGTCCGGAGCTCACGGCCGCCGTGGTCGATCCCGACGAGGTGCTGGCGCTCGACATCGACCGTCTCAACAACAGCCGGCGCACCGATGCGGACCGCAGAGCCTCCCGCCGCTGGGGCCAGCGCCTGCGGTTCTGGATCCAGAACCTTCTCGAGACTTTCGCCGAGCTGGCATGACGACCTCCTCGCCCCTGCTCGGCGACCTCCGTCACGGCGTCCGGGCCGTGCTCGCGCGGCCTCACCTGGTGGCCGCGCTGCTGCTCGTCAACCTGCTCACCGCCTGGGTGCTGGTGGCGCCCCTGCGCGGAGTGCTGTCCGCCGAGCTCGACCACAACCTGATGGGGGACGAGATGGCGACTGGCGCTTCCTGGCGCTGGTTCGACATGGTCGACCGCAAGCACCCGCAGCTCCTCGGCGACCTCGAGGCCTGGCACGGCCTCTTCCGCGATGGCGGCGTGCGCTGGGACGCCCTCGAGAAGCTCGCCGGCCCGCCGGCGGCCGTGGCCCTCGCCGGGCTCTTCCTGTTCTGGGCGAGCGCGGTCTTCCACTGCGGCTTCCTGGCCACTCTCGCGGGCGAGCGGCGTGGCTTCGGCGCCGGCTGTGCCCACTTCGCCCTGCCGGTCTCCGCCCTGGCCTTCTTCGCCGCCCTCTCCTATGCCGCGGCCTACGCCCTGCTCTACGTCCAGACCGGCAAGTGGCTGGAGCACACCCGCACCGCCCTCGGCAGCGAGTGGCAGGCCATCGCCCTGACCTGGAGCCGGTTGGGCGTCACCCTCGCCGCGGTCTTCCTGCTCAAGGTCCTCTTCGACCTCTGCAAGGTGGCCCTGGTCGAACGGGGAGGCTGGAACTGGCCCCTGGCTTTCTTCGTCGGCTTTCGGGAGCTGCTGCGTTCGGGGCTGCGCTATCTGGCGCTGTCCGTGGTCTTCGGTGTCGGGTTGACGGTCCTCGCCCTGCTGTGGCACGCCCTGCCTGGCCGGTGGGCGCCCCAGAGCGGGCTCGCCCTGCTCGCCGTCTTCCTGCTCCAGCAGGTCTACTTGGGTACCCGCATCGCCCTGCGCCTCGGCCGCCTCGCCGCCTTCCAGGCTCACTTCACGGCCAGCCGCGCGCGACCCGAGGCGCCGCCCTACAAGGTCGAGCCCGTCTAGAGGGCGACCCCCGCCGCCAGCAGGCCGAGGATGGTGAGGCCGAGCAGGAGGCGGTAGCCGACGAAGACCAGGAAGCTCTGCCGGCGCACCCAGGCGAGCAGGCCACCGATCACCAGGTAGCCGGCCGCCGCGGTGCCGAGGACGGCGATCACCAGGGCCGAGGCCGGTGTGCCGTCCGCCCCGCCCCGGGCGATCTCCAGGGCGTCGTGCAGGGCGACCAGCAGGCCCACAGGTACCGAGAGCAGGAAAGAGAACCGGGCCGCTGCCCCCCGCTCGAAGCCGAGGAAGAGGGCCATGGTCATGGTGATCCCCGAGCGCGAGGTGCCGGGCACCAGGGCCAGGGCCTGGGCGCAGCCGATCAAGAAAGCGTCTCGGAGCCGCAGCTCGGTGAGGTCCCGGCTGCGCCCGCCCGAGCGATCCGCCCAGGCCAGGACCAAGCCGAAGACGATCAGATTGGTGGCCACCAGGGCCGGGCTCCGGGCGGCGGTTCCGACCCAGTCGTCGAGCAGGAGCCCGGCCACGGCCACCGGCACCGTGCCCGCGCCGAGCTGCCAGCCCAGTCGGGCGGAGCCGACCAGCCGCCTCTCCACGAGGGACCGCCAGCCGTCCCGGATCATCGCCAGCAGCTCGGCGCGAAAGTAGAGGCAGACGGCGAGGAGCGTGCCGGTGTTCAGGGCCTCGTCGAAGATCAGCCCCTGATCCCGCCAGCCGACCAGCCGCGGCAGCAGGATCAGGTGACCCGAGGAGCTGATCGGCAGGAACTCCGACAGTGCCTGGATGAGGGCGAGGGCGGCGGCCTGGAACGGGGACATCCACGTATACTACGCCGCCGTATGCACAGTCCTCGGGGCACTTTCCTCGTCACGGGCGGGGCCGGCTTCATCGGCTCCAACTTCGTCCGGCTCGCCTTCGCCGAGACCACAGCGCGGCTCGTCGTCGTCGACAAGCTCACCTATGCCGGCAATCGCGACAACCTGCGCGATCTCGAAGGCGAACCTCGCTACGCCTTCGTCCAAGCCGACATCGCCGACGGCGCCGCCATGGCCCGGGTGTTCGCCGAGCATCGGCCCACGGCGGTGCTCAACTTCGCGGCCGAGAGCCACGTCGACCGCTCGATCGACGCGCCGGGGGCGTTCGTCCAGACCAACGTCGTCGGCACCTACGAGCTGCTCGAGGCCGCTCGCCGCCATCTCGCCGAGCATCCCGAGGCCCGCCAGAGCTTCCGCTTCCTGCACGTCTCGACCGACGAGGTCTACGGCTCGCTGGGGCCGGAAGGTCTCTTCACCGAGGACACGGCCTACGCCCCGAACTCCCCCTACGCCGCCTCCAAGGCGGCCGCGGACCACCTGGTGCGCGCCTACGGCCAGACCTTCGATTTGCCGGTGCTGATCACCAACTGCTCGAACAACTACGGCCCCTACCAGTTCCCCGAGAAATTGCTCCCCCTGATGATCGGCAACGCCCTCGAGGGCAAGCCACTGCCGATCTACGGCACCGGCCAGAACGTCCGCGACTGGCTCTACGTCGAGGACCACTGCCGGGGCCTCCTCCTCGCCCTCGAGCGGGGCGAGCCGGGTGAGAAGTACAACCTCGGGGGGGGCGCCGAGCGCACCAACGTCGAGATCGTCGACGCCCTCTGCGACGAGCTGGAGCGGCGCGTGCCGGCAGCCGGAAACCCGGCCCTGCGCGGCAAGGACGTCTCCTCCTACCGCGACCTCAAGACCTTCGTCGCGGACCGCCCGGGCCATGACCATCGCTACGCCATCGACGCCAGCAAGAGCCGGCGTGAGCTGGGCTGGGAACCCCGGCACGACTTCGCGACCGGCCTCGCTCGCACGGTCGGCTGGTACCTCGAGCACCGCGACTGGGCGCGCGCCCTGGAGCAACGGGGCTATCGCCGCGAGCGCCTCGGCCTCGCCGCCGGAGCTCGGGCGTGAGCTTCCGCGAGACCGGTTTGCCGGGAGTGATTCTGGTCGAGCCGCGGGTCTTCCGCGACCCACGGGGCTTCTTCCTCGAGACCTACCACACCGCCAAGTACGCCGCGGGCGGCATCGACCTCCCCTTCGTCCAGGACAACCACTCCCGTTCGGTCGCCAACACCCTACGCGGCCTGCACGGCCAGCTGAGGAATCCCCAGGGCAAGCTGGTGCGCTGCGTCGAGGGGGAGATCTTCGACGTCGCCGTCGACATCCGCCGCGGCTCGCCGACCTTCGCCCGCTGGGTCGGCGCCGTGCTCTCGGCCGAAAGCTTCCACCAGCTCTGGGTGCCTCCCGGTTTCGTGCACGGCTTCTGCGTGATGTCGGAGACGGCGCAGGTGGAGTACAAGTGCACGGCCCTCTACGACCCCCAGGACGAGATCGTCCTGGCGTGGAACGATCCGACCCTCGCCATCGACTGGCCGGTCAGGGCTCCCCTGCTCTCGGCTCGGGACCAGGCCGGCCTCACGCTGGCCGAAGCGACGGACCGCCTCCCGGTCTGGCCCGCCACCGCGGTCGAGGAGGGCTAGCCGGCGATGCCGATCGAGTTTCCGCCGAAGTTCTGGGAGCGCTGCTGGACCCATCGCCGCGGCGTGGCCGGGGACGTCCGCTGTGCCATCCTCGCCGCGGGCCTGGGCCGGCGGATGGATCCCCTGACCGCCCGCCACCTGCCCAAGCCCCTCTTCCCGCTGGGCGGCAAGGTGCCGATGAGCGAGGTGTGGGTGCGGCGGCTGGTCGAGTCCGGGATCACCGACATCACCATGAACCTCTGCGTGCTGGCGGAGACCATCCAACGGCATTTCCGCGACGGCTCGAAGTTCGGCGCGCGGATCGGCTACGTGCGCGAGGACGAGCCCACCGGCACCCTGGGCGGCGCCTGCAAACAGGCCCTCGGTCGCGAGGCCAAGCGGGTGCTCGCCAGTGAGGTGATGCCGACAATCGAGCCCTTCCGGGGCTCTACCCTGATCGTGCCCTCGGGCGACATCGTCACCAATTTCGGCGCCGAGCTGCTCGAAGAGATGTACCTGCTGCACAAGCAGAAGGGGGCGGCCTTCACTCTGATCCTGGTGCCGGTGCCCTGGGAGCGCCGCAAGGACTACGGCACGGTGGTCCTGGCGGACGTCGAAGAGCGAGCTGGGCCGATCTCCCGCTCCGGCCGCATCGCGGAGTTCCGGGAGAAGGACGCCAACTCTCCCAGCAACCTCAACAACGCCTCGATCTACATGATCGAGATGGACCTGCTGAAGTCCCTGGATCCCCTGCGGACGCCGGCCGACCCGGGCCTCGCCGAGCCCTTCTACGACTTCGGCAAGCACGTCTTCGCCGCTCTGCTCGGCCAGCTACCCTACGTCAGCCTGCCCAAGGACGCCCTGCTCTGGGGCCTGCAGTACGACGGCCGCTGGTTCGACGTCGGCCAGAAGCGGGACTACCTGCGGGTCAACGAGTACCTGCTCGACGGTGAGCTCGACATCAGCCTCCCCTACGAGAAGTTGCCCTGGGGCTACCTGGGCACCAACGTCACCATCAACCTCGGACGGGTGACCATCCACCCGCCGGTGCTGATCGGCAACCACTGCATCATCGAGCCCGGCGCCGAGCTCGGGCCCTACGCCGTGATCGGCGACGGCTGGGTGGTCGAGGATCGCGCCCAGGTGCGCCACGCCGTGCTCTGGGAGCGCTACTCCTTCTTCGGCGACGACGGCCACGAGATCTCCTCCGCCGACCGCCAGCTGGTGGACCGCCACGAGGTCCGGCGCGGTGTGACCATCGAGGAGTCGATCGTGGTCGGCGGCGCCATCCTGAACGACGTCCGCGAGCAGACCGTGGACGTCCAGGAGGACGGCCGCCTCTCCCTCCTGCCTATCGACTACGTACCCGACGGGCCGCGGGCCTGATGCATCACGGGCCGCGGGCGTAGCGGCCTCGATGGTGCCCTACCCAGAGGTCTTGAAAAGCCACGGTGCGGAATCGGGGCTCAGACGGAAGATCGCCCGCACGTAGTCCCACCAGTCCGCCACGAGCACGATGTACTGGTACGCGTCCTCGGCCGTGCTCCGGTAGATGTCCTTCAGATCGATTGGCTTCTCGATCTTCTTCTTGGTGACGGGATCCACCGCTTCACAGACAGGATGCGCAGCCCAATCTGCCAGGGTGGTGTTGCCATAGGCACTCGCCGAGGCCTTCCAGATCTCGAGCAGGGCATCGCCATGCTGCTTGGCCACTGCCGCGAACCTCCTGATCAACCCGGACCGGTCGCAGTAGCCATCGTTTCGCCGATCGAACAGCTCCTCACCCTTGACGTCCGACACGCTCCTGCGGATCTCGCCCCGGGCGGCCCGCGCTACCCAGTAGGAAAGCTCCCCCACTTCGAGGGATCCCGACTTCTCTTCACCCTCGACCACCAGCCCATGCATCAGACAGCCCCGGAACAGTCGCTCGAAGTACACCCGCCTGGCCCAAGGGACGTCGCCCGCGCCCCGATCCTGCACGAAACGCGCGCCCGCGAATGCCTCGGCGTCGTTTCGCGCGATGTGATTGAGTCTCTCGTGCAAGCGGCGCTTCAGGTGGTCGTCGACCCACACCACCATGTGCGGCGTGTTGAGGAAGGGCGGCAGCTCGAGGATGCAGCAGTAGGACATGATGAGCCCGGCACCGGAGATGACCTGGGGTGACCTCCTGCCCGGGGCTCGTCTTCCTGCACGGTCCGTTGCGTGTTGCTCACCCTTCTCGCTCCTCTCGATCACCTCACCCGACGCGAGGAAACCCCATTCCGGCGCCTCGGTGAGCTGCACTGCACCCACCTGCCCCAGGTCAGCCAGGAAGCGGTTGCAGCCTCGAGCTGCCATCGTCCATCTGTTCGCATGACGTTCTGGATCGATGCCGGCAAAGAACCAGTGGGTTCTCACCGCATGCTGGCTGATCGGGTCCGGCCTGCGCGCTCCCGTGTAGCCTCCCGAGAAGAAGAAATACTTCTCACCTTCCCGCATGCGGTTCTGAGCCTCGCTCAACAGCAAGTCGATGCTCTCCCCACACGGTAGAACATCGGCGTCCATGCGCACGATCGGCTGCCAGCAGAGCCGCGGATCTACGCCCCGCGCGAGTCGGAGCGCGGCTTCGAGAAACTTCGGCGAGTCGTAGGTGAAGACTCCCCCCGGTCCGGCCACCGGCGTGACCAGCAGGGGATCGATCTCGATCAACGCGTTGAGCAGGTCGACCAGCTCGCCGATCCCAACGTGCACGAACTCGATCTGGTGCGGCTCACTCCGCGTCGATCCGCGGAAGTCCTCACGGGCTCGCCTTTCAGCTCGGAGGAGGAGGCCTTTGACTCGATTCTCACGCCCGGCGGTCTTGAGGCGCATCGAGAAGCTCTTGCGGTCACGTTCCGCCTCGAGCTCTCGCAGGCCCAGATTGATGAACAGGTAGACCAGGCCGACGTTCTTGCAGGCCAGGAAACCCCGGCAGAACGCTGCTTGCTCCTCCACGTAGGCATCGGCCTTGTTGGGGTCTGCGAGATCGTCCACCTGCAAGCCCGAGATCGTGATGTGGGTGAAGACAACCCCTTTCGGGCCGTCGTACTTCAAGCCGGGCACCGGCTCGGACGGACCCTGATCGCGCTGGCCACGGCGGAGATGACTGGGCCGCACGAGGGGTCCAGCCTGCGCAGAGGTCGGGCCACTGCGGTCGGCCTTCGCCCGACTCGCCGCAGGGGCGCTCGGTGGCGGCTCGGGAGCCGAAGAAGCTGGCTTCTTCACGGTTCCTCCAGCGGTCCGCCAGGCGTGGATCCGCTATCTGTTGGCAGGAACTCGATCTGCGATTCTCGAAGTGAGCGGCCGGAGTATATCAGAGGAGGTGCAAATGACCTCGCGAGCGAGCGAGCGAGCATTCCGACAGGTTGCGGCTGCCACGACCCACCCGGCCCGGAGATCGGCCAGGCCAGCAGTCCCTTCCCGGGAGCCCTGAGCGCCCCTAACCCGGCGGCGGGGCGGCCACGGGCGGGCGGCACGGAGGCCCAGCGGCGTAGCGGGCCCGGGTGGCTTCCAGGGCCGTTCTGACCTGCGCGGTCAAGCCCTCGGCCAGCTCGAGCAGGCGGCCCGTCCAGGTGGCCGCCTCCTCACAGCGCCCCAGCTCGGCCAGGGCCTCGGCCACCAGGTTGGCGTGCGACAGGCTGGGAGCGGCCTCGTAGACCCGGGTCGCCAGCTCGAGGGCGCGGGTCCCGTTGCGCAGGGCCGCGTCGGGGCTGGCGGCGAGCAGGCGGGCGAGGGCGGCCGCGCTGCGACCACGGCCTGGATCGAAGCCCAGGGAGCGTTCGAGCACGGCGATCGCGTCGGCGAAACGGCCTACCGAGGTCAGCAGCTCGGCCTGACCGAGCAGGGGCTCCTCGGCCTCCGGAGCGAGGTCCGCGGCGCGTTGCCAGGTGGTCAGGGCGAGGTCCGCACGCCCGGCCCGGCCGAGGCAGCGGGCCATCTCGCGGTTCATCACCGGCTCGTTGGGATCGAGCGCCAGGGCCTTCTCCACCGCGCGGCAAGCTTCCGCCACCCGTCCCAGACCCGCCAACAGCAGGGCCAGGTTGTAGTGCGTCGTGAGGTTGCCCGGCTCCAGCTCGGCCGCCTTCTCCAGGGCCTGGATCGCCTCTTCGTTGCGACCGGCCCGGGAGCGCGCCACGCCCAGGTTCACCCAGGCCGCCACGCTCCGCGGGGCCGCCGCCACCGCCTCCTCGAAGGCGGCGACGGCGCTGGCCACGTCCCCCGCCTGGAGGGCCAGCCGGCCGCGGGAGATCGCGAGCCGCTCGCCGCCGCGGGCGGCGGCCACCCGATCGGCCCAGGGGTCCGGCACCTTCGGGCCGGCCAGGCCTCGTTTGGCCAGGTGGGCTTCCGCCGCCGGCGCGTCGCCGATCTTGCGGTAGGCCTGGGCCAGGGGGTAGTGCAGCCGAGTGGCCTCGGGCACCAGGCTCAGGGCCCGCTCGAGGAAGACCACCGCCTCGGCCGGACGGTCGCGGGCGAGCGCGACCTGGCCCAGGCCTTCGAGGGCCGGAGCCGAGCCGGGATCGAGCTCGAGGGCGGAGCGGAACACCTTCTCGGCCTCCGTGAGCTCGCCCACGAGGAGAGTCGCCCGGCCCAGCTCGAGCCAACAGGCGGGCTGCACGTCCGGGGAGTCGCAGGCCCGGCGGAAGGCCTGGATCGCCTCGGTCAGCCGCCCGGCCGCCGCCTCGTTCAAGCCCAGCAGGTGCCAGATGGGTGCCGCCTCGGCGCCGCGGTCCGCAACCTTCTCGAGGGCGAGCCGGTAGCAAGCCGCGGCGGTGTCGTGGAGGCCGTAGGCGTGGGCCGCCAGGCCGACGTCGACCAGGGTCGAGGCCAGCTGCTCGGGGGCGAGGTCGTTCCGCCCCAGGGCGGCTTCGAGGCTGGCGCGGGCCGCCTTCAGCTGCTCGGCCACGGCCGGCTCCAGGCGGTCGAGGTCGGTCCAGGGGATCGCGGCTGCGGTGGGTGCGGGCTGGCCCTGGGCTTCCGCCAGGCCCACGGACGCCAGGCTCGCCAGCAGGACACCCGCGAGCACCTTCTCGCCGAGGCAGGTTCTCGCCATCACTGGGGCTCCCTCAAGGTGTAGTAGAGGTTCTTCGCCAGGCCCTGCCAGCGCTCGCGCCGCCCGCCCGGCCACTCGATGGCAACCGCCAGGGGCTCCTCGGCCTCGCCGAGGGCGAAGACCACGCGCGGGTCGTGAGCCGAGGCGTAGCTGCCGTCGGTGTGCACCCGCCGGCGCAGCCGCCCGCCGCGGGCGGCCAGCTCGGCCGTGGCACCGACGGCGTCCCAACCGCCCCGGGCCGCCAGCAGGCGCAGGCCCAGCCAGGGCCGGCCGGCGGCCAGGCGGTTGTCGAGCAGCACGGCGGGGCCGCCGCTCGGCCAGAGCAGCACGTCTGCGTCACCGTCCCCGTCGAGGTCACCGAAGGCCGCGCCCCGCCCCACCAGCTCTCGCACCAAGTCGGGAAACCGCGCCGAGGCATCTTCGAAGCGCCCCTTGCGATTCAAGAACAGCTGTCCGGGCTGGCGGAAGGGGAAAGGCTCGCCCTGGCGCTCGGGCAGATCGGCCTGGCGCACGTCGCCGTTGGTCACCAGGAGATCGAGCCAGCCGTCGAGGTCGAGGTCCGCCCACAGGGTGCCGAAGCCGGTCATCGGCAGGCCGGGGGCGGCGAGGCCGGTCTCGGGCGTGCGGTCCTCGAACAGACCTCCCCCCTCGGCCCGGAAGAGGGTGTTGGTCTCACCCCGCAGGTGGGTCATGAAGAGGTCGTCGTCGCCGTCGCGGTCGAAGTCGCCGGCGTCCACTCCCATGCTCGCCTCGGCCAGGCCCAGGCGGTTCAAGGCGCAGCCGGCGAACAGGCCGGTCTCCTCGAAACGCTGGCCGCCGAGGTTCTTCCACAGGTGGTTGGGGTCGCCGTCATTGGCGACGTAGAGATCGATCCAGCCGTCCTGGTCGAAATCCGCCGCCACCGTGCCGAGGCCGGCGCCGTTGGCGGCGGTGAAGCCGACCTTGCCGGACTGGTCCTCGAAGGAGCCGCCCCCCAGGTTGCGGAAGAAGCGGGTGGAGAGGGGCTCGAAGGCGTCCGGCCCACAGTAGTCGCGGGCCGTAGAGGGCACGTAACACTTGGGGTTGGTGGCCGCCGAGAAGCGCACGTAGCGGGCCAGGGCAAGGTCGGGATCGCCATCGCGGTCGGCATCGAAGAACGAGGCCGAAACCCCCCAGGTCTCCTCCGCCACCCCGCTCGCCCGCGAACGGTCGCCGAAGCTGCCCGTCGCGCCATTGATCAAGAGGGCCTGCGGGCCGAAGGCAGAGACGAGGAGGTCGGCGTCGCCGTCGAGGTCGACGTCGGACACGGCCACGCCGAAGCCGTAGCCCGGCAGGGCCGGCACCCGACCGGCGGTGACGTCGACGAAGCGGGGTGTGCCGGCGAGGTCGTTGCGCAGCAGCCGGTCCTGGCGGGAGGGCCATTTGCCCGGCGCGGTGCTCGCGGCGAGCACGGCGCCCTGGACCAGGTAGGCGTCGAGGTCGCCGTCGCCGTCCCAGTCGACCAGGGCCGCACCCGAGCCCATGATCTCTGGAAAGAACCACTCTCCGCGGGCGCCGTTCTCGTGGCGGGCGACCAGGCCCCGGTCCGCGGCGACGTCCACCAACGAAGGTGCCTCGGCGCCCCGGGCGAGGGCCGGAGCCAGGAGCAGGAGCAGCGCGCTGGAGCCCTTGATCACGGGCGGATCCTACCCCGCGGACGAGTGCCTCGGCCCCTGTGCTACGGTCCTGCCAGGAAACCGAGCCCGCTCGCGCATCCGTTCCCGGAGTGAACCGCCGGGTGGGCCGGCCTCGTACTCCCGGGCGCAACCCAATCCGCTGCCTCGCGAGGAGACCGAGCCGATGACCACCGCCGCCAGCGCGCCAGCGCACCCCGCCACTCTCTGGCTCAAGCGGGGCCTCCTGCTGGCCCTCCTCGCCGCCGTGGTGGTGCTGCTCAAGACCTACGGCGGCCAGACCGCGGGCGCCCTCACCCGCTTCGCCGCCTGGGTGGAGAGCCTCGGCGTCTGGGGGCCGGTGGTCTTCATCCTCGGCTATGGCGCCGCCACGGTGGCCTTCCTGCCGGGCTCGATCCTCACCCTCGCCGCCGGCATCGTCTTCGGCCTGGCCTTCGGCACCGTCTGGGCCTTCCTCGGCGCCACTCTCGGCTCCTGCCTGGCCTTTCTGGTGGCGCGCTACCTGGCCCGCGGCTGGGTGGAGAAGAAGATCGAGGGCAACCCCAAGTTCCGGGCTATCGACCGGGCGGTGGGCCGCGAGGGCTGGAAGATCGTCGCCCTCTTGCGCCTGTCGCCCGTGCTGCCCTTCAACCTCCTGAACTATGGCCTGGGGCTGACCAAAGTGCCGTTCTGGGAGTACGCCGGGGCCTCGATCGCCATGCTGCCCGGCACTCTTCTTTACGTCTACTACGGCACCCTCCTGGGCGACCTCGCCAAGCTGGCCGGGGGCGCCAAGATCGAGCGGGGTGCCGCAGGCTGGGTGTTCCTGATCGGCGGCCTGGTCGCCACCCTGGTGGTCAGCGTGTTCGTGGCCAAGAAGGCGAAGCAGGCGATCGCCGAAGAGGTCGGAGAGGAGCGAGGATGAGCGCGAAGGCTTTCGAAACCGAATCCCTGCTGGCCGGCGACGAGCAAGACCGGCGCCTGCTCGGCCACGTCCACCCGGCGGACTGGCAGAACCCCGAGCCCGCCGAGCGCTACCACCTGGTGGTGGTGGGGGGGGGCACCGCCGGCCTGGTCTGCGCCGCGGGCGCCGCCGGCCTGGGCGCCCGGGTGGCCCTGGTCGAGCGGGCCCTGCTCGGCGGCGACTGCCTGAACTACGGCTGCGTGCCCTCCAAGGGAGTGATCCGCGCCGCCCGCGCCTGGGCGGACGCCCGTGCCGCCGCCGAGCGTTTCGGCGGGCCGGATGCCACCGGACCCGGGGACTTCGGAGCCGCCATGCGACGCATGCGCACCTTGCGGGCGGACATCTCCAGCCACGACAGCGCGCGGCGCTTCTCCTCCCTGGGCGTGGACGTTCTCCTGGGGGACGGCCGCTTCGTCGCCGCCGACGCGGTCGAGGTCGGGGGCAAGCGGCTGGCCTTCAAGCGGGCGGTGGTGGCGACCGGCGCCCGCGCTGCCGCCCTGCCCATCCCCGGCCTCGCCGAGGCCGGCTACTTCACCAACGAGACGGTCTTCACCCTGACCGAGCTGCCCGCCCGGCTGGCCCTGATCGGCGCCGGGCCGATCGGCTGCGAGCTGGCCCAGAGCTTCGCCCGCTTCGGCAGCCAGGTCACCCTGCTCGACGTGGCGCCACAGATCCTCATCCGCGAGGATCGCGACGCCGCGGCGATCGTCGAGAAGGCCCTGGTCGCCGATGGCGTCCGCCTCGAGCTCGGGGTGCAGATCGCCCGGGTCGAGAGGCGGGGCGAGGAGAAGGTGCTGCAGCTGACCCGCGACGGCAAGCCGAGCGAGGTGGCGGCCGACGCGATCCTGCTCGCCGTCGGCCGCCGGCCGAACGTCGAGGATCTCGGGCTCGAGGCCGCGGGGATCGCCTACGGTAAAACCGGCGTCCAGGTCGACGACCACCTGCGCACCAGCAACCGGCGGGTCTTCGCCGCCGGGGACGTGGCCTCCCGCTTCCAGTTCACCCACGCCGCCGACGCCATGGCCCGCATCGTGATCCAAAACGCCCTGTTCAAGGGTCGCGCCAAGGCCAGCCGGCTGGTCATGCCCTGGTGCACCTACACCAGCCCCGAGGTGGCCCACGTCGGGCTCTACGAGAAGGACGCTCAAGAGCAAGGGATCGCGGTCGACACCCTGACCCTGCCCCTCTCGGAAGTGGACCGGGCGAAGCTCGACGGCGACGAGGAGGGCTTCCTGCGCCTCCATCTCAAGAAGGGCACGGACCGTATCCTGGGCGCCACGGTGGTGGCCGAGCACGCCGGCGACCTGCTGGGGGAGATCTACCTGGCGGCGACCCACGGCATCGGTCTGGGCAAGATCGCCTCGGTGATCCACCCCTACCCGACCCAGGTCGAGGTGATCAAGAAGGCCGCGGACACCTGGCGGCGCGGCAAGCTGACGCCGGGGGTGAAGAAGCTGCTGGGCTTCCTGCTCAAGCTGGTGTAGGGGCACACGGCGTGCGCCCTCCGCCCGAACGCGCCGCTCCCTGGTTCCAACGGGTGACCTTCCACAGCACCCTCGCCGCCCTCTGCCCGCTGATCCCCGTCCCCTTCCTCGACGACTGGGCCCTGGCCTGGGTGCGCCGCCGCCAGGTCGCCGAGGCCCTGGCCGCCCACCACCTGGCGGTCACCGAGTGGCACGTCGCCGTGCTCGCCGGCGAGAAGCTCGACGCCCAGCGGGGCGGCTGCGTCCTCGCCACCGCCTTCTCCTGGACCGTGAAGGCCGCGATCTACGTGATCAAGCGCCTCTTCCGCAAGATCCTGATCTTCCTCACGATCAAGGATGGCGCGGACAAGTTCTCCCTGGTCTTCCACGAGGGCTACCTGCTCCACCACGCGATCGAGAGGGAGGTGTTGAGCGCCGCGAGCCTGGCCGACCCGAACGAGGTGATCCGCGTGCGCTGGGCCCTGGAGCGGGCTTGCGAGCAGATCGACGCCCGGCCGATCAACCAGCTGGTGCGGCGGGTCCTGCGCGGCAGCCGGGGGCTGATGCGTGAGGCCGCCCGCCTGCTCGGCCGAGTGCTCCGGAGGGAGCGCCGGGAGGGCACGGCCGCCACGGCCAGCAGCGTCGAGGCCGAGCAGGAGAGGCTGCTGGGTGGCCTGACCCACCGCCTGATGGCCGACCTCTGGAGCCAGGAGGGCTACCGCGCCGAGCTGGTGGCCCATTTCGACCGGGCGTTGACTCAGCCTCTTTTCTCTTCCAGCTCGGCCCAGCGCGCGTAGAGCCGGTCCACTTCGGCGCGGGCCGCCTGCATCGCTTCCAGGCGCTCGGCGAGAGCCGCGGCGTCGGTGGCGACCGCCGGGTCTTCGAGCGACCGCTGGGCGAGGCTCAGTCTCTCCTCGGCCGCGAGCACCTCCTCCTCGATGCGCTCCCACTCCCTCTGCTCGGCCCAGCTCAGCTTCTTGGTCCGGGGCGGTGGGGCGGAGCGCGGCGGGCTCGGCTTGCTCGCGGTCGTCTCGACGGCGGTGCGGGCCGCGCGATGCTCCTGCCACTGCGAGGTGTCGGCGAAGGTCTCGACGCCGCCCCGGCCGTCGAGGGCTAGGATCGAGGTGCACACGCGATCGAGCAGGTAGCGGTCATGGGTGACCAGGATCAACGCGCCGGGAAACTCGAGGAGACTTTCCTCGAGCACCTCGAGGGTCGCGATGTCGAGGTCGTTGGTGGGCTCGTCGAGGATCAGGAGATCGGCCGGCCGCAGCATCAGGCGGGCGATCGAGACCCGCGCCTGCTCGCCGCCGGAGAGCAGCGACACCGGCACGTCCAGCTGCTCCGAGCGGAAGAGAAAGCGCCGCGCCCACGAGGCCACGTGCAGGGCCCGTCCCTGGAAGATCACCGAATCCCCTTCCGGAGCCAGGGCCCGGCGCAGGGAGGCGGAGGGATCGAGAGACTCCCGCCCCTGCTCGAAGAGCACCGTCTGGAGCATCGGGGCACGCTCGATCTCCCCCGCGTCCGGCGCGAGCTCCCCCGCTAGCACCGAGATCAGGGTGCTCTTGCCGCTGCCGTTCGGCCCGAGAAGCCCGAGCCGGGTGCCCGGGCGCAGGAGCAGCTCGACGCCCGTGAATAGGGTGCGCGGGCCGAACTGCTTGGCGAGCCCCCGTGCCGCCAGCAGCTTCTTGGTCTTGCGCTCGGAGGCGCTGAAGTCGATGGCCACCGAAGCCTCGACCGAGCGGGACTTGAGGTCGTCCAGCTCGCCCAGCAGGCGGTGCGCCTCGACCACGCGGGATTTGGCCTTGGTGCGCCGCGCCTTGGGCCCGCGGCGTAGCCACTCCAGCTCGCGGCGGGCGCGGTTGGCCAGCGACTCCTGATACTCGGCCTGGTTGCGCCGCACCTCGTCCCGCCTTTCGAGCAGGGCGCTGTAGGGGCCGTCGACCTCGAGCAGGCCATTCGGGTAGACCGGATCGAGCTCGATCATGCGCTGTGCGACGTTCTCGAGGAAGTAGCGGTCGTGGCTGACCACCACGAAGGCCTGCGGCTCCTCCTCGAGCAGGGTCTCGAGGTCGACGATGCCTTCGAGATCGAGGTGGTTGGTGGGCTCGTCGAGCAGCAGGACCTCGGGCTCCAGGACCAGCTCCCGGGCGATCGCCAGGCGTTTGCGCCAGCCGCCGGAGAGGGTGCCGACTCGCTGCCGGGGGTCGCCGAAGCCGAGCCGGCCCAGGACCTGCGTCGCCCGCGACGCCTTCTCGTAGTCCTCGAGCGGGGTGCCGGCGAGGGCCCCCACGAGCACCTCCTCGGCGGTGACCTCGGCCGGGAAGACCGACTCCTGCGGCACGTAGCCGACGCGCAGCCCTTTGCGCAGGGAGCGGCTGCCGGAGTCGGGCTCGGTGATGCCGGCGAGGATGCCGAGCAGGGTGGACTTGCCCGAGCCGTTCGGCCCGACCAGCCCCAGGTGGTCGCCTTCGCCCAGGACCAGGGACAGGTCGCTGAACAGGGGCCGCGCCCCGTATCGCTTGGAGACGGACTCGCAGCTCAAAAGAACGGGTCGGGCGGCCATGGCAGGAAGCGGGCTCCGCGGGCGGAGCCGGGAGTATAGCCGCGGGCCGGAGATCAGCCCTTCGCCCTCTCTCACCATCCACCTCTGCAATTTCGCGCACTCTATCGACTCCCGTTGACTCCGGGCACCGGATTGGTGTTACATGCCGTCAAACCTCGTTGTTCTAGGAGAGAAATCGATGAGCAGTCTTCGTCGCAAGGGCCCTGCGTGTGCCGCCTCGAAGTGGATCTGCCTCGCCCTGCTGGCAGCGTTTGCCCAGGCGGGGAGCCTTCGCGCCCAGACCGGCGCCGAGAAAGTCGACCCCTGGGTGCTCGAGAACACCCGCGCCGGGGCCGAGGCCGAGCTCTTGGTCGTGCTCAAGCAGCAGGCCGATCTGTCCTTCGCCGCGAAGCTCAAGGGCAAGCTGGAGAAGGGTCGCTTCGTCTACGACACGCTGATGGAGACGGCCCGGCGCAGCCAGGGGCCGATCCTCGACGAGCTGGTCCTGCGCGGCGTCGAGCATCGCTCGTTCTACCTGGTCAACGCCGTCTGGGTGAAGGGGGACCGCAGCCTGGCCCTGGCTCTGGCCGGGCGGCCGGACGTCGCCCGCGTCGATGGCAACCCGCTGCTGACCGTGGCCCTCCCCGAGCCCGAGGCGCCGCAGCCCCTCGAGTGGAACCCCGACTGGGCTCCCGAGGCGATCACCGCGGCCGAGCCCGGCATCAGCTACGTGCGGGCACCGAACGTCTGGACCCTGGGCTACACCGGCCAGGGCGTGGTGGTCGGCGGCGCGGACACCGGCTACCGCTGGACCCACAACGCCCTGCGCGGGCGCTACCGCGGCTGGAACGGCACCACCGCCAGCCACGACTACAACTGGCACGACTCCGTCCACAGCGGTGGCGGCGTGTGCGGCGCCAACTCCACCCAGCCCTGTGACGACAACGGCCACGGTACCCACACCATGGGCACGGCGGTGGGGGTGGATGGCGCCAACCAGGTCGGCATGGCCCCCGGCGCCACCTGGATCGGCTGCCGCAACATGAACCAGGGGGCCGGCACCCCGGCCTCCTACCTCGAGTGCATGGAGTTCTTCCTCGCCCCTTACCCGGTGGGCGGCACCACCGCCCAGGGAGACCCGAGCAAGGCTCCCCACGTCACGATCAACTCCTGGGGCTGCCCGTCGAGCGAGGGCTGCACCACCCCGAACATCCTCCTGACCGGCGTCTCCAACACCCGCGCGGCGGGCATCGTGATGGAGGTCTCGGCCGGCAACTCGGGCTCGGGCTGCTCGACGGTCTCGGACCCGCCCAGCTTCTACGACCCCTCCTTCACCACCGGCGCTCTCAACACTGGCACCGACACCATCGCCAGCTTCAGCAGCCGCGGACCGGTGACCGCGGACGGCAGCAACCGCGTCAAGCCGGACCTCGTCGCCCCCGGCACCAGCACCCGCTCCTCCTACCGCACCAGCGACACCGCCTACAGCTCCCTCTCCGGCACCTCGATGGCCGGCCCCCACGTGGCCGGCGGCGTCGCCGTGCTGATCTCCGCCTTCCCGTCGCTCGCCGGCAACGTCGACGCCATCGAGGGGCGACTGACCTCCTCGGCGAAGGACATCGCCCTCTCCTCGGCAACCTGCAGCAGCGCCGCCGGCGCCGTGCCCAACAACGTCTACGGCCACGGCCGGCTGGACCTGGGCTGCGCCGTCCCGGCCGCGGTGACCGGCTCGACCTCGGTGTGCTCGGGCAGCCCGACCACCTTGACCGCCACCCTGGTTGGGAGCGGCCCCTGGACCCTCACCTGGTCGGACGGCCTGGTGCAGAGCGGGATCACCACCTCCCCCGCCACCCGTTCGGTCTCCCCCACCACCGCCACCACCTACTCGCTGACCAGCGTCTCGAGCACCGGCTGCAACCAGCCCGGCGCGGGCAGCGCCTCGATCACCATCGCGCCGCCGCTGTCGAACGTCACCATCGCGGTGGCCGGCAGCACCACCCTCGGCAGCCCCTGCCTGGGCGGCACGGCGACCGTCACCGATACCGGCGGCGGCACCTCGGCCCACCAATGGGGCTATCGCACCGTCTCGGGCGGCGCGATCACCAACCTCAGCGGTCAGACCGGCACCAGCTACCAGCTCAACTGCGTGGACTTCCCGGCCGTGGGGAACTACTTCCTGGTCGAGCGCACCACCCCGGGCTGCGGCTCGGCCCTGGTCTCGAACGAGATCTCGGTGACCGTGACCAGCGTCCCCACCAACCCGGTGACCGTCACCTTCACCTCGGTCTCCGCCCAGGACGGTCGGATCTGGGAGAGCGGGGAGAACGGCAACGTCGGCGGTGGCGGCAACTCGACCGACACCGGCACGGCGTCCCTGCGCGTGGGCGACACCAGCGCCGACGAGCAGTACAAGAGCGTCGTGTCCTTCGACACCTCGTCGATCCCCGACACCGCCACCATCACCGTGGCCACCCTGCGCCTGGTGCGCGGCACCAGCTCGGGCACCAACCCCTTCGGCACCCACAGCTCCTGCGTGGCGGACGTCGTGACCGGCGGCTTCGGCGGCTCGACCGCCTTCGCCATCGGCGACTGGCAGGCCGCAGCGACCGCCACCTCGGTGGCCACGATGTCGAACCCCACCACCAACGGCTCGGCCTCGACCGGCAACCTCAACGCGGCGGGCCTGGCGGCGATCAACAAGACCGGCACCACCCAGCTGCGCGTCGGCTTCACCCTCGACGACAACGACGACCTGGGCTACGACTACATCGGTTTCTACCCCGGAGAGGCGGCCACCCAGGCCAACCGCCCACAGCTGATCGTCACCTACCTGCTCTGAGGCGAGCCCGGGGGCG
>JBIOYC010000093.1:0-3281 GCA_044869955.1 Thermoanaerobaculia bacterium | reverse complement strand
GGTGTGAGTGCCGAGACGGCGATTGGCAGATGCTCCCGTACGTGAAGCTCAATGGTCCAATTCCGGTGTATTACTCGACAGACTGCTATGATCCGGAGCGGATCAGGCGTGAGGAGGATCGACATGTTGCCCAAATCACGGAGTCCTTTGCACAGGTAGAGCGCGGCCGTGAAGGCTACCGAGGACGCCGATTCGAAACCCAGGAAACTTGTGGCAAGGCGTGCCTACGCTGGATTGCCGCTGCTATGCACGACCTCAAGGCCCAGCTACCGCACCTCTGGATCGACTTGACACATCCATGGAAGAACTGCCGCGGGAGGATTCCCCTATGATTCCAACGTCGGCGTTCCCAGCCACGGCAATACAGCGGGGGCCTCGCAGCCTGCTCTTTCGCTGGGGCTATGTGGTATTTGCTGTACTCGCGGTCGCTTCGTGTGATCGTTGGACATCTCCACTACATCGAGTCCAGCCTGGCCACACTGAAGCTGAAGTCATTCGCCGGGTAGGTAAGCCTGATCACGTGGCACTTGCGACAGACTCTGAAGGTTGGCACTCTGGCTGTGCGCCAACCTCGGCTAAGGCACTAGTCTATCGCCGCGAGAGCGGGCAGGCTACCATCTGGGTATATCTCGATCAAGAGGACCGCGTTGTCTGCATGACCCTCGACTACGCACCTGTTCATTACTGATTGGTTTGGAAGTTCGGCTACGGCAACGCCTCTCCGGATCTTGTTCTTGAACACAATCAGCGGCGGAGAATGTTTGCAACTTGCGGACCTGGCATCAGCTAGCCCCAAAACAAGGTAAGACCTCGCCCTACCCCCTCGCTTCGCAGCCAGCCGCTGAGGCTGGCCAGTTCGGTCAGGGGTAGGTGACGGCTCCGGGCTCTTTGAGGGCGTTGGCGGTGGCTCGCAGCAGGTAGGCGCGGGGCTCGACGCCTCGCAGCTTGGCGGTCTCGCAGAGGGTGTAGAAGAGGGCGGCGACGTGGCAGCCGCGCCGGGAGCGGGAGCCGTAGTGGTTCTTGCGGCCGACGACGATGCCGCGCAAGGCTCGCTCGGCGGGGTTGTTGTCGAGCGGGATGCGCGGGTCGTCGAGGAAGCGGGTCAAGCCGGGCCAGAGGCCGAGCAGATAGCGCACGGCTTCGCCGAGGCCGCTTCGGGGCAGCGCGGCCTGGGCCTCGGCCCAGGAGCGGATGCGTTCGAGGACGGGGCGTGAGCGCTCCTGGCGCAGCCGGGTGCGCAGCTCGAGCCGCGCCGTAGCTTCCTCCTCGCTTTCTTCGGCGTGGGCCGCGGGCACCGAGCGCTCGATCGCATACAGCTCAGCGATCAGGTCGAGGACCTCCTGGGCCGGCTCACGAAAGTAATCTTCGATCTCGACAAACTTGCGTCGGGCATGCGCCCAGCAGTGAGCGAGGGTGAAGCTGGGGCCGGCACGGGCGAGGGCTTCGTAGGCGCCGTAGCCATCGGCCACGACGTTGCCCTCGTACGAGTCGAGCATCGTCGAGGCGGCGTCTTTGCTGCGGCTGTCGAGGATGCGATAGAAGGCGACGCTGGGGCTGGTCAAGCACCAGACCCAGTAGGTTTTCGTCTCGCCCCGGCGGGACAGGCGCCAGCGCGTCTCGTCGGCGTGGACCACGGGCTCGGCGAGGATGCGCTGGCCGAGCGTTTCGTAGGTCGGCTCGAGCACGCGGGCCAGCGCCGCGATCTGATCCCACAGGGTCTGCGAGGTGATCGCAAGCCCTTCGCGCTCCATCACCCGGCATTGCCGTTCAAGCGGCAGATGATCGAGGTACTTGCTGATCGCCACATCGACGGCAAACGCTGGAGAGTAGCGGCCACCGGGGATCAGCTTCAGCGGCCCCGGCGCCGTGACCACCGCGGCGTTGCAGCGGCAACGGTACTTCTTGCGCAGGTGTCGCGTCAGCACGAAGTGCCGCTCGACGACCGTGATCTCTTCGGAGATCTCGTGCTGATCGCTCCATTCCTCGAGCTGACCCGAGCACGTCGGGCAGGTGCGCTCGGTCTCCTTCAGCTCGTGCGGGACGTCGACGACCGGCAGCTTCCGCTGCTCGCTCGGACCGTGGCCTTTCTGGGGCTCGCGCTGGCGAGGAGCTGCCTGCGGGCCGCCGCGCTTCTCCGAGGACGGCCCGAAAAGGGCACGCTCGCGTTGAGCCAGGACGATCTTGAGGTAGTCGAGCTCGATCTGCAGCTCCAGGCCGGTGTCTCGGCCCTGGAAGTGATCGATCACCGCCAGCTGCTCGCGGTTCTCTCGGCGAAGGCGCCGCACTTCCTTCTCGAGCAGCAGCGCTACCTCCCGCAGCACGTCCGGCCGGGTCTCCTGCTCGAGGGAAAGCACGAGCAGAGTCTATCAGAAAGGTTTTTTCTCGGACACCTCGAAGACCGGCGGAGACAATGAAACCCGACCCACCATGCGGCTGCCCTCGAGAAACAGCGCCAGCTCCGACATCGTCAGGCGGATCGAGCTGCCCGACGCTCCCGGCGCCAGGCTCGCAAACCGCCCCTCCTCCAACCGCTTGGCGTAGATGCACAGGCCCGTGCCGTCCCACAGCAGCACCTTGGCCCGGCGACGGTCCCGGCTGACGAAGAGGAACAGGTCCCCCGAGGTCTCGCGACGCCCCAGACCCTGCCGCACCAAGGCCGCCAGGCCGTCGAAGCCGCGCCGCAGGTCGGCCGGCCGGGCGTAAGCCCACACCGTCACCTGCCGCGTGCTGCCGATCACGACAGCTCCGACAGCACCCGCAACAGCGTGGCCGCATCCCGCCCCTCGACGCGATACCCCCGCGGCGTCACCACCACCCAGCCCGAAGCCGGCTCGCCCTCGCCGACGGCCTCGACCTCCACCCGGCAGAACGTCGGCTCTCCCGCCCGCCCCGAAGCCTGCGCACGCCAACGCTCCAAGCTCGCCACCGCCACACCGAGCTGCGCGGCCACCGGCCCCGGCGCCTGCTCTCCCAGGATCGCCAGCGCTTCCGCCCGCAACCACGCCGGATACCGACCTCCCACCCGACCCAGACCCAGCCGCTCCACCTCCTGCCGAAAACGACGCACTCGTCGATCCATCCAGGACCTCCTCTCGGAGGCTCAGGATGCGGCGCCGGGCGCCTGGCTGCAAGACGGGGGAGGGCGAGGAGTTACGGTCTTCCAGACCTACGCCTTCGACCGCTTCGGCAACCTCCAGGGCATCTCCGGGGTGCAGGCCTACGGCACGCCCACCTCCAAGACCAGCAACCGCCTCACCAGCGCCGTCTACGACAACCGCGGC
>JBIOYC010000092.1:0-13434 GCA_044869955.1 Thermoanaerobaculia bacterium | reverse complement strand
CTGGTCGAGGCAGTGCGGGGCACCCGAGCCCAGATCGCCTGCACCCGCAAGACCACCCCCGGCCTACGGGCCCTCGAGAAGTACGCCGTGCGCCTGGGCGGCGGCGCCAACCATCGCTTTGGTCTGGATGACGCGGTGCTAATCAAGGACAACCACCGCGCCGTGGCTGGCTCGATCACCGAGGCCGTGGCTCGGGTGCGGCGCTCGGTCGGCCATCTGGTCAAGGTGGAGATCGAGGTGGACGCCCTCGCGCAGGTCGACGAGGCCCTGGCAGCGGGCGTCGACGCCATCCTGCTCGACAACATGGGGCCCGCGACCCTGGCGGAGGCCGTGCGCAAGATCGCCGGCCGGGCGATCACCGAGGCCTCCGGCGGTATCACCCTCGAGACCGCGCCGGCCATCGCCGCAACCGGCGTCGACCTGCTCTCAGTAGGCTGGATCACCCACAGCGCCCCCAACCTCGACGTGGCGCTGGACGTGGAGGTCTGAGGCGGGGCTGCTAGACTCCCCTCCCGAGATGAGTGACAACCTGATCCAGATCGGACGCGCCGAGAGCCGCCGCGAGGGGCGACCCGAGTGGCTGCGCATCCGACTTTCGACCCCCGCCCGCTACCACGAGGTCAAGGGCCTGGTCGACCGTCTGAACCTCAACACGGTCTGCCAGGAAGCCCGCTGCCCCAACATTTACGAGTGCTGGGGCCAGCACGGTACGGCCACCTTCATGATCCTGGGCGACGTCTGCACTCGGCGCTGTGGCTTCTGCGCCGTCACCTCCGGCCGACCCAAGGCCGGGGTGGACGCCGAGGAGCCCGAGCACGTGGCCCAGGCCGTGGCCGTGATGGGCCTGAAGCACGCGGTGATCACCTCGGTCGATCGCGACGACCTGCCGGACGGCGGCGCCCGCCACTTCGCCGAGGTCATCGAGGCCATCCACGCCAGGTGCCCGGGTACCGCCGTCGAGGTGCTCACCCCTGACTTCCGGGGCGTTCCGGACGCTCTCGACGTCGTTCTCGGGGCTCGGCCCGAGGTCTTCTCCCACAACATGGAGACCGTGCCCCGGCTCTACCGCCAGGCTCGCCCGGGCAGCCGCTACGACCGCAGCCTGGCCCTCCTCGCCGAGGCCGCCCAGCGCCACGCGCAAGGTTCCTACGGGGGACGGCTCAAGACCGGCATCATGGTCGGCTTGGGAGAGACCGGGGAGGAGCTGTTTTCGACCATCGCCGACATCCGCGCCGCGGGGGTCGAGATCCTCACCATCGGCCAGTACATGCAGCCGACCCGCAAGCATCTGCCGGTCGACCGCTGGGTGCACCCGGACGAGTTCGCTGCCCTGCGGCGCTACGCCCTGGAGCTCGGCTTCGCCCACTGCGAGGCCGGGCCCCTGGTGCGCTCGAGCTATCACGCCCACGAGCACGTCGAAGTTGCGAATCGCTTTTGCTGATGTAACATATCCGGGCTCAGTCAGCCTTTCTGATCAGCCAGACACGGAGGGACCCCCCATGATCCGCGATCGAGCCCTGTCCTGGGGCCTGCTGCTCGCCGTCTCGCTCGCTCCTTCTGCGACCGCCGAGATCGGCACCGTCGACGTCGTGCCGGCGGCGACCCTGCTGCTGCCCTACTTCGAGGTCGACCTCACCGACCCGGTCTGGAACTCGACCGTGTTCTCGATCAACAACGCGAGCGACGCTCCGGCCATCGCCCACGTCACGCTGTGGACCGACCTCTCGGTCCCGACCCTCGACTTCAACGTCTTCCTGACCGGTTACGACGTCCTGACCTTCAACCTGCGGGACCTCTTCGACACCGGCACGCTGCCCCAGACCTCGCACAACGACACGGCCATCAGCCCCCGAGGGGTCTTCTCGACCACCTCGAGCGGCGTCACCGGGGTCGGTCCCGGCTCGGTCTCCTGCAACGACCAGCTCCCCCTGCCGCCCTTGCCGGCCCTGCTGCTCGACCACATCCGGGCGGCTCACACCGGCCAGGCCTCGCCGGTGGTCTTCGGCGGCCTCTGCTCGGGGGTCGACCACGGCGACACCATCGCCCGCGGCTACATCACGATCGACAACGTCAACTTCTGCAGCCTGCAGTTCCCGGGCGACGTCGGCTACTTCATCTCCGGTGGAACCGGCGTGGCCAACAACGAGAACGTGCTCTGGGGTGACGTGTTCTACGTCAGGGACACGGAGAGCTCGGCCCAGGGCATGCCGCTGGTGCACATCGAGGCCGACGATCAGCTGGGCGTGGGCAACTACACCTTCTACCGCCGCTACTCGGGCGGTGCGGACCAGCGCGAGGGTCTGGCCAACCAGTTCGCGATTCGCTTCCTCAACGGCGGTGTCTTCGATGGCGGCACGGACCTGATCGTCTGGCGCGACGCCAAGCGTTCGATCGCGCCGTTCAACTGCGCTCTCGCGGCTCCGGTCCCTTACCCACTCTCGGCCAATCAGATCGTGATCTTCGACGAGCAGGAGAACCCGGAGGTCCCCCAGACCTCACCCTTCTCGCCGCCGCTTCCGGGCGTCTCGCTGATCCCGTTCCCGTGGGAAAGCAACCGGACCGGCGTCAACTCGTCGGACTTCCCGGTCAGCTTCGATTTCGGCTGGCTCTACCTGAACTTCAACAACTCGGTGGTTGGCAGCCAGGTGCCCTTCGAGCCCCAGATGCAGAACTACGTTCAGGCTGTGATGACGGCCAACGGCCGCTTCAGCGTCGGCTTCGATGCCATCCAGCTCGGCAACGTCACCGACCCGGGCGGGGCGCCGGACGTCCTGCTCCCGATCTGCGACGGCGCCCCCGATCCGCCGGAGTGCAGCTGAGGCGACTACGACGGCGAGGTCTCCCGGGGCCTCGTCGTTGCCCTGGCCCGCCCCACCCGATAAGATTTCTCCCCGGGAACGCCCGCCCCCCTGCGAGGAACCATGAGCCCATCCGAGGTGAAGATCCGCCCTGCCGACGAGCTGGATCTCGATTCCATCATCGCCATCGACGAGAAGCTGTCCGGTCAGTACCGTCCCGACGTCTGGGAGCGCCGGCTGACCTACTACCTGCGGCGGGACCCCGGCGGCTCCCTGGTCGCGGAGTCTGGCGGCCAGGTGATCGGCTTCATGCTGGGCGAGGTCCGTTCGGGGGAGTTCGGCCAGGATGACACCACCGGCTGGATCGAGGTAGTGGGAGTCGATCCCGAGCACCGCGGCCACTCGGTCGGTCGCCGGCTGGGCGAGGCCGCCCTGTCGTACTTCCAGAGCCAGGGGGCCAGGAAGGTCCGCACCCTGGTGGAGGAGAGCCGGTTGGATCTCAACCAGTTCTTCGCCTCCTTGGGATTCGTCCCGTCCAGCCTCCGCCCGTTCGAGAGAGCTTTCTGACCTGGAGACCGCCGAGATGCGCACGAGGTCTGCCCAACTACCCCCTCACTATCACGCCGCGGTCGTCAAGTGGCGCGAGACCTACCTGACCGATTACCCCTACTTGATGGAGAGCTGGGATCGTTACTTCCCGACCGATCGCCGCTTCGAGCTCTGCGCCTACCGGGAGCTCGGCATCTGCGACGAGATCGAGTGCGGCGACCACAAGGGCAAGCCGAAGATCCCGCGGGCGGCCGAGCTGGCGGCCGAGCAGGCGCACTACCTCCTGGGCGCCATCAAAGCCCAGGCCTCCACCGAGTTCGGCTCGATCCAGCAGCACCGGGAGGTGCTGGCACGGGCTCAGGAGGAGGAGGAGCAGGTGTGGATCCTGCGCATGATGGCCGAGGAGCTGCGCCACGGCTACCAGATGCTCCACCTGCTGATCGACGACGACTGGAGCTCGGTGTCCCAGCAGGCGAGCGCCGACATGGTGGAGGAGATCCTCTCCATGACCACCGGCTCCCACGTCCTGGGGGCCTTCAACATCGCCTTCGACAGCTTCGTCGATTCGATCGTCTTCTGCGCCATGATCGACCGCGTCGGCAAGTACCAGCTCCAGATGCAACAGGTCAGCGCCTACAAGCCAATGGCCGAGAGCATGCCGCCGATGCTGCGCGAGGAGGCCTTCCACCTGGCAGCCGGGGTGGTGCCGATGCGCCGCTGGGTGCAGCAAGCCGCGGCCGGTGAGGCCTTCATGACCATCCCGATGCTCCAGCACACGATCAACAAGTGGCTGCCGCGGGGCCTGGAGATGTTCGGCGACGAGCGAGGTGGTGGCTCGAACGTGCGCATGGGCCTGAAGCCGATGAAGAACGCCGAGGCCCAGGACGCCTACTACGCCGAGCTCGGCAAGCTGATCCGCGACCTGAACGTCCGCTATCTGCGCGCCCGGCTGCCCGAGCTGCAGCGCAGCGAGGTCGAGTCCCTGCTCGAGAGGCTCCAGACCGAAGGCGTCTGTGAGCGCGGCGTCCGTCCCGAGGACCTGCTCTTCACCCCGAACAAGAGCTTCTTCCGCCGCCGGGGCGTGTCGGCCTTCACCCTGGTGGGGAGCCGCGGCGAGGTCTTCGACGACGTCGAGGCCTACCTGCGCCACCTCTGTGCCAGCCTGCCCGAGTCCTACGTGGCGGGCAAGGACTTCCGCGACTACGCCCGCACCCTGCGCCGGGTGCAGGCGGGAGAGATCACCATCGAGGAAGCCTCCCGTCACATGCCGGCCCTCAAGCGAGTGGGCGGCACCTGTCCGTGCTCGCGTTCGGTGCGTTGGGTGGTGGACGATCCGGCGCCGGGCCCCGAGGCCGGCGTCGCCGCGTAGCGGCCGACATGAGCCTCTTCAGTCGGCTGGTCATCACCACCCTGCCGCTGGTCCCCAAGCCGATCGTCGGCAAGGTGGCGGCACGCTACGTCGCGGGAGCTACTCGTCAGGAGGCCCTCGCGACCATCCGCTCCTTGAACCAGCAGGGGGCGATGGCCACCCTCGACCTGCTCGGGGAAGAGGTCAGGGAACGGGTGCTGGCCGAGCAGGCGGTCACCGAGTATCAGGAAGTGCTCGGCGACATCGCCGCCCAGGGGCTCGACTCCAACATCTCGATCAAGCCAACCCTGCTCGGCCTGTCGATCGACGAAGGCTTCTGCCGGGACTCGATCGAGCAGCTGGTGACGACCGCGGCCCGGCTCGGCAGCTTCGTGCGCATCGACATGGAGGACGCCAGCACCACGGACGCCACGCTGCGCATGTACCAGGAGCTGCACCGCCGCCATGGCCACGTCGGCGTGGTGCTCCAGGCCTACATGCGGCGCACTCTGGCCGACATCGAGGCCCTGCCGGCCGAGGGCGCCAACGTGCGCCTGTGCAAGGGCATCTACATCGAGTCCCGGCAGCTCGCCTGGAAGGGCTACGACACCGTGCGCCTGGCGTTCCTGGCCGCCCTCGAGAAGCTGTTCACCCAGGGGGTCTACGTCGGCATCGCCACTCACGACGAGCTCCTGGTCGCCGGGGCGGTGGCCCTCATCGATCGCCTGCGCGTGCCGCGGGAACGCTACGAGTTCCAGATGCTGCTCGGCGTGGAGGAGGAGCTGCGCACGATCCTGCTCCGGAGTGGCCACCGGCTGCGGGTCTACGTGCCCTACGGCCGCGACTGGTACCCTTACTCGATGCGACGCCTGCGCGAGAACCCGGAGGTGGCGATGCACGTGATGCGCGCGTTCCTCAAGCGCCGGAGAGGCTCGTGAGCAGCCCTGGCCGGCTCGCCCTGATCGGCGCCGGCAAGATGGGCACCACCCTGGTCAATGCCTGGCTGACCGCCGGCGTGGTGGACCCTGCAGAGGTGGTGGCCACGGCCCGCCACTCCCACCGCATCGCCGCCGTCGCTCGCGACCTCGGAGTGCGCACCAGCCTCGACAACCGCGCCGCGGCGGCCGAGGCCGACCTGGTGCTGCTCTGCGTCAAGCCGCAGACCGCCGATGCCGTGCTGGCGGAGCTGTCGCCGGTGCTCACGCCTCGCCACCTGCTGGTGAGCATCCTGGCCAGCGTTTCGACCTCCTACATCGAGGAGCGGCTCGCCGCCCCGGTGCCGGTGGTGCGTGCCATGCCCAACACCCCCAGCCAGGTGGGGGCCGGCATGACCGCCGTGTGCGGGGGCCGACACGCCACGCCGGCGCAGCTGCAGCTGGCCCAGTCCCTCTTCGAGCGCCTGGGCCGGGCCCTGGTGCTCGACGAGAAGTACTTCGACGCCGTCACCGGCCTGTCCGCCAGCGGCCCGGCGTTCGTCTACATCATCATCGAGTCCCTGGCCGAGGGTGGGGTGAAGGCCGGGTTGCCGCGGGCGATCGCGACCGAGCTGGCGGCGCAGGCCTGCCTGGGAGCGGCGCGGATGGTGATCGAGACCGGCGACCATCCGGCCGTGCTCAAGGATGCGGTGACCACCCCCGCCGGCTGCACCATCGACGGCATCCTCCAGCTCGAGGAGGGGGGCCTGCGGGTGACGCTGATCAAGACCATCGTCGAGGCTTCCCGCCGCGCCCGCGAGCTGGTTCGCCAGGCGGACGAGGAGCGCTGAGCCGTGGGTAAGCCCCGATCCGAGGTGCGGCTGTTCCTGATCCAGGTCCGGGATCACGAGGAGGTGGCCGAGCAGGAGCGCGGCTGCTTCCTGCGGCACTGTCGCCTGGAGGCCCACCAGATGCGCTGGCACAACGTGGTCGAGGATGCCGCCCTCACCTGGCGGCAGGTCCAGGACGCCGACGTGCTGATGATTGGCGGTGCGGGCAGCCACTCGGTCACCCAGGACGACGACTTCACCCCGGCCCTGACCGAGGTCTTCGTGCGCTGGGTGGAGGAGGGGAGGCCCTACTTCGGCTCCTGCTGGGGCCACCAGTTCCTGGGGCGGGCCCTGGGCGGCACGGTGGTCACCGACCCGGCCGGCAGCGAGGTGGGCACCTTCGACCTCGACGTCACACCCGAGGGCGAGGAGGATCCGCTGTTGGCGGGCCTGCCGGGCCGGTTCGCCGTCCAGCTCGGGCACAACGACCGGATCGACCGGCCCCCCCCGGGTCTGGTGCCCCTGGCGTCGACCGAGCGCTGCCGCTTCCAGTTGGTACGCCTCGCCGACCGGCCGGTCTACGGCAGCCAGTTCCACAGCGAGATGGGGGAGGGGGAGATGCGGCGGCGGGCCAAGGTCTACCAGGCTCGTTACCTCGGCGACGACGACGCCTACGAGGCCTTCGTCGCCAAGCTGCGCCCCAGCCCTGCGGCCGACGGGCTGCTCGACCGCTTTCTGTCCCTCTACGTCTGAGCTGGAGCGGGCGAGAGCGTTATCTGCCCTCGCTCTCCTTCTCGCTTCCCTAAGCAGAGACCGTGCACGTCGTTCGCGGTCCCGTTTCGGGGACGAGCCCGCTGCTCGCTCGGGGCAGGAGCGAGCGTATCGTCCAGAATTTAAACTCATACGGAGAAGGCTTATCATGACTTCGAGAAACGCTCTGCGCTTTGCATCCCTGGCCGTCGCCCTGGCGCTGGTGGCCGTCCCGGCGCTGGCCCAGACGGTCATTCCGGCCGGCATCGACCTCTTCCACAGCAAGTCTCCCGGCACCTACGTCGACTTCTCGGACAATCCGCTGCCCACCAACTTCTTCGGCTGCGGCGAGACCTTCGGCGGCCAGATCTCGGTGGTGGGCAAGCCGCTCGCGGCCACCAAGCCCCTCGGCAACGCCGACACGGTGATCCACCGGCCGAACCCCATCACCCTCGTCGGCGGCACCGGCAGCGGGATCATCCGCATCGCGGCCCTGAGCCTGCGCAATGGCGCCTGGACGGATCCGTGCGGCAACAGCTGGGCGGTCAGCATCTGTCTCGATCCAGCCAGCACCCAGCCGAACGGGACGATCGCGATCACCCAGACGACGGCGACCGGTGGAACCTTCGCCTCGAGCATGACGGTCATCGGGCAGGTCACCTGGACGAACACCAGCGGCGACGTGCTGACGGCGATCGACACCGTCTCCCTGACCTCCAGCGGCGGTTGCTGGAACAACGTGCCGGGCTCGGGAGGGGTCACGGTGTCGAGCCCGGTGATCATCGACACCGACTGCGACGACGCCCCGGACACCAGCTTCCCGGGCACCGGCGGCTTCTATCCGGGCTGGTGCGGCACGATCTCCACGCCGATCCCCGAGAACGGCCCACACCCGCCGGAGCCGCCCAAGAAGTGCCGCAAGTATGCCCAGGCCAAGCCTGTGCTCCAGCACCAGGACGCCATCGGTGAACCGGTTCCGCAGCAGATCGGCACGGTCTGCGCCGACCCGATCGACCCGGAGCCGGTCAGCTAGCCCGTCTCGGGAGCGCCCCGACTGCCCCTCGGGGCGCTCGTCTCCGGTTTGACCCCAGACCCCCTCGGTGATAGCTTGCCTCCGTTCGATCGCCGAAGGAGCAACGGGCACTTTTCGTGGGCAGCAGGAGCTCATCCCGCATCTCCGGCCTGGTGGGCCGGCGAGACCCCGAGTCGCGCACCGAGAGCCTCGAGCTCGAAGCCCTCCGGGACGATCCCGCCACCCTCACCGACCTGACGGAAGGCCAGCTCGGAGGGGTCTCCCCCGAGCCGGTCGAAGCCAACGTCATTCTCATCGCCCATCCGGAAGGCCGGCGTCTGGGCGCCCGCTACCGACTGGGCCGGGGCTTGAAGCTGGTGGTCGGCCGCGATCCCGACGCCGACGTCAGCATCCCCGAGATCCTCTCCATCTCTCGACGCCACGCCGAGCTCGAGTTCCGCGGCGCCTCGGTGCGCTTGGCCGACCTCGGCTCGACCAACGGCACCTATCTGAACGGCCAGCCGGTTCGCGGCGGCGTCGAGCTGCGCAGCGGTGACCGCTTCCAGGTCGCCTCGGTGCACTTCAAGTTCCTGCTCGAGCAGGACGTCGAGCACGCCTACTACCAGGCGATCTCCGACCTGGTGCACCGCGACGGCCTGACCGACGTCTTCAACAAGCGCAAGTTCGAGGAAGAGGCGGAGCGGGAGTGGGCGCGCGCGGTGCGCCGCGACCGCACCCTGGCCCTGATCGCGGTCGACATCGACGACTTCAAGAAGATCAACGACCTAAACGGCCACCTCTGCGGCGACTTCGTCCTCAAGCGGGTGGCCACGGTGATCCAGAGCTGCCTGGAACCGGACCAGCTGATCGCCCGAGTGGGGGGCGACGAATTCGTAATCCTCTGCCCGGAGACCAGCGCCGCGGAAGCGACGGAGGTCGCGGAGGCGATCTGCCGCGGCGTGCGCGAGCTCGACTTCCGCTACTGCGACGTGCCGGTGCCCGTGGCCTGTTCGATCGGGGTCGCCGAGCGCGGGAGCGGCATGCGCCGCCACACCGAGCTCTACGAGGCCGCCGACCAGGCCCTCTACGCCTCGAAAAGGGCCGGCCGGAATCGGGTCAGCGTGGCGAGCTAGAGCTTCATCACCTTCCGCAAGAACTCCACGAACACCCCCTGCAGGTAGTCAGCGTTGCGCTTCTTGCGGAAGCCGTGACCCTCGTCCTTGCCGACCACGTACCAGGTCTCGACGCCGCGTTTCTCGAGAGCTTCGACCATCTGGGTGGACTCGGAGAGGGGCACCCGGGGGTCGTTGGCGCCCTGGGCCACCAGCAGGGGCCCGCGCATCCTCGCCACGTGATGGAGCGGCGAGATGCTCTCCAGGAAGGCCCGCATCTCGGGGTCCCGCTCGTCGCCGTACTCGACGCGCCGCAGGTCGCGGCGGTAGTCCTGGGTGTTGGTCAGGAAGGTGACGAAGTTGCTGATCCCTACCGAGTCGTAGCCGCCGGCCAGGCGTTCGGGATAGAAGACCAGGCAGGCCAACGCCATGTAGCCGCCGTAAGAGCCGCCGCCGACCACCACCCGCTTCGGGTCCAGGTCCGGCTGGGTGGCGATCCAGTCCAAGAGGGCACCGATGTCGCGCACCGAGCCCTCGCGTAGGCGCCCGTTGTCGAGGTTCAGATAGGCGCGTCCATAGCCGGTCGAGCCCCGCACGTTGGGCAGGATCAACACCACTCCCAGCTCGTTGACCAGGTAGTTGTCGCCACCCTGGAAGCTCGGACGGGCCTGGGACTCGGGGCCGCCGTGGATGCCGATGAAGACCGGCCGTGGGCCCGGGTGGAGGTTGGGATTCGGGCGGTAGACGAAGGCCGGGATGGTCCGGGGGGGGCCCGGCTGACGAGGGTCGGCGCCGGGTAGGAGATCGAAGGTCGGGAAGCGCACCAGCTCGGGTTCGACGAAGAGCTGGGGGTCGAGCCCCCCGGTCTCGCTCTCGGTCCAGCGCCAGAGCACGCCATAGCTCGGATCGTAGCTGTAGACGTCGTTCGGCGAGCGGGCCCAGGAGAGGGCGAAGCCCACCTCGCTCGAGCCGGGCCGGAAGCGCAGGCCGGAGAGCCGGCCGGCAGGGAGGACGGGGGCCGGCCTCTGCTCGCCGCTGCCGGCGTCCAGGAAATGCAGGTGGCTGACGCCGTCCTCGTTGGCCGAGTAGGCGAGCAGGGAGCCATCGCTCGACAGGTCGAAGGTCTCGACGTCCCAGTCGAGGCCGTCCGTCAGCACCGTCCAGAGGCCGCTCGGCAGGTCCAGCCGCACCAGGCGCTGGAGCTCGCTGCCGCGGTCCGTCGTCAGGTACACCGAGGCGCCGTCCGGCGACCAGCGGGCCTTGCTGTAGGAGGCGGCCGGCTCTTCGCGGGGGGAGACCGGGGTCAGGGCGCCGGTCTCCAGCTCGACCCGCCAGACGTGGCTCTCGAGCGCCGAGACGAAGCGCAGCAGCAGGAGCTGCTTGCCGTCGGGGCTCCAGTCGAGGGTGCTCCAGCTGCCGGTCAGCTCCACCAGGCGGCGCTCCTCGCCGCTGTCGGGACACCAGAGGTAGAGGTCGGAGTCGCGGCCGTTGCGGGCGTTGCCGGTGTAGGCGAGGACGGCGCCGTCCGGCGACCAGCTCAAGCCCTCGTGGCGGCTCTTGCCGTCGGTGGCGCGCCGGATGCGGCCATCGCGCCGGTCGAAGAGGTAGACCTGGAATTGCTCGCTGCCGCCCTCGTCGCGCAGGAAGGCGATCTGCTCGGAGTGGCGGGGCCGGTAGAGGCCGCCGCCCACCGGCTCGTCGAAGAAGGTCAGCTGGTAGCGCGCGGCGCCGGGAGAGCGCACCTCGTGCAGCTGGCTGCTCTCGGCGAAGCGGGTGAGGATCAGCAGGCGCCGATCGTCGGGATGCCAGTCGGCCAGCGCGGCGGAGCGAAAGCTCGCGTAGGCGAGCAGGCGCTCGCGGGTGGCAAGGGGTAGGGCCGGGACGTTGCGGGTCTCGATGCTCGGTGGCACCGGCACCGTGGGGTCGGCGGCGAGGAGAGGTAGGGTCGATGCAGGGGCGAGGGTCATCAGAATGGCGACCGTGCCGGTCGCGAACGGGCGCATGGCCATGGTGTGGCCTCCGGCAGCGGATTCTATCCTTGGGGTACGATCCAGGGCCGCGATGAGCCCAGACAACGGGAACCGGAGGACCGCTTGCTGCGCGAGCTGAGGGTGAAGAACCTCGCCGTGGTGGCGGATGCGGCCCTCGAGCTGGGCCCGGGTCTCAACGCCCTGACCGGGGAAACCGGCGCCGGCAAGTCGCTGATCGTCGACTCCCTGGCCCTCCTGGCCGGCGGCCGCGCTTCCGTGGACGCCATCCGCGCCGGGGCGGATTCGCTCCAGGTCTCGGGCCTCTTCGAGCCCGCGCCGGGGGCCTGGCGCGCCATTCTCGACGACGCCGGGCTCGACGCGGACGAGGGCGAGCTGCTGATCCGCCGCGAGGTCAGCCGCAGCGGTCGCAACCGCGTCTTCGTCAACGACCAGCCGGCGACCGCCCGCCTGCTCGCCGACCTCGCCCCCGAGCTGCTGCGCATCCACGGCCAGCGCGAGGAGCTGGGCCTCACCACCCCCGACCTCCAGCGTGCCTGGCTCGACGCCAGCGGCGGCGCCGAAGGGGCCGAGCGCCTCGCCGAGACGACCGCGACCTACCGTGCCTGGCGCGACAAGGCCGACCGCCTGGCCCGCCTGACCGGCGACGAGCGGGGCCGCCGCGAGCGGCTCGAGCTGCTCCAGCACCAGGCGCGGGACGTCGACGCCGCCGGCCTGGTGGCCGGGGAGGAGGTCGAGCTCGCCGCCGAGCGCGAGGTGCTGCGCCACGCCGAGGCCATCCGGCAAGGGCTCGGCAGCGCTCTCGCCCTGCTCACCGAGGACGAGGACGCCGCCGCCCCCCGTATTGCCCGGGCCGCTGGCCATCTCGCCGTCCTCGCCGCCTGGGAGCCGGGGGCCGCGGGGTGGGGGGAGGAGCTCGTGGAGGCCCGGATTCGCCTCGAGGAGATCGCTCGCGAGGCGGGCGAACGGCTGGGCCGGGTGGAGTCCGACCCGCGGCGCCTGGATCAGGTCGAGGACCGGCTGGCCCTGCTCGAGCGCCTCTTCCACCGCTACGGCGCCGGCACCCAGGAGGTGCTCGCCCTGCGCCAGCGCATCGCCGAGGAGCTGGCCGAGCTGGCGGGAGTAGGGGAGGACCAGGGAGGCCTCGAGACCGCCGTGGCGGAGGCGCTCGAGCGCTACCGTCGGGCCGCCCTCGAGCTGTCGGCGGCCCGAGCCCGGTGGGGCCAGGCCCTGGCCGGGCGCATCGAAGCCGAGCTGGGCGACCTCGGCCTGGCCAAGGCCCGCTTCGGCGTGCGGCTCGAGCGCCGTGGCCGCGCCGAGAGCTCCCTCGAGCTCGACGGCGTGGCGGTGGACTTCGGGGCCGAGGGCCTCGACCAGGTGGTCTTCGAGTTCGCGCCCAACCTCGGCGAGCCGATGGCCTCGCTGGCGCGCATCGCCTCCGGGGGCGAGCTCTCCCGCCTCTACCTGGCCCTCCAGCTGGCCGCCGGGGGACGCGAGGGCCGCGATGCGACGCTGATCTTCGACGAGGTGGACGTGGGCATCGGCGGCGCCCAGGCCGCGGCCCTGGGCGAGAAGCTCCAGCGCCTGGCCGCCGACAGCCAGATCCTGGTGGTCACCCACCAGCCCCAGGTCGCGTCCTACGCCGACCTCCACCTCCGCTTGCTCAAGGACGAACGGGACGGCCGCACCTACACCTCGGTGGAGCCGCTGTCGCGCGAAGCCCGGGTGGAGGAGGTCGCGCGCATGCTCGCCGGCTCGAAGGTCACCGACCTCTCCCGCTCCCACGCCCGCGAGTTGCTCGCCTCCTCCGAGCGCCGGCAATGAGCCGGGCGGAGCGTTGGCGGTTCGGGCAGGACCCGGCGCCGCTCCGAGAGAGGGTGGAGCGGGGTGGTATCCTTGCTCTCCCCACGGAATCCAGCTACGGGCTGGGCGTGGATCCACGAAGCGCAACGGGAGTTGGCTTGATCTACGAGCTGAAGGGTCGCGAACCAGACAAGCCTCTGCCGGTGGTGATCGCGAGTCCCGATCAGCTGTCGCTCCTGGGCGTGGATCCCGGCCATCCGGCCCTCACCGCGCTCGCTCGCGTCTGGCCGGCACCCCTGACCTGCCTGCTGCCCACCAGCCACGACCTGC